>JBDSLU010000286.1:0-8685 GCA_039916225.1 Vicinamibacteraceae bacterium
CCGCAGCAGCGCGGTCATCAGCTCGATCCCGCGCGGGCGATCGACGATCGCCACGGCCGCGTCCTGCTGCAGGCCGGCGTCGGCGCTCGACGACACGCGGCAGACACCGCGGGCCATCCCGACGAGCGTCGCCTCGACGAGCGCCGGCTCCAGCTGTAACTGGCGCAAGACGCCGGACGCGACCCATTGCACCTGGCAGGCGGGGTTGGTCTTCAGCGCATCGATGAGCGCCGGGGCAACGGCCGGCCCCATCTGCTGCAGCTCGCGCGCCGCGTCGAGGGCCCCTTGCGGATCGGGCGCGGCGATCAGCACCAGGAGGTCGCGCACCCGCGGCGCATCGACGGTCGACGCCGCTTGAGCCGCCATCGACGCCGCGGCCAGGCCGAACACGAGCAGCGCGACGAAAGGGCCTTCGCGGGCGGGGCGCATGCCGGCAGTGTAGCGCCGGGCCGGCGCGGTCAGGAGACGCGGCGCTCGAACGGCAGGACGGTTGCGGATGCTTCTGCGTCGGCACCCGCCGGTCCGACGGCCAGGGTCGACGGCTCGACGGGGGCGACCAGCGCCGCGGCATCCATCCGCGATACGAGACTCGCCAGGCCCTGCAGCGACGGCACGTCGAAGTCGGTGCCGGCGTGGCGCCACAGCTCGCCGACGGCGTCCGAGGCGGGGCGGGCGGCACGGTAGGCACGCCCGGTCGTCATCGCGTCGAAGGCATCGGCGACGTGGACGATCCGCGCGTGGATTGGAATCGCGTCGCCGCGCAGCCCGTGCGGATAGCCGGCCCCATCAGGGCGCTCGTGGTGCAGCTCGACGAGCGGCACGTGCGCGGCGAGGAAGGAAATCGGTCGCAGGATCTGGGCGCCGAGCAGCGTGTGGCGTTTGATCGCCTCGAACTCCTCGGCCGTGAGCGTGGCCGGCTTGGTCAGGATCGCGTCGCTGATCCCGATCTTGCCGATGTCGTGCAGCAGCGCCCCGAGCCGCAGGACGTCGAGATCGTCCTGGCCGAGCCCCATCGCGTGCCCGATCGCCACCGAGAGCAGGCTGACGCGCTCCGAGTGACCAGCGGTGTACGGGTCCCGGGCATCGAGCGCGGCAACGAGCGCCTGGACGGCACCGAGGTAGGCGGCGCTGGTCTCGGCGCGTGCCTCATGGACGGTCTGCAGCAGGTTCGAGAAGGAGGCGCCGAGGTCGTCCAGCTCCTTGATCGCCTGGTGTCGCCGTGCCACCGGCGCCGGCGCCTGCGAGATGACCATGGCGTGGATGTCGCGCGAGACGCGGTCGATCGGCGCCGCCACGCGCCGGGCCAGCGAGATGCTGGCGAGCAGGCACAGGAGCAGGCCGCCGGCGACGATGGCCACCAGCCGGGGGATCGCCGCCGCGGTCGCCTCGTCGCGCGCCGCCGTGATCGAGGCGACGGCATAAATCGCCGCCGGTCCAACCTGCTGCACGAGCAGGTAGCCGTGTTGTTCCCCTGCCGCCTCGAACGTACCGCCACCCACCGGCACGCCAGCCCGTCGCAGGCTCGCGGCCAGCGTGGCCAGCGCCGGCCCGGTCGATGTGCTGGCCACCAGCCGGCCGTCGACCAGCACGGCGATCTGGGAGCGCGCCTCGCCGGCGAGCTCGTTGGCGTAGCGGATGTCGAGGCGGCGCCCCTCGACCAGCAAGGCCAGGCGGACGCCGTCAACCGCCGCGATCGGCGCCACGGTCACCCGGAACGGTTCGCCGCCGGTGGCGATGACCTGGTCGGACTCGACCGACTCGGCGTCGCCGATCGCCAGGAGTCGGGTCCCGGCCGGCCAGCTGCGGGCGCTCGGCCCGGCGCTGACGACCACGCGGCCGTCGAGGCCGACCACGGCGAGGCCGTCCGATCGCAGCAGCGACGCCACGCGATCGATCTCGCGCTGCAGGGCGTCCAGCTGCTCGCGGGCGACGGCGTCGGCGCCGAAATTCCGCTGTTCCTGGTAGGTTTCGAGGACCGTCTTGAGGGTCGGGCTGCTCGAGATCAGGCTGGCCCGCAGCGACGCCTCTCGCTGCCGATCACCGTGCGAGGCGGCCAGCTGCCGTTGCGCCGCGGCCAGATCCGTGGCGATGCCCCGCTCGACGACGGCGCGCGTCTCGAGCACGAGCACCGCCGAGATCGCCGCCAGGACGCCCACGACGGTGGCGAACGCGATCGCCACCACCCGGACGACGAAACGCGGAGCGGCCGCAGGCGCAGCGCCGGCATTCTGGCGCCGGCGCAACACGACATGGAACATGCGATCCGGCAATCGGCCCGGTCCGTCCCGGCTGCATCGTGGGCCTGCACACGGGTGCACGTCGATGAGGCGCGCCAGGGCGCGCGGCGGCCGTCAGCGGATGGTCGTGACGGGCGGGGCCGGCATCCCCGCCGGGCCCTCGGCCAGGCCGCGGGCGGCCAGCATCTCGCGGACGATGCCCGGGTAGATGTCGTGGTCGCGGGCGTCGCGCTCGAGGTACTCGAGATCGATCTTCAGACCATCGGCCCGGCCGCGGACATCCTCCCACAGCCGCTCGCACGAGGGCTGCGGCGAGCTGTCGTTGGGCTGCGGTGCCCAGGTGGGGTTCCACTGGAACGCCGCGGTGCCCGACCACAGCGCGAAGCGGGCCGCGCCGGGCGTCGACCGTGCCGCCTTCAGGATGTCGTCGACTCTGGTCGCGCGCGGCGGCGCGCCTTCGACCGGGATCGAACCGAAGCGCTGGAAGCAGGCCGCCAGATACGACTGGAGGTCGACGTCGACGTTCGCCGCGACGTTGGCGAGCCGCTTCAGCTCGAGATCGTAGCGCTGGGCGAACACGTCGCGCATCCGCTCCTCGCTGGTCCGGCCGTCGGCGAGTCCGGGCGTGACGCGGGTCGCTGTCGCCGGCGGCGCCTTCTTCGTGGCGGTATCGGCGATCGCGGCGTGCCACTCGTCCGGTGTCGGCTGACGGCTGGCGAGGCAGGTGAGGCAGCCGCGGGGATCCGGCGTTTCGTCCACCGCCGGGGCCACGGCGTCGGTGGCTGACGCCGGCGCGGGCTCCGGTGTCACCGGCCGAAAGACGCCGTCGGTGCGGTCGTTGCCGGTGCGGACCGTCGTGTCGTCCGTCGCGGCCACCTGGCCGCTCTTCACCCAGCCAGTGGTCATGGCATTGGCGGAGGTCCGCACGAGCACCTGATGCCACCCGCCGTCCGTCTTCACGACGGCGACGACCACGCCCTTGTCCAGTTCGGTCACCACCCGGCACGTGACCGCGGCGCAGCTGTAGGCCGTGGCGGACGGCGCGGTGACCACGACGCGACGGCTCGCGTCGGCTGGCGGCGCGTTCTGCGCCGACGTGACGACGGGCCCCATCGCGGCAAGGGCAAAACCCAAGGGCAGCACGAGGCGTGGAATCGTCATGAGGACATTCTAGCTGGCCGGGCCGAGTCGAGCCCGCCGAACGGCTTGGGCGGTGGTGACACCGGCCTGTTCCGGCGGAAAGGTCAGGCCTCGCGGCGCATGGGCACCACTTCAGCCGGCGGACGCTCTTCGCGAACCGGCAGACCGTGCAGGAACTCAGGCAGGGCGGCGGACAGGCCGCGGACCGCGTCGAGGTCGAACTGGGTGCCGGCGAAACGCCACAGCACGGCGAGCGCGTCCGACGCCGGACGCCCGGCGCGATAGGCGCGGGCCGTCGTCATCGCGTCGAAGGCATCGGCGACGTGGACGATGCGGGCCAGCAGCGGCACCTGGTCGCCCTTCAGGCCGTGCGGATAGCCGAGGCCGTCCGGCTGCTCGTGGTGCAGCTCGACGATCGGCAGGTGCGGCTCGAGGAACGCGACCGTCCGGAGGATCTGCGCGCCGAGGACCGGATGGCTCTTGATGATCTCGTATTCGTCGTCGGTCAGCGCCCCGGCCTTGCCGAGGATGTTGTCGCTGATCCCGATCTTCCCGATGTCGTGCAGCAGCGCGCCGAGCCGCAGCACCTCGATGTCGCCGTCCGAGACCTGCATCTGCCGGCCGATGGCCACCGAGATGGCGCTGACGCGTTCCGAGTGGCCGGCGGTGTAGCCGTCCCGGGCGTCGAGGGCGGCCGCCAGGGCGCGGATGGCGCCGACGACGGCGGCGTCGGTCTCGGCGCGGGCCGACAAGAGGGATTGCGACAGGCGATTGAACGAGGCCATGAGCGCCGCGACCTCGCGGCTCGAGGCCCGGGCCACCGGCAGCCGCGTCGCCGCCTGGACGTCGGCCATCTCCGCCATCTCGCGGGACAGGCGATCGATCGGCGCGCTGACCGATCGGGCGAGCCGGAAGCTGGCGACCAGACAGAGCCCGAGGCTGGCGACGACGATGGCAATCAGCTTGGGCAGCGCCGCCTGGGTCAGGCTGCGCACCTTCTGGGTGACCGAGTCGATGGCGTAGAACGTCGCCGGCCCGACTTGCCGGATCTGGCGATACGCGAACACCTCGCCGCCGACCTCGAGCAGACCCGACGTCAGCAGTCCCTTGCCGACCGCGGCGCGGAAGGCGGCGTCGCGCGGCGTCAACGCGCTGTCGAAGACGCGCCCGTCGATGACGAGGGCGACGCCGGAATGGGCGAGATGCGCCAGCCGCTCCAGGTGCCGCTGATCGAGCGCGGTGCCGACTACCAGGTGGCCGATGCGGCCGCCGTGGACGCGGATCGGCGCGGCGGTGACGGCGAACGGCTGGTCGTGGGCGGTGACGAATGCCTCGAACGGGCCGGGCGCTTCCGTGTCGAGCATCAGACGCTCGTTGGTCCAGGCCGCGGTGTAGCGGCCGGACGCGCAGAGGACGCGGCCGGCCTCGTCGGCGACGCCGACGACATCGGCGTCGAGGAGGGCCTCGATGCTGCGCAGCTCCCACTCGAGCGCGGTGAGCCGCTCGTCGTCGCCGGCCTGCTTGCGCCCGGCGCGGAACTGCTCGAAGGCGTTGGCCAGGGTGTCGCTCTGCGTCAGCACCGTCGCCTGGACGGTGGCGTTGCGCTGGCGCTCGGCCTGGGCCATGGCGACCAGCCGGTGGCCGGCCTCGAGCTCCTCGCGGACGCGCGCTTCGACCGCCTGCCGGGCCTGATAGGCGAGCAGCGCGACGACGGCGATGAGCACGAGCACGACGGTCGCGAACGACGCGACGAGGACGCGGACGACGAACCGCGGCGGACGCCGGGAACCGTCACGGTCGGGGACCGTGGGTGGGAGAAAAGCGGCCACCGGCGCGCCGGTCCGAATCAACGTGGGCATGAAAAGGCGGAGGTTCGAGCACCGACCTCTGCACGACTTCAATCGGTCCGGAGGGACCGAGTCTTGAAGCGCACACGCGGTGACGGGATGGCACTGTGACGACCGCGATCCACGACTGCACGGGTTCGCGCATGGCGGCGTGGTGTTAGGCTGACGCCATGCCAGGGGAGGGCCACCCGCCGCCCGCGCCGGGGCCGCCGCAGACGCCGGCCGTGCCGATGCCGCCGGCGCCCACGGGAGACGTCGTCGTCACGGCGATCCCGGTGCTGCGCGTCGAGAGCGCCGAGCGCAGCGTCCGCTTCTACTGCGGACGCCTCGGCTTCCGCCAGGATTGGTGGCACCAGGCCGGGCCCGAGGATCCGGCCACCGTGTCGGTGAGCCGGGGCGGCGCCAGCGTCATGCTGACCGAGCGGAGCGACGTCGGCCGCGACGGCCAGGTGTGCGTGTGGACCATCGAACTGGCCACGCTCTTCGTCGAGTGGGGCAGCTTTGAAGACGTCGTGCTCGAGCACGGCCCGACGGCGATGCCCTGGGGCCTGACCGAAATCGCCTTTCGCGACCCGGATGGCAATCGCATCCGCGTCGCCCAACCCACGGGGTGTCAGACATGAGCCTGCGATCGATCCGATTCCTGCGCCCGGCCCTCGCTGCCGCGACGCTCGCCTTCGTCATGCCCGCCTGCGAGATGGTGCCGACGACGTTCGCGCAGACGCCGGCTGCCAAGCCGGCCGAACCCGGCTGGGTCCAGCTGTTCAACGGCAAGGACCTCACTGGCTGGGTGAAGGTCGGCCAGGAGCAGTGGACCGTCGAGGACGGCGCGATCTACGGCGTCGGCGTGACCAAGGAGTACGGCTACCTCCGCACCGAGCAGAAGTACGTCGACTTCGATCTCACTCTGCGCTTCAAGGTCGAAGCCGACGGCAATAGCGGCGTGTTCTTCCACTCCGACTTCCCGGCGGGATCGGTCGACATCTCGCAGGGGCTGCAGTTCGAGATCGATCGCGTCCTCAATCACCACTCCGGCGGCATCTATGGCGACGGCCGCCAGTGGATCGTGTGGCCCAACCCCGAGCTCGAGACGGTGCTCCGCCCCACCGACTGGAACGAGATGCGGATGCGCGTCGTCGGCCGCCGCTACACCTCGTATCTGAACGGCACGCTGATGGTCGACTTCACCGACCCGACGCCGAAGTCGTTCGACGGCTACATCTCGCTGCAGCTCCACTCCGGCGGCCTCGGCCGGATGCGGTTCAAGGACCTCTACATCCGCGATCTGACGCAGCGCTGACGGAGTCGCCTCCGGCATCTCACCCGCCCGCGCCGACGGAGCGGGTCTTCTGATGCCCGCGCTTCCACGTCAGGTGCTGCAGGCCGATGTCGACCGCTGACCGCAGCGTCCGGCCGTCGGTGAGGAGCATCTTTGCGTAGGTGAGGATCGGCCGGGGCCGGAGCGCCCATTCCTGGAAGGCGCGCTTCTGCCAGTATTCCAGCCGCTCGGCGGACAGGTGCGGATAGTCGATGACCGTGCACTCGTCCATGTTGACGTCTTCCCAGCGGACGCCGGGCCGGAACCAGCCGTTCTTCGCCACCTGCTCGAAGAACGGGGTGCCGGGGTACGGCGAGGCGACATGGAACAGTGCGATGTCGAGCGGGAGCGCCTTCGAAAAAGCGATCGTCTGCTTGATGGTGGCCTCGGTTTCTCCGGGCAGGCCGATGACGAAGTAGCCCCAGTTGAGGATGCCGACTTCCCGCGACCAGTGCAGCGACTGCACGGTGCGCTCGAGCGGAATGCTCTTGCGGGCGGCCGCGAGAATCTCCGGACTGCCCGAGTCGACGCCCCACGCGATGCACCAGCAGCCTGATCGGCGCATCAGCACCAGCAGCTCCTTGTCGACGAAGTCGACGCGGCTGTTGCACGTCCAGCGGATGGACATCCCCGACTGCAGCAGGCCTTGGCAGAGGTCGACGACCTGCTCGCGGCTGTAGGTGAAGAGGTCCGCGAACATGTGGACGTTGCGAATCCCGAGCCGGTAGAGCTCGGCGACCTCCTCGACCAGCTTGGCGGCGGAGCGCAGCCGGATGGTCGGGCCGTAGCTCACGTGCTTGATGCAGAAGATGCAGCCGGCCGGGCAGCCGCGGCTGGTCACGATGAACGAGAACGGCCCCTTCACCAGCGGCATGCGGTACTGCTGCAGCGGCAGCAGGTGGTGCAGCGGCATCGGCAGGTCGTCGAGGGCGACGAACGGCCGATCCGGGTTGACACAGATCTCGCCGCGCTGCCGCCAGACCAGGCCCTTCATCGCCGAGAGGTCCGGTCCGCCATCGGACCCGGCGGCGATCTCCTGCGGCCGGTAGCTGGGGTCGTGCGCGGCGAACATCCGGTCGACCTCGGGCGGCCGCGCGAACTGGCGGCCCTCCAGGTGATCGATCAGGTCGCGCACCGTCAGGTCGGGCTCGCCCCGGAGGCCGTAGTCGAGCGTCGGGAAGTTGCGCAGCGTCTCGCGTGGCATCGGCGTGATGAAGGTGCCGAACGCCATCGTCACCGCCCCGACGGACTTGGCGAGAAAGGTCCCGTACAGATCGTTCTGCAGCGTCGCGGCGGTGACGTGCGTCACGTAATAGCGCGGCCGCAGCTCGCGGACGCGGGCCTCGAACGCCTTCCAGTCGAGCCGCTCGGCGACGGCGTCGATGATGGACACGCTGAAGGTGGGGTGCAGCATCGCCGCCAGCTGGGCCAGTGACACCTGCGGCCAGATCATGTTCTCCCGCGACCGGCGGCCGACGCGGTGCTGCGATCGGATCCAGATCTTCCCGTCCGGCGTCGGCGGGTTCACGAAGAGCACGTCGACCCGGCTGGCCGGCGGCCGGGCCGCCGCCGACTCGCGGGCCAGCGCGTCGCTGTCCGGGTGTCGGGCGGGGCGGACGATTTCCTTGGTGCCGGCGCCCAGGTTGCGCCACTGCCGTTGCGTCGGAGCCGGACTGGACATGGAATCTCCTGGTCAGGTGGGTCAGAGGTCAGCCAAACCGCCGAGATGGACGCGCAGCTCGGGCAGCGCCCGCGGCGCGGCGTCCAGGTGGCGGATCACCCGCGCCGGGACGCCGACGGCGAGTGTCCGGGCCGGAATGGACCGGGTGACGACGGCGCCGGCGCCGACGCACGCGCCGCGCCCGATGGTCACGCCATCGAGGATGATCGCCCCGGCGCCGATCCAGCAGTCGTCCTCGATCGTGATGCCGACAGCGGTGATGCCCTGATCGCGGATCGGCCGCCCGGCGTCGCTGAAGACATGGTCGATGGCGATCAGCTGCGCGCCGGGACCGAGCAGGACGTTCTCGCCGACGGCGATCCCGCCCTGCCCGCGCAGCAGCGCCCGCTCGCCGACAAACGTCCGCCGGCCGATGCGGATGCCGGCGTGCGGCAGCCCGCGATGGTTGTAGACCTGCAGGAT
>JBDSLU010000287.1:0-6865 GCA_039916225.1 Vicinamibacteraceae bacterium
GCTGCAGGTGGCGCTGCGTGCCCAGGAGAAGCGTCTCGGTGATGATGGGACTAAGCGTCATCGTGGCGTTCTGCATGGTGGCGTCCTTCTCTGGGCTGCGATGCTGGGCAGCAACCGGGTGTTCCTGCCGCGGTGTGATTCCAATAGGCGTGCCAATCGCGCCCCGCCTCGAGCGTCACAACGTGTTCTCATTAGGTGACACTCTGGCGGTTTCCCGCGGCTCCAACACGCTCGGGTGCGCCGCCGGTGCGCGACCAGGCCCCTATGCACTGCACGTGTCGCTCTGGGTCCCCGACGGGCCGAGCGCCCGTGGCGCGGTCTGCGGCGCAAGGAAGACCTGCCGCCGATCGATCTCCCAGCCGGCGCGCCCGGCCGGCATTTCTCGCTGACCGCGCCGTTCACCAGCTGCTCGGAGAGCGCACGCTGAAACCGACTGGCACGATCGGAAGCCAGGGCTCGCATCAGCTCGTGGAATCCGTCGCGCCCGCCTCCAGGAGCCCGAGGTCGACCAGCGCTCGCCGCAGCGCGGCCGCGTCCGTGAACTGCACGGCCCGGATCCCCAGCGCCGCGGCGGCCGCGACGTTGCGCGGCGCATCGTCGATGAAGACGAGATCCTCGGCCCGCAGCCGGTAGGTGTCGAGCAGGTACTGATAGATGGCCGGATCGGGCTTGGCGATCCGCAGCTCGCCGGAGAGCACGATGGCGCGGAACCACTGCAGGAACGGGAACCGTGCGCGGGCGTGCGGGAACGTCTCGGCCGACCAGTTGCTCAAGGCGTAGAGCGGCACCTTACGGGCGCGCAGCTCAGCGAGAACCTCGACCGTGCCGGCCACGGGCCCGGCCATCGTCTCCTCGTAGCGTAGCGGCCACGCCTCGATCAGCGCGCGCCTCTCGGGATGCTCGCGTACGAGGAGCGCGCACGCGTCGGCGAACGGCCGGCCGCGATCCTGCTCGTCGTTCCAGGCCGGCGTGCAGACCTCGTCGAGGAACCGCTCCATGGCGACATCGTCCCCGTCGAACAGTTGACGGTAGAGATATCGCGGGTTCCAGTCGACGAGGACGCCGCCGAGATCGAAGACGACGACAGTCGGTCGGAGCGCAGCCATCCACCGATCGTAAAGCATGCCGGATGGTGCGGCGGCCGTGGCGCCAGGTCGGAGCGCCATGCCAGGCGGTCAGAAGGTGATGCGTTGCTGGACGACGAGACGGCCATTGTTCAGCGCGACCGTCGGGAGTGCGGGACTCCGTTTGGCGTTGGCGATGATCAGCAGCAGCGCACCCGTTCCCGCCATGACCCCGGCGACGGCGTACGCGGCGTGACGCTGGTCGCGGCAACTGAAGTCGTCCGGGATGCAGTCGCCGAAATGGACGATGAACACCGGCAGCCCGCTGCCGATCAGCAGACCTGTGCCGGTCCACTTGAGGCCGGCGGGCATCGCACCGCGGGCCGAGGTGCGCGCCAACCGCGCCGTCTCCCGCTCGGCCGTGGTGCGGATCGGCGTCGGCACGGCGTCGCCGGCGGTTGCCCACGGGGCCAGTACGAGCCGGGCGACGATGACGCCGGCGAGGGCTCTTTGCAGCATGTTCGTCTCTCCACGCGATGCGCATCCGCGGCGTCCGACGGACGCCATCGCACGCACCTGCGCGAACGGTGGAGAAAGGAGCTCAGCGCGTCATCGTCCGTCGCCCAGCCTCACTCGTGCCGAAGCGCAATCAACGGATCGACGCGAGACGCTCGGCGCGCGGGAAGATAGGCCGCCAACAGCGCCGCGGCCGTGAGAAGCCCGATCGCCGCCAGCGCCGACACCGGATCCGCGGGCGTCACGCCGAAGAGGAGCGTGCGCAGCCACCGCGTCGCCGCCCACGCCGCCGGCACGCCGAGCGCGATGCCCAGCGCCAGCAACCGGAGGCCGTCGGCGAGGACAAGGCCGACCACCTGCGGGCGCCGCGCGCCGAGGGCGAGGCGCACGCCGATCTCCTGGGTCCGCTGCGTGACGCCCCAGGCGATGACGCCATAGAGCCCGATCATCGCGAGCACCAGCGCCACGCCGCCGAAGCTCGCGGCCAGGATGGCAAGGGCCCGCTCGTGCACGATCGCCGCGCCGACCTGCGCGGACAGCGTGTCGATCTCAATCGGCGTCCCGGGCACGGCGAGTCGCCCACGTTTAGGTTGTCAAGCGGTGCCTCAGGAGCGGGCGGCGACGGGCTCGGCGAGCGGTGCAGCCGCGCGGCGCGGCCACAACGCGGTGAGCATCATCCAGACGGCCAGGAGCACCAGTAGCGGGAACAGGTGGCGGGCCCACGGCACCTTCGTGAGCACCGCGAGTGGCGCGGCGATGCCATGCCCCAACGCGCCGATGACGCCCAGCCAGGCGATGAACGGCGAGCCGAGGGCGCGCTCCCTGGCGGTGACGACGATGAAGACGATCATCGCGACGGCGAACGCTGGATAGGCCAGCACTGCCAAGGCGAGGTGCGTGCTCAAGATGGGCGTGGCGCGCCCGGCCATCAGGTTGGCGTGATCGAGGTTAGCCAGCGTGTGCAGCACCATCTCGACGACCTGCAGCGCGGCGCCGAGGGTTGCCCACCACAACGCGCGTCGGACCGGCGCACTGAGTGTCGCGTCGCCGCGCAGCCCAAACAGACCCAGGCCCAGCGCTACGAAGCCGCCGGTCATCAGGCTGTGCGCCAGCGTCCAGTCCGGATGCCCCAGCATCTCCATCATCGTGCCGCCCGGATGCCGAGGTCCACCGATCAGAATCAGCATGCCAGCCACGACGAAGGCCAGTCGCCACCATCCGCCGAATCGTCCAGCCATCGTGTCGCTCCTCTGTCGCGGCCAGCCCGCCTACCCAATTTAGATAGAGTCATACTCTAGTCGATTTTGGCGCGTACGGTATAACGTTGAAATGGCCGTCAAGCGGCGTTATCGATCGGATCGCCGGGCAGCCGCGGCGCTCGCCACGCGTGCCGACATCACGGCCGCGGCGCGGCGCCTGTTCGTCGCCAATGGCTACGCCTCGACGTCGATCGTGGCCATCGCCGCGGAGGCGGGCGTCGCGGTGCAGACGGTCTATGCCGTGTTCGGCAACAAGCGCGCGGTCCTCGAGTCGATGCTCGACGTGCTCGACGATCAGGCCGGACTCGAGGCCTTGAAGCGCGGGCTGGAGGATCCGAGCGCCGCACGCCAGGCCGCCGCCGTCGCCGCCTTCATGGCGCAGCTCTTCGATCGCGGCGCCGACATCATCGCCGTCGCGCGCGGCGCCAGTGCCAGCGAGCCGGCGCTCCGCGCCCTCGCCGCCGAGGGGCTCGTCCGCCATCAACGCGGCACGGCCCGCGTCGCCACTGGCTGGCATCGCGGCAAGGCGCTGCGCCCGGGCCTGTCGGCGGCGGATGCGGCGGCGATCCTGGGCGCCATCGCCAGCTACGAGGTGTATCAGCAGTTGCGCGGATCGGGCTGGACGCTGCGCCGCTACGAGCGCTGGCTGGCCGCCACCATCGTCACGCTGCTGCTGCGCGAGGCGGCTGAATGATCGCGCGTTTGGCGCCGCCAACCACGGTCGACCGATCGCCAGCGCCTCACGCCCGCCGGAACAGCGGGCGCACGGCGGCCATCAGCACCAGGACCGCGCCGAAGGTGCAAACGATGGTGGCGCCGGTCGGCAGATCGAGTTGGAGCGACAGCCAGACGCCGAGCGCCGAGACGATCGCGCCCATGCTCCATCCGATGGCCAGCCGCGGCCCGATGTTCTCGGCGTAGAGCATCGCCGCGACCGACGGCACGATCAGGTAGCAGAAGACCAGCAGCACGCCGGCGATCGACACCGAGGATGTCACGACGAAGCCGAACGACGCGTAAAACAGGAAATCCCAGAGTCGGTAATTGAGACCGGTCGACTCGGGATCGTGATGGTTGCGCGACAGGGTGAGGAATTGCCGGCGGAAGATGTAATGGAACAGACCGATGGCGCCGTAGAGCGCGGCGGTCTTCCCCACTTCCGGCCACGACACGGCCAGGATGTTACCGACCAGCATGTCCTTGAGGTGCTCGGACTCCGACGTCGCCTTGCTCATCGCCAGGATGGCCGCCGCCGAGGCGACCGCGTAGCAGATGCCGATGAACGCCTCCTTCGGGATGCGCGCGCCCTTGACCCGGATCATCGAGAAGATGAACGCGCCCATGAACGTGAAGGCGAGACTGACCCAGTACACCGAAGCGGCGTGCGGATCGCCGCCCGAGAACGGCATCAGCAGCGCGATGGTGGCGCCGAGGGCGGCGATCTGGGCCAGCGAGAGATCGACGAAGATGACGCCGCGCTCGACGACGTGAACGCCGAGATAGGCGTGGATGCCCGTGAGGATCAGGCTCGCCACGAACGGCGCGGCGAGGAATTCGAGGACGCTGAGCTCCATCGTCTACTTCGCCGCCGTCGCTTTGATGGCCGCCAGCAGCAGTGCGACGTTGTAGTCGAACAGCTTGAAGTAGTCGCCGGCCTCGGGGACGCCGCCGACCGATGGCGGCATCACCAGCACCTTTCCGCCCGTCGCGGCGGCAATGCTGTTCGGCGTCTTCGAGTCGAAGTAGGGCTCGACCAGGATGATCTTCAGGTTCTGGGCCTTCATCGCGTTGATGACGTCGAGCGTGTGCTGTGGCGTCGGCGGGATGCCCGGCTTCGGCTCGACGAAGCCGATCACGTCGAGGCCGAAGGCGTCGGCGAAGTTGGTCCACGACCGGTGGTAGGTGATCACCTTGAGGCCTTTGTAGGGCGCCAGCTGTCCCTTCCAGCGCTGCACGGCGGCGGCGAGGCGCTTCTCGAAGTCGTCGGCCCGCTGCCTATAGACCGCGGCGTTGGCCGGGTCGATCTGCGAGAGCTTGGCCTGGATGGATCGGGCGATGCGGCTACCGTTGTCGGGGTCGAGCCAGTAGTGCGGGTTCCCCTCGGGGTGCACGTCCCCCATCGCGCGCGTCACCTGCCCGGTCGGCAGGTCGAGGATCTTGGCGCCCTGCGACGCATCCAAGTAGCCGTCCGCGCCCGGCTGGATGCGGGCGTTGCGGCTCTGGGTGACGAGCGGCGGCAACCACGCGATCTCCAGCTCCTTGCCAATCAGGATCAGGAGCTGCGCCTTGTTGAGGAGCAGCACGAAGCTCGGCTTGGCCTCGACGAAGTGCGGGTCCTGGTAGCCCTTGGCCAACGACGTGACGGTGATCCTGTCGCCGCCCACCTCGGTGGCGATCGCCGCCAGGTCGGAGGTCGTCGTCACGACCGTGATCGCTGCCCAGGCCGTGTTGGCGCTGGACAGCCAGGCCGTGACCGCGAGCGCGGCGAAGGTCGACAGTTTCTTCATGGACACCTCGGATGTGTGCCTAGAACGCGTGCGCGCCGTGCGCCCCGATCGCGAACAGGAACTGGAACAGGAGTTCGTTGGCGGTGACGCCTTCGGCGTAGCGGGTGCGCCGGAACTGACCGCGCACCTGACTGAACTCGCTCGGCCAATAGGTCAGGAGGGCCGATCCGCTCTTGTCGCGCTGCAACGGATCCTCGGCCCGATCCGACCAGTCATAGCGACCGCCGGCGAACCAGCGGCGGGCAAACTGATATTCGCCGCTGAGGTAGGCCCCGAATGCCGAGGCGCGCGTGTCGGTGAGGGGGGCATCGCGCCGGCTCCAGAACAGCTCGGTCCGTCCGAGGAAGCGCTTGTAGATGGCCCGACGCAGCGGTCGGTAGCGAAGCGTCGCGTCGACGCCAATCAGCCGCGTCCGGGCATCGGGCCCGGCATCGTTGTGGCCGCTGGCGTAGGACACGCCGAGATCGAGGTTGGTGCCTTCGCTGAGGTCGCGATAGCCGCGCAGCCGGCCGACGTACGTCAGGTCGCTGCGCTGGTGGCTGGTGAACACGCCATTCGATCCGTTGTAAATCTCGCCGGTGGCCTCGAGGAACAGCACCGGATTCATGATCAATCGCGACACCGACACCCCGGCGTCGTTCAGGCCCTCGTCGCCGCCGAGCAGATTCTGCATCGGCAGCGGGACGTCGACCCACGGCAGCGCGTGCGCGTGCAGGGTGTTGACCTTGCCGAATTGCGCCTTGAGTTTTCCGACCTTGACCAGCAGGCCGCCGGGCAGCGTCGGCAGGGTCAGGAACCCTTCCTCGACCTCGAGGCCCTCCGCCGACGCGGCCAGGAAGAAGTCGGCGCGCGCATAGGGGTCGACGATCGCCTGCAGGCTGACCTCGGCCTCGTTGAGGGCCAGCGCCGGCCTCGGCGCGATGGGGTTCGATCCGGCCGCACCGGTGAAGTTGCCGATGACGGCCATGTCGGGGTTGAAGACCTTCGACATCGCCGACGGGCTGCCCGAGGGGATCGGCGCCGGAACGGCATCGGCGACGGTCGGCGCCGGCTGAGGGGCTGATGCCGACGCGGGCGCCGCGGCTGGCGTCGCCGGCACGCTCTCGAGAGCGGCGACCTTCTGTTCGAGCGCCTCGAGCTGCTGGCGAAGTGCGGCGATCTCGGCGTGCAGCGTCGCGGCCTGCTGCTGCTGCTGCTGCGACGAGGCTGGCGTCGGCGTCGCCGCGGGCCGGTCCTGTCCGTACGCCAGGCCGTCGCCGGCGACGATCGCTATCGCCAGCGCGACCGCGATCCTGCTCCACCTCACTGCCTGCGACACGACATCCTCCGGTTCCGCGGCCACGCGTCGTCGTCCCTCTCGACATCGACGCCGTACCACAGGATAGCCGGTCGAACCTTTCAGTCATGAAAGGTGCGGTCGTCGCGGGCGCCGCCGAGACGGCCGCGCTGTTCGGTCCCAGCGCCCGCTGCCGGCGCTCCAGGAGCGTGCCGTGCCCCCGAGAGGGCCGTCCGACGACCG
>JBDSLU010000288.1:0-3648 GCA_039916225.1 Vicinamibacteraceae bacterium
GCGGTGTGGCGGGGGTGGTGACGATCGAGCTGCCGCCGGGCAACGACCGGCAGCCGGCCACGTTGGCCCTGACTCGGATCTTCGCGGCACAGCTCGCCGGCCTGCTGGCCGTCAATCCGCGCCAGGCCGACGCCGGTGGTCCAGAGATCGTGATCGGCGGCGGCGTCGCCCGGGCGGCGGCGTCTGGCGCCGACGCCCGGGAACGCGCCGGCGGCCGCCGCTTCTCCGACCTTACCTAGTGTCCGCCAAATAACAACGCTACAACGAGCGCCGCATCTTGCGTTCGATGGTGCGGTCGCGGGCCGTGACTTCCACCTTCAGCGTCAGCGCCTTCTTCTCGCGCGTCACGGCGAGGTCGGCCGTCTTGCCCTCTTCGACCTTGGCGACTTCGCGGCGAAGCTCGCCCGGATCGGTGATCGCCTGGCCATTGACGGCGGTGATGACGTCGCCGGCCTTGACGCCGGCCTTGGCTGCCGGGGCGTCCGCTTCGACGCCGGCCACCAGCACACCCGACTTCACGCCGAAATAGCCGGCCAGTTCCTCGGAGAGGTCCTGGACGCGGACGCCGAGCCGGCCCCGGCTGGCGGCCATGAACGGCTCGCCGTCGAAGTCGAAGCGGCCGGCCGGCATCTCGAACTTGAAGGGCATGCCCTGCGGCCCCTCGAACTCCTGCCCGGGACCCGGCGCCCGCTTCTGCCAGCGGAACGTGTCGCCGCCGCCTTCGCCCGGCATGCCCGGCATGCCCGGCATCATCTGGCTGACCTTCGGCGCCTCGGGGGCCACATCGAGGGTCATCGGAGCACCCGCCCGCTGCAGGGCGACCTTGACGGTGCGGCCAGCCGGCGTTTCCTCGACCAGCCGTTCGAGCTGCCGGGCGCTCCGGACCCGCTCGCCGTCGAACGCCGTGACCACGTCGCCGGTCTTGATGCCGGCCTTCTGGGCGGCGCTGTCCTTGACCACCTCGGTCACGATGGCGCCGGCCGTCCCGGCCAGCTTTTCCTTGGCCACGTCGGCGGTCTCGACGTCGCGGACGACCATGCCGACCCGTGCGCCGCCCATGCCGAAGACGTCGAAGCCGGGACCGTCGTCAGCGCTCCGGCTCTTGCGGACGATGACTCGCTTGCCGCCGCCCTCCTGGCCGTCTTCCGGCCCTTCCTTGACGATGACCTGGCCCGGCCCGTCCCCGTCCCGCTCGACGATGACCCTGCGTCCCTGTTCTGCCGCCGGCGATGCGGCGGCATAGATGCCGCCCGCCCCGACCAGGGCCGCCATCGCCGAGAGCGCCGTCATTCTCGCGAATCCCATACGTTCCTCCATAATGAAAGCGACCCGTTTCGAGGGTCCGACACATCAGACGCCGGAGCGCCCCAGCCGGCCGTATGCCCCAGGAGCTCGACCGCATGGCCGACCCGAAGTCCCCGGCCGCCGATCCCGGCGGCGCCGAACGCAAAGCGAAGATCCTCGAGCTGGCCGAGCGCACGAACGTGAAGTTCATGCGCCTCCAGTTCACCGACATCCTGGGCGTCATCAAGAACGTCGAAATCCCGAACCGCCAGTTCGGGTCGGCGCTGGATGGCCAGATCATGTTCGACGGCTCGTCGATCGAGGGCTTCGTCCGGATCGAGGAATCGGACATGTTCCTCCGGCCGGACCTGTCGACGTTCCGGGTCCTGCCGGGAACGCAACACACCGGCGAGCGCATCGGCCGGCTCATCTGCGACATCCACAACCCGGACGGCAGCCCGTTCGAGGGCTGTCCGCGGCACGCGCTCAAGCGGGCCATCGCCCGTGCCTCGGCCGCCGGCTATGTCCTGCACTGCGGTCCGGAAGTGGAATTCTTCCTCTTCCAGACCCGCGACGGCCAGGCCACCACCGACACCCACGACGCCGCCGGCTATTTCGACCTGGCCCCGGTCGACCTGGGCGAGGACGTGCGGCGGCAGATCGTCCTGGCGCTCGAGTCGATCGGGATCGACGTCGAGGCGGCACACCACGAGGTCGCCGCTGGCCAGCACGAGATCGATTTCCGCCAGGACGACGCGCTGATCACGGCGGACAACGTCAGCACGTTCCGCTTCATCGTCAAGAACGTGGCCAAGCAGAACGGGCTGCACGCCACGTTCATGCCCAAGCCGGTCTACGGCCGCAACGGGTCGGGGCTGCACCTGCTGCAGTCGCTGATGGCCGCCGACGGGCAGAACGCTTTCCTCGACGTCGACGCGCCGTGGCAGCTGAGCCGCGTCTGCCTGAACTACATCGCCGGCCTGCTGCGCCACGCCGAGGGCTTCTGCTCGATCACCAACCCGCTGGTGAACTCCTACAAGCGGCTGGTGCCTGGCTTCGAGGCGCCGACCAACATCGCCTGGTCGGAGCGCAACCGCAGCCCGCTGGTCCGCGTGCCGGCGCGACGTGACGCCGCGACCGGCGTCGAGCTGCGCGTGCCCGATCCGTCGTGCAATCCATACCTCGCGCTCGCGGTCACGCTGTGCGCCGGGCTCGAAGGCATCGACCAGGACCTGGACCCCGGCCCGCCGATCAACAAGAACATCCACAAGATGAGCTTCCGCGAGCGGCGGCATCTGCGGATCGACGAGCTGCCCGGCAACCTGAGCGACGCCCTCGACGCGCTCGAGAAGGACGAAGTGGTCCAGAACGCGCTCGGCCGCCACATCTACGAGCACTTCCTCGAGGCCAAGCGCAACGAGTGGCAGGAGTACATCGAGCGCGTCAGCGGCTGGGAGATCACCCGCTACCTGTCGGTCTACTAGTCGCTACCCTGGACTGGAATGACCCGCGAGCGCTGGCGCGACGTCGCCACCGATCACTTCGACGTCGCGCAGCAGCGCTTCTTCAACCCCTGGGGACAGGTCGATCGCGGGATACCCGATCTGCTCCGCTGGTGGGCGACCGCCAAGCGCGAGCCGTGGCCGTCAGCGGTCGTGAACCGGCGCTATCTCGCGCCGCCCGGTGTCATCGACGAAGGCCAGGCCGCGATCACGATGATCGGCCACGCCGGCCTCCTCGTCCGCGTCGACGGCTTCACGCTGCTCACCGATCCGCAGTTCTCGACCCACGCCGGGCCGGGCGGACGCATCGGCACACCGCGTGTACGGCCACCGGGCATCGATCCGCGCGACCTCCCCGCGGTCCACGCCGTCTTCATCAGCCACAATCACTACGACCACCTCGATATCCCGTCGCTGCGCTGGCTGACGGCGCAGCGCGCGCCGGCGTTCGTGACGCCGCTCGGCCTCAAAGCGCCGCTCGAACGCAAGGGCATCGGTCCGGTCACTGAACTGGACTGGTGGGAATCGACGGACGTGATTGGCGCGACGATCACGGCGACGCCGGCCATGCACTGGTCGAACCGCACCATGATCGACCGCCGCAAGACGCTGTGGGGCGGCTGCATGCTGAAGGTGCCGTACGCGCCGTGCATCTACTTCGCCGGCGACAGCGGCTACGCGCCGTTCTTCTCGACGATCCGCGAACGCCTCAGCGCGCCCGCCATCGCCCTGCTGCCGATCGGCGCCTACGAGCCGCGCTGGTTCATGAAGCCGTTCCACATGACGCCGGAGGAGGCGGTCCAGGCGCACCGCGATGTCGGCGCGAAGTACTCGATCGCGACGCATCACAGCTACTTCCGGC
>JBDSLU010000289.1:0-10678 GCA_039916225.1 Vicinamibacteraceae bacterium
TGCGGTTCAGCGTCATCCGCCCGACCGGCATGATCGGTACCAGTTCTTCGGGAATGAGCTTGGTCGCGTCGAGTACGTCGAAGCTGAACGCCTCGGCCTGCTCCTCGGTGAAGATCTGCACCCCCAGCTCCCACTCCGGGTAGGCGCCGGCTTCGATGGCCTCCCACAGATCGCGGCGGTGGAAGTCGGAATCGGCGCCGGAAATCTTTACCGCCTCGTCCCAGACCAGCGAATGGGTGCCCTGCTTGGGATTCCAGTGGAACTTGACGAAGTGCGACGCCCCGGCCTCGTTGACGAAGCGGTAGGTGTGGACGCCGAAGCCCTGCATCGTGCGGTAGCTGCGGGGAATGGCGCGATCCGACATCGCCCACATCAGCATGTGGGTGATCTCCGGCATCAGCGAGGCGAAGTCCCAGAAGGTGTCGTGCGCGCTGCCGGCCTGCGGCATCGCGAAGTGGGGCTCGGGCTTGGCGGCATGGACGAGGTCGGGAAACTTCATCGCGTCCTGGATGAAGAAGACCGGCATGTTGTTGCCGACCAGATCCCAATTGCCTTCGTCGGTGTAGAACTTCACCGCGAAGCCGCGAACGTCGCGCGCCGTGTCGGTCGAGCCGCGCTCGCCGAGCACGGTCGAGAAGCGCACGAACACCGGCGTCTGCTTGCCGGCCTCACCGAAAATCGACGCCCGGGTGTATTGCGCCAGTGGCTTGTAGCACTCGAAGTAGCCGTGCGCAGCCGACCCGCGGGCGTGGACGATGCGCTCCGGAATGCGCTCGTGATCGAAGTGCGTGATCTTCTCGCGGAGGATGAAGTCCTCGAGCAAGGTCGGGCCGCGCAGGCCGGCCTTCAGCGAGCTCTGGTTGTCGGCGACCGGGACGCCCTGGTTGGTGGTCAGGGCGCGGGCGGTGGAATCGACGCGGACCCGATCGAGCGACTGCGACAGCGGGTTCGCACCGATCGGCGGACCACCGCTGCCGACTTTCTCGGAGCCGTTCGCTTCGCTGACGGTACTGGCGCCGGCGATGGGATCGGTCGGCTTGACGGTCGCGCCGGCGGGCGGCGCGAGGAACGCCTGCGGGTCGTACTCGCTCGCCTTGTTGGGGTTGAACGGGAAGGCCGCGGCAACTTCAGCGCCAGCGGCCATCTTCTCGGCGGCGGCGTCCGCGGGTACCGCGCCTGATGGCCGAGCCGGACCGCTGACGGTCGTACGGCTGTTGCGCGCGTTTCGCTTGGGGGGTTGCTGACTGGGCATGCACTGGCCTAGTTAGCATTTGTCGTACCACGCATTCGAGGTGCCGAAGGCGCCGATGGCGCTGGCGAATGGGCAGCGCATGCCACATCCTGAAACCGCGACGCGCTCTATTCGGATGCGCGCCGCAGCGTCGTCGTCAGAATCGCAACGTCGCGCGCAGCGAAACGCTGCGCCCGTCCTGCGGGATCAGGTCCTGGCGGAACTCGACGCCGACCGGGTGCGCGTAGGCCGTGTCGAACAGGTTGCTCACGCGCGCGGCGAGGGAGAAGGCGCGGCGAGACGGCGTCATGTTGACGTTGACGTTGGTCAGCCACACGCCGTCGATGGGCGTACCCAGCGTCGAGAAGCGGCGCCCGACGTACTGCGACTCGGCCGCGATGGCGACGCGGCGCTGCCACAGCGGCAACGACGCCTGCACCACGGCCAGCCGGCGCGGCGAGTTCGACAGCTCGACGTCCGCGAGCGGGTCGCGCGTCTGCTGGGCGACGAAGCTGCCGCGCACCAGGAGTCCGGAGGTCCAGCGCCGCTCGGCCTCCAGCTCGACGCCGTGCGAGCGCGCCTGTTCGCGGTTCTCGAAGATGTAGTCGGCGCGCTGCGAGATCAGGTTCCGGGCGTTGGTGATGTAGCCGGTGGCGGTGAGGCGCAGCGTGCCGCCGACGTACTGCTCGTAGACGACCTCGGAGGTCCGCAGCCGTTCCGGCTGCAGCACCCGCTGGTCGGGGTCGGGGTAGTAGTAGGTCTCGTAGACGGACGGGGCCCGGTAGGCCTCGCCGTAGAGCGCCTTGAACGCCGTGTCGGCGTCGGTGCGGTAGACCAGCCCGGCACGCGGCGTCGCGGTGCCGCCCGTCAGGCTCCACCAGTCGTAGCGGGCGCCGACCGTCGCCGTCAACCGGCGATGCAGCGTGATCTCGTCCTGGGCGTAGACCGCCACCTGGTTCGACTGGTACTGGGAATCCACCGTGACCTCGACCGGATCGAGATAGAGGAATTTCTGATCCTGCAGGAGGTTGCGTCGGTACTCGAGCCCAGTGGTGATGTGCTGGCGCTCGCCGACCCGCCTCGAGGCCGTGCCCTCGACGCCGATCCAGGCGCCGTCGCCCGAGTCGTCGGTCGACCCGCCGTCCAGGAAGACGTAGCGACCGCGATAGCGGGTGATGTCGGCGAAGGCCCGGCCGGTCAGCGCCGCCCCCTTGAACGCGCCGGTGACCATGCCATCCACCCAGCCGCGGTCGTCCTCCGTGTAGTTGCGATTGTCGAAGGTCGTACCGTACGAGCCGGTCGGAATCAGCTTCCGACGGTGGACGTAGGCGCCCTGCAGCGTGAAGCGACCGCGACCGAGCGAGCCGAAGAGGCTGGTGGCGGATTCATCGTCGGCGTTGCGATTGACACCGGAGTTGAACGCCGGCTCGTCGAACTCGGGGAAGTAGAGCGCCTCCTGGCCCGAGGAGCCGAGGTGCGAGATCGAGAACAGCGAATCGACACCGGACTTGCTCCGCTGGCCGTAGCTCGTGCGGACACGGTAGGTGTCGAAGGTGCCGAGTTCGATGCTGGATTCGCTGCCGCCGACGCCGCCGCCCGGTCGCAGGACCACGTTGATGACCGCGAAGAACGCGCTGGTGCCATAGAGCGCCGATCCCGGCCCGCGGATGACCTCGATCCGGTCGACGAGGGCCATGTCGATCGGGAACTCGAAGCCGACCAGCGCCTGATCGTAGACGTTGTCGTTGAAGCGATGGCCGTTGACCAGAATCAAGATGCGGTTGTTGTAGTCGGTGGGCCGGCTGAAGCCGCGGACGCCGACATAGGAGTAGTTCCGGTCGTTGGTGACGTAGAAGCCGCGCACGCTGGTCAGCGCCTCGGCCAGCGTCCGCCAGCCGAACAGGCGGATGTCCTCGGCGGTGACGATGGTCACCGACGATGGCGCCTCGGTCACCCGCTGCTCCCGCTTGGCGGCGCCGAAGACCGTGCCCACCTCGACCGACATCAGATCCTCGAGGCTCTTGTCGGCCAGCCCGCCCGGTGGCTCGGCAGGCGGCGTCTGGGCCCGGACGGGCGCGGCGTCACCGGCGAGAACGGTCAGGAGCAGGAGCGCGCAAGGAATCGTGAATCGCATAAAGGTCCTAGCCGACGATGCGGGCCAGACGTAGCAGGTGTGAGCTGATCTGCAGCCCGGCGCGGGCGGCAGCGGTGGTGTTGGCTTCGAAACGGATACGCGAGTCCGACGAGTAGAAATTGAGGACGACGCCGGCCGAGCCGTACCCGTTGGCGTCGCCGACGGTCAGGACCGGGTGTCCTTCGAACTGCCGCAGCAGGACGGGCAGGCGGTCGCGCTCCGAGGCGCCGATGAAGAGGAGCTGCGGCGTACCCGCGATGTCGCCGGCCTTGCGGACCGAACGCACGGCGATCGCCCGCCCGGCGACCTGCTGGCCGGCCGAGGCGCGTGCGAGGGCCTTGGCCAGGTCGTCGGCGCCGAGGACGACCACGTCGATGGGCGCCTCCGGCGTCGCCGCTGCCTGCGGCCACGTCACGAACTTCAGGAAATTGAGGACGAACGCCGCCTTGACCTGCTGGTCGTCGAACTGTGCGTGCACGGGCGACGGCATGAACAGCAACGAGGCGATCGACAGCGCCAGGCAGAGCTGTCGAAGCAGGCGACGGCGGAAGGGAAAGGGTGCGTCTGGCACGATCTGGCACAACGCCCATCGCAGGGGCGTGCTGATCCAATCGGCGGCCCGTGACGCATCGAGAGTCGCCGGCTCGACCATTCACGCTGGCCTTCCCGCCGCCGATTCCTTTCCCGAGGTACCAGGCGCGGCCGACCGCCTGACCAATGTCTGCGCTGCCCCAGCCGTCGATTCGCCGCAAGCTGACCATCACCATCGCCATCACCAGTGCTCTGGCGCTGGGGCTGGCGGCGGCGGCGCTCGTCGTCTACGACATCTCGACCTATCGCCAGGCATTAACCCGCGACATCGAGGCGCTCGCCGATCTGGTCGGCAACAACAGCACGGCCTCGCTCGCCTTCGGCGACAGCGCGGCGGCGCGCGAGACCCTCCAGTCGCTCGCCGTCCGGCCCGACGTCGAAGCCGCCGCGGTCTATACCGCCTCGGGGCATCGCCTGGCCGACTACTCGCGCGCCGGGCAGCGGGCGCCGGAGTCCCTGGCCGGAAGCGACGGCGTCACGACCAGCGGTCGTGAGTTCGCGGTCATTCGGTCGGTGACCCTGACCGGGCAATCGGTCGGCCGTGTCTACGTCCGCTCCAACCTGCAGCAGCTCGAGGCCCGCATCTGGCGCACCGTCAGCATCACGACGGTCGTCTTCGTCCTGTCGACGGCGCTGGCCGTCGGCCTCGGCCACCGCCTGCAGCGGCCGATTGCCGCCCCGATCCAGATGCTGTCGCGCGCGGCGAAGCGCGTCTCCTCGACCCGCGACTACAGCCTGCGCATCGAGGACGACACCAGCGTCGAAGAGATCAGCGTGCTGGTCGCGACGTTCAACGACATGCTCGCGCAGATCCAGGTCCGCGACCTGGAGTTGCAGCGCCACCAGGAGCATCTCGAGGAACAGGTCGCCCAGCGCACCGCGCAGCTCACCGAGGCCAAGGATCGGGCCGAAGAAGGCAGCCGGGCCAAGAGCGACTTCCTGGCCAACATGAGCCACGAGATCCGGACGCCGATGAACGGCGTGCTGGGCATGGTCGAGCTCGCCCTTGACGGATCGATGCCGGCGGCGCAGCGCGCGGACCTGCAGACCATCCGCGGCTCGGCCGAGTCACTGCTCGTCATCATCGACGACATCCTCGACTTCTCGAAGATCGAAGCCGGTCAGCTGAGCGTCGACCCGGTGCCGATGTCGCTCGCCAGCCTGGCGCGGATGGTGGTCGAATCGTTCGAGCTGCGGGCGCACCAGAAGGGGCTGACCCTCCGCTGCGAGCTCGCTCCCGACCTGCCACCGGCGGTGCGCCTCGATCCCGGCCGGCTGCGGCAGGTGCTCGTGAACCTGCTGGGCAACGCCGTCAAGTTCACCAGCCAGGGCACGGTGACCCTGGCCGTCGGCCATCAAGGCGTGCTGGCCGACGGGCGCGTGGCACTGACGTTCGCCGTCCGCGACACTGGCATCGGCATCGCCCCGGCGCGCCTCGAAGCCATCTTCCAGCCGTTCACCCAGGCCGACACCTCGATGACCCGGCGCTTCGGCGGCACCGGCCTGGGGCTGACCATCTCATCGCGTCTGGTTGCGCTGATGGGCGGTTGGCTGAACGTCAACAGCACCGAGCGGGTCGGCAGCGAGTTCATGGTCCGCCTGCCTGCCGAGATCGCAAAAGAGGGCGAGATAGGACCGGCCAGCGACGGCCCCCCGCGGCTGCTGCCCGCCGACGTCGTCCCCGCGCCGCCCGAGACGGTCGAGGAACGGGCCGCCACCGCGCTCGGGCACCAACTGCGCGTGCTGGTCGCCGAAGACAACCCGGTCAACCAGCGCATCACCCAGCACCTCCTGCGCAAGCGCAAGCTGTCGGTGACGCTGGCCGACGACGGCCGCCAGGCGGTCGACGCGTTCCAGGCCGGCCGCTTCGACCTGGTGCTGATGGACGTCCAGATGCCGGAGATGGACGGCTTCGAAGCCGTGGCGGCCATCCGGGCTCTCGAGCACGCGCAGGGCCGGCCGCACACGCCCATCGTCGCCGTGACCGCGCACGCGATGGTCGGCGACCGCGAGAAGTGCCTCGAGGCCGGGATGGACGCCTACCTGTCCAAGCCGCTGCGCCGCCAGCTGCTGTTCGAGCTCGTCGACGAGCTGCTCGGCGTCGCCAACGGCACGACGACCAAGCACTGATAGTCGTAGTCGTGCGATGCTCCATCCGGCCATGCTGCTGACATCGGGGGAGCTGCTCGACGGCGTCCGGATCCTGATCGTCGAGGACGAGATCCTGCTGGCGGTCGAGCTCGCCGATCGCCTGGCCGGCTTCGGCGCGACGGTCGTCGATTCGGTCGATTCGGGGGCCGCGGCCCTGGCCGCCGCCGAGACCCATCGGCCCGACGTCGTGCTGATGGACGTGCGGTTGAAAGGGGCCGTCGACGGCATCGACACGGCGCTCCAGATTCAGGAGCGCGTGCCGGTCGCCGTCGTCTTCCTCACCGCCCACTCGGACACGGCCACGCTGGACCGCGCCCGGCGAGCCGGCGCCTACGGCTTTCTCAGCAAGCCGGTTCGTGAGCGCGACATCTGCTCGACGATCTCGACGGCGCTGGAACGGCACCGCCTCGAGCGCCGGGCGCACGAACTGAACGCCCGCCTCGTCGAGCAGGCGCAGCTCCTCGAAGCCAAGAACCGCGAACTGGACGAGTTCGCCTCGATCGTCAGCCACGACCTGCGCGCGCCGCTGCGCAACCTGCGCATGCTGCTCGACCTGCTGGGCGACGAGCCGCTGAGCGGGGACACCGCCGACATCGTGCAGCGGGCCCGCAACAACGGCCGCCGGATGGCGACGCTCATCGACAGCCTGCTCGATCTCGCGCGAGCCGGATCCGCCGCCATGCGTTGCGAGGACCACGACCTGGCCGCGCTCTGCGACGACGTGATCGGCGATCTCGGCCCGGCGATCGGGGAGAGCGGCGCCATCATCGCGCGACCGGAGCCCGGGCTGACGGTGACCGGCGACGCGGCGCTGCTGCGCCAGCTGCTCCAGAACCTGCTCTCGAACGCGCTGAAGTTCCGGCGCGACGGCGTCACCCCGGCGATCGCGATCGACGGGCGCGCCACCGCCGACGCCGGCCTCGAGCTCGTCGTCCGCGACAACGGTCCGGGCTTCGACCCGCAGCACGCCCGCCGCCTCTTCCAACGGTTCGCCCGGCTGAGCATGCCGACACCGGTCGAGGGCGTGGGCATCGGGCTCGCCACCTGCGCCCGCATCGTCGAGCGCCACGGCGGCTCGATCCACGCCGACGCGACGCCCGGTGCAGGCGCCGCCTTCACCGTGCGTTTGCCGGCTCGGACGCAGCCACCAGATACATCGTCTCCTCCCGCGCCGGCGTCCTGAGACCGGCTCAGGGCCCGTCAGGGCGTGAACGTCAGACGGACGCGCGTGCCCGGCGACAGCGCGTCGAACTGAATCGCCCCGCCGACCTGCTGCGCCAGCGACCGCATCAGCCGCAGGCCGAGCGTCCGCCCCTGCTGCGGATCGACGCCGACGATGCCGACGCCGTTGTCCGACACACTCAACGTGCAGACGCCGTCGAGGTCGCGCTCCAGCACCAGCCGGATGGTCGGGTGGGCCGGCATCCGATCGGCCGGGAAGGCGTGCTTCAGGCTGTTGGTCAGGATCTCGTTCAGGATCAGGCCGCACGGAATGGCGGTGTCGATCGGCAGCGAGACCGGCGCGGTGGCGAGGTCGAGCGACGCCGCCCGGTTCCCGATCTGCATGCTCCCCAGCAGCTGGCGCGCCAGCTGGGTGGCGTATTCGGCGAAGTCGACGGCCGACAGGCGATCCGATCGATACAGGAACTCGTGCACCAGGGCCATCGACTGGATGCGGGCCCGGCTCTCGGCGAGCACGCGCAGCGCCTCGGGATGGTCGGTGGTCGTCGACTCCAGGTAGAAGAGGCTCGAGATCACCGCCAGGTTGTTCTTGACGCGATGATGGACCTCGCGCAGCAGCACCTCCTTCTCCTCGAGCGAGGCGCGGATCTGCTCCTCGGCGTCCTTCCGCGCGGTGACGTCGTGGATGGTGCCCATCATCCGCAGGGGACGGCCGTTGGCATCGCGCGTCTGGACGCGACCGCGCGTGTTGATCCACGCCGGCTGGCCGTCCTTGCGGCGGGCCCGGTAGTCGACGTCGTGGGGGACGGCGTCCGAGGCCAGGCTGCGATCGAGGGCCTCGAGCAACCTCGGGAGATCGTCGGGGTCGACAGTCGATCGCCACGCCTCCACCGTGCCCGGCAGCTCACCGGGCGCATAGCCCATGATGCCGAACCATCGCTCGTCGAGGACGACCTCGCCGGTGTCGACGTTCCAGTCCCACAAGCCGTGTGACGCGTTCTCGAGCGCCAGGCGCAGGCGCTGCTCGCTCTCGCGCAGGGCGCGCTCGGCCAGCTTACGCGGCGTGATCACCTCGGTCAGCATGATGATGCCGCCTATCTCCTCGCGCTCGTCGGTCCACGGCCGCACTTCCCAGCGCAGCCACTCGTCGCGGCCATCGGCGCGGACGAAGTGGTCGTCGTCCGACTGTTCGACCGCGCCAGCCAGGCAGCGCTGGTGAATCGCGTGCCACTCTGGCATCTTCCGGATCTCCGGGAAGACGTCGTAGTGGTGCTGGCCGATGACATCGCGGTCACCGAGCTGGTAGTCCTCCAGCCAACGCCGGCTGACGGCGACGTAGCGCAGGTCGCGATCGAGCATCGCCACCGCGCCCGGCGTGTGCTCGACGAAGGCCATCAGCCGCAATCGCGTCCGCTCGAGGGCCCGCTGCGCCGCCACCCGCTCGGTGACGTCGCGGACGAAGCCGGTGAAGTAGCGCTCGCCGCGCACCTCCCACGTCGAGATGCTCAGGTCGAGCGGGAAGACCGTGCCGTCGCGGCGCAGGCCTTCGAGGGTCAGCGACTGGTCGAGGACGGTGGACACGCCGGTCGTCAGGAAGCGCGCGACGCCGGCCGTATGGCCGGCGCGATAGGACTCGGGCATCAGCGCCGTCAGCGCCTGCCCGACGAGTTCGCCCTCGGCATAGCCGAACATCGCCGTCGCGGCGCGGTTGGCGAAGACGATGGCGCTGTGCGCGTCGGCCATCACGATGCCCGCCGCGGCCATCTCGGCGACCGAGCGGAAGCGCGTCTCCGATTCGCGCAGGCGCTCCTCGGCTTGCACCTGGCTGGTCACGTCGTGGATGACGCCGACCAGATAAAGCGGCGTGCCGTCCGGCCCGCGGACGAGCGAGCCGGAGATGTGTGCCCACACGGCCTCGCCGTCCGGCCGGAGGTAGCGCTTGAGCCAGCCTTCCGACGGTAGCGCGTCGCGCAAGGCCTCGTCGAAGTGGCGGACGTCCTGCTCGAGGTCGTCCGGGTGGGTGATGTCGGCGAGGCGGAGGCCAGTCAGCTCGGCGGCGGTCCGGACGACCATGTCGCAGAAGCCCTGGTTGGCGCGGAGCAGCTCGCCATTGACGCCCACCTCGATGATGCCGGCCGAGGACTGCTCGAAGACGGCGCGGTGCCGGACTTCGCTGAGGGCCAGCGCCCGCGCCGTCGCTTCGATCTGATCGGCGCGGTCACCGGCGACGCGCATCATCGCGAGGGCGGCGTAGACAAGGACGGCGACGCCGAGCCCCAGCGCGATGGTGGTCGCCAGCACGAGCGGCCACGCCTCGACGGGAAACACCGTGGTCAGCGTCGTCGCCAGCAGACCGGTCAGGACGAGCGCCGCGGAGGCCCCGGTCCACGGCAGCCAGGCTGGGTGGCGGCTGGCCCGCACCCCGTCGCGCCACGCCAGGCACCCGAGCGCCAGGCCGACCAGGCCGACCGCCGCGGCCGTGTGGAGGGCCATCCGCGCGTAGCGTCCCCACCCCATGCTGTCGCCGCTGCCGAAGAGATATTCGACCAGGGCGAAACCGCTCAACGCCAGGATGGCCGCCGCCGCCCCGCCGGCCACCGGGGATCGCGCCCGCCGGCTCACCCCGGCGACCAGGGCCAATCCGGCCATCATCAGCGCCGCCGCCGCGCTCGGCGCCATCCGGCCGAGCGCGAATCCCTCCGACCCGGTGAAGGGATGCCAGAGCAACGTGTCGACGCCGAGGCTGCGATTCAGCGGGAACTGCAGGAAGGTGGGGATGGCGAGCAGCAGGATCAGCCCACCCAAGACCGCCTGGGCCTGGCGCGCTTCGCGGGCTCCGGCGACCAGCGCGGCGCCGGTCGCCATGAAGAGGATGGCGGTGTTGAACTGCATCACCGGCAGCGCCGGATGCACGCGCAGCACGAGCTCCCAGTGCATCGCCCAGGCGGCGACGACGAGCGTCCCGAGCGCGCACACGACCGCGCCGACCACCGTCGCCGTCCGCGTCAGCCCGTCCGTGGCGGTCGTCATACTGTTTCAACAGTGTGCGCGTAGGCTGCCTTCGAGGACAAACGCGTATCGGGCGGCTACACGGCCACGCCGACCGTCGCCATCTGACCGTGTCGGGGCGCAGGCCGGGGGTATGATGCTCCCGCCCATGCCACAGTCCGACGCCCTCGTCCTCGACATCATCCAGCAGGACTCCTCCGGTCTCCTCGCGGACTGGCTCGCGGAACTGAAGGCCCGCGGCACCGGCGCCGATCACCGCATCACCGAGTCGGAGCTGCACGAACAGGGCGCCGAGCTGTTGCAGCTGCTCGGACCGGCGCTGTCCTCGGGCACCGACGTCAACGCCGAGCCGTGGCGGCCGGTGCGCGAGTTCCTCGAAC
>JBDSLU010000290.1:0-36046 GCA_039916225.1 Vicinamibacteraceae bacterium
GTGGTTTCAATGGCTGGTGGCGCGACAAGCGCTACCTGCTCGACCTGGAACGGGCAACGACGCTCGCGAGCGGTCGCTCGTTTTCCTCGCCGGCTCGCTGTCGCACGCGTTCGCCAAGCCGCCGTTCCTGCGCGGCGTCGGCGACGCCTCGGCGAGACCCTGCACGAGCCGACCGAGGCGGAGCGGCACTTGGCCGGGCAAGCGCTGCAGGCTGCGCCCGGCGCGGTCACCTACGCCCGCGTCGACGTCGTGCCGACATCAGACGGGCCTCGTCTGATGGAGCTGGAGCTGATCGAGCCTGACCTTGGCCTGCGCCTGCATCCGCCGTCGATCGAGGTGCTGGCGAAGGCAATCCTCGCCGTCAGCGTGCGCTCGATCTGCTAGTGTGTCGATCGATGACCCCGGACGGCATCTCCACCGCCGAGTGGGCGCGCGTGCACGAGTTCGCGGCGGAGATCGTCAACGCGTCAGCCGACGACGACGAGGCGCTCGGCTCCTCGCTGGTCGCCCAGCTGCTTCAGGAGCTCGACCGCCTCGAGCTCCACTACGGCCGGCTCGCCAGCCTGCTGGCGACGCGCGCCGACTATCTCGACGAAGGCCCGGCGCTCGAGCTGCTCGAAGAGGCCTACGCCATCGCGCAGTCCGGCGGCGACCATGCCGTTTGCCTGCTGGTCGCCGATTCGCTCGCCAGCCGCCACATCGAGGACCGGCGGGATCGCGTGCAGGGCGCCCAATGGCTCGCCGCGTGCGCGCACGCTCTGCGGTCGACGGGTTCGGCCTCGGACATCAAGCAGTTCGAGTGGCTCGAAGGCCAGCTCCAGCTTCTCCCCTGAATCATGCGAGTCATTCCCATCACCGGCACCAACGCGGGTCCCATGACCGGCCGCGGCACCAACGCCTACCTGTTGCCCGGCGCACGACCGACGCTGATCGACGCGCCCGAGGCCTCGGACGCCTTCGTCGATCGCGTCGCCGACGCGCTCGACACCGAGCAGCCCGGGGCGACGCTGGCCCAGGTCCTGGTTACGCACTTCCATCACGACCATATCGACGGCGTCGAAGCGATCGCGAAGCGCTGGCCCGACGTGACCATCGCCAAGTTCCCGTTTCCCGAGCAGGACACCGCCCACGCCGTCACCTGGACGCCGTTGAAGGACGGACAGCTCGTCGCTGCCGGCGACGGCACGCTGTGGACGCTGCACACACCCGGCCACGCGCCCGACCACCTCGCGTTCCTCGAGATGCGCTCGAGCATCCTGTTCTGCGGCGATTTGCTGGTGAACGGCGGCACCGTGGCGATCAACCCCTCGGCCGGCGGCGATCTCACGCTCTATTTCAAATCGCTGCGCCGCCTGCTCGAGGATCAGCCACGCCGCATCTATCCAGGGCACGGTCCACCGGTCGACAACCCCGGCGCGCTGATCCGCGCCTACATCACGCATCGTCTGGGCCGCGAGACGCAGATCCGCGACGAGCTCGCCAAAGCCGCGGGCACCGAGGAAGAGCTGACCTCGCGTGTCTATCCGGAGGTCGGCCCCGAACTGCGCGAGACGGCTCGCCAGAACCTCCGCGCCCACCTGCTCAAGCTGGCGGCGGAGGGCCGGGCGCGCGAGAGCGCGGGGATCTGGCAGGCGGGCGGCTGACGGGCGGCCGGTGTCCTTGCCGGTGGTCCGATCGGCCTGTGCCGGGAGTCACGTGCCCTGCGTTCGGTCGCGCAGTGGGCTGACGATTCGTTCCAGCTGTTCGAGATAGCCCGCCAGTGCCTTCCGGCCCGCCCGGGTCAGCTGGTACTCGGTGACCGCTACCCGCCCATCCACCCTTTTCGCCGCCGCCACGTAGCCCGCCTGTTCGAGCTTCTGCAGGCTGGCGTTGAGGTTACCGTCGGTCGCGCCCAGGGCGTCGCGCAACTCCGTGAAGGTGCGCCGCTCGGTGGTGGCCAGGGCGCCGACGATCCCGAGACGGAGCGGCCCATGGATGATCCGGTCGAGCGAGAGCGGGGAGCCCTCGGGGACGGGCCGGGATGCCATCCGGCGACTGTACTACGGCGGTTCGATACGCCTGCTTCCAGGGCCGGCGCGCCGGCCTGCAAGAATCCCGGGGACCGCCGTTCAAGGGACATGAGCGCCGTTCCGCACCCGCCGCCATCCCGCTTGGGCGACCCGCGCTACTACCAGATCGCCGTCCTCACCGGGCTCCTGACCTACGGGACCTGGGCCCTGGAGTTCGACATCAAGCCCTGGCAGATCCCGCTGACCCTGGCCGTTGCGCTCGTCACCCAGTGGGCCTGCACGAAGATCTGGCAGCTGCCGGCCTTCGATCCGCGGAGCGCGCTGATCTCGGCGCTCTCCTTGTGTCTGCTGCTGCGCGTCGACACGCTCTGGGTCGCCCTGGCAGCGGCGATCGCGGCGGTGGCCAGCAAGTTCATCGTCCAGGTGAACCGTAAGCACATCTTCAACCCGACCAACGGCGCCATCGTCCTGATGATGCTGGCGACGCCGGCGGCGTGGCTGTCGCCGGGGCAGTGGGGCAGCGTTGCCTTCTTCGCCTTCCTGATGGCCTGCCTGGGCGGTCTCGTCGCCTATCGCGCACTCCGATCGGACGTCGCGCTGGCCTTCATCGTCGTCTACGCCGGGCTGATGTTTGGCCGCTCCTACTATCTCGGCGAGCCGATGGCGATCCCGATGCGGCGCCTCGAGAGCGGCGGCCTGCTGCTCTTCACGTTCTTCATGATCTCGGACCCGCGCACGACGCCGGATCACCCGATCGCCCGCGTCCTCTACGGCGCGCTCGTCGCCTGCGTCGCCTGGTACATCCAGTTCCGCCTGTTCCGCACCAACGGTGTCATCTGGTCTCTGGCCCTGTGCTCGCCGCTCGTGCCCGTCCTCGATCGCGTGTTGCCCGGCCGCCGGTTCTCGTGGACCGACGCCGCCGTCCTGCCGCTCGTCCCCATCCTGGGGCGCCTGCGGCGCACTCCGTCCCCTGCCGTCGCTCTGGAAAGGATCCACGTCTCATGAAACGCCCGCTTTCGCTCCTCTTCGGGTTGGCCGCCCTCATCGTCGCCGCGCCGGCGCCGGCCGACGCCTTCTGCGGCTTCTTCGTCTCGAAGGCCGACACCAAGATCTTCAACAAGGCCTCGAAGGTCGTCATCGCCCGCGACGGCGATCGGACGGTCATGACGATGTCGAACGACTTCAAGGGCGAGCCCAAGGAGTTCGCCGTCGTCGTGCCGGTGCCGACCTTCCTCCAGAAGAGCCAGATCCACGTCGGCGAGCAGGCGCTGATCGATCATCTCGACGCCTTCACGGCGCCGCGCCTGGTCGAGTACTTCGACGAGAACCCGTGCGACCGCCGCCGCTACATGGAGATGTCGGCGCGGGCCGGCGGACCGATGCCAGCCAGCGCGGCGCCGCTGCAGGACGCGGCCAAGCGCCTCGGCGTCACCATCGAGGCGACCTACACGGTCGGCGAGTACGACATCTTGATCCTGTCGGCCAAGGAGAGTGGCGGCCTCGCCACCTGGCTGACGCAGAACGGCTACAAGATGCCGCAGGGCGCGGCGCCGGTGCTCGCCAGCTATCTGGCGCAGAACATGCGCTTCTTCGTGGCCAAGGTGAACCTCGGCGAACAGGCCAAGCTCGGGTTCAACTACCTGCGTCCGCTGCAGATCGCCTACGAGTCGCCGAAGTTCATGCTGCCGATTCGTCTCGGCACGCTGAACGCCGAAGGCACGCAGGAGCTGTTCGTCTTCGCGCTCACCAACAAGGGCCGCGTCGAGACCACCAACTACCGCACGGTGCGTCTGCCGTCGGACGTCGAGATCCCGACCTACGTGAAGGCCGACTTCGGCAAGTTCTACACCTCGATGTTCTCGGCGCAGGTCAAGAAGCAGAACATGTCGACGGTGTTCCTCGAGTACGCATGGGACATGGCGTGGTGCGACCCGTGCGCCGCGGATCCGCTGTCGAACGACCAGCTGCGCAAGCTGGGCGTCTTCTGGCTGGACGGTGATCCCTCCACGCCGATGCCGGCGGGTGGCGGCGTGATGCGTCCCCGGCCGATGCCGCGCCCGATGCCCGGTGGCGGCGCCAACAACGTGTTCGTGACGCGGATGCACGTTCGCTACGACGGCGCCCACTTCCCGGAAGATCTAGTGTTCCAGGAGACCGGCGATCGCGCCAACTTCCAGGGCCGCTACATCCTCCGCCAGGCCTGGACCGGCAACGAGACGTGCTCGGAAGCGGACAACTATCGCCGCGAGCTGAGCGTCCGCCGCGAGAAGGAAGCCCAGACCCTGGCCAGCCTCACCGGCTGGGACATCGCCGACATCCGACGCCGTCAGGGGCTCGCCCCGCGCGCGGCGGTCGACAACCGCGCCTGGTGGGAGCGGATTTGGTAGCCGGACGAGGCCCTTGCCCTCGCGCCGCGGCCGAGGCGTAGACTAGGCGGCGTCATGCCCGCCAACGGCTACGCCAATCCGCAGCTGCTCGTGACAACCGCCGCTCTCCACGAGCGGCTCGGCGAGCGGATCGGCCCGGCCGGTCCGCTCGTCATCGATTTCCGGCCCGCCGAAGAGTTCGCCCGCGGCGCCATCCCCGGCGCCGTGCATCTCGACCTCTACGGCGTCAGCCTGATCGACACCGACCCGGGCCCGATGCGGGCCTTCCTCTGGATCATCGAGCACCAGCTCGCCACCCGCGGCGTCGACGCCGACCGCGAGGTCGTCGTCTACGACGAGTGCTCGGGCATCCGCGCCGCCCGCGGTCTGTGGTTCCTCGAACTGTTCGGCCACCCCAAGGCGCAGCTGCTCGACGGCGGCTTCAACGCCTGGGCCGCCGAGAAGCGGCCGATCAGCCATGAGTTCGCGGCACCGGTGCCCACCGAATGGCACGGCTCGCGGCGGGAAGACATCGTGGCCACCTGGCGGGACGTCCAGGAGCGCCTCGGCGGCGCCAGCGTGGTCATCGTCGACACGCGGACGCCGGAGGAGCATCACGGGACGCTGGTGCGGGCCGCCCGCGGTGGCGCCATCCCAGGCTCGATCCACCTCGAATGGACGCACAACCTGGACGCCGCCGGGTGCTTCAAGCCGGCGGAGGAACTGCGGGCGATGTACGAGCGGATTGGGGTGACGCCGGAACGCGACGTGGTGACCTACTGCCAGGGCGGCTACCGAGGCGCGCACACCTACCTCGCGCTGCGGCTGCTCGGCTTTCCCCAGGTTCGCAATTACCTGGGCTCGTGGCGGGAGTGGGGCGATCGGCTCGACCTGCCGCTCGAAGTGCCGGCGCCGTCGCCGCGAACCTGAGCGCCGCTGCGCCGGTTGGCCTCGGCACGTCGTCCGTTCCAACCGTGTTCCCAGAAACGACAACGGCCGGGCCCTCGAAGAAGGCCCGGCCGTTACAGAGAACGAATGCGGTAGCTGTTACGCCTTGGCGCGGCGCATGGCCGTCAGGCCGAGCAGGCCCAGACCGGACAGCATGAGCGTGGTCGGCTCCGGCACGCCACGGGTCGGCGGCGTCGACGGCGCACCCGTGGGGGTCGCGACGTCGCTGCCCTGGCCGAAGAGGCCAACGCGCTGGAAGCGGCCGATGAAGTACTGCTCGGCTTCGTTCGGACCGCCCGCGGGGTCATACGACAGCAGGCTGAGGAACGAGCTCTCGGTCAGGCCCAGCATGCCGGCGCCGCTCAGGTTGAACGAGAAGGTCGCCGTGTTGCCGCGGGCGATGCCGCGGTTCGGCGCGCCGCCGTTGAAGTTCGGGCCGCTCAGCCCGGCAACGTCGTAGAAGCCGAACTGTCCCGGGGTGTTGATGTCGTTGCGGTCGTACGACGACTGCCAGCCGCTCAGCGAGCTGCTGAAGGACGACACGCCGCCGATCGCGCCGGGGAGGTTGAAGGCGAAGCTGGTGAGGCGGGGATCCCAGTGGCTCGACGTGTTCGTGACGGCCACATCGACACGGCCGGTCGAACCCGTGAGGCCCACATAGCTGAACAGAACGGACGCGCTCAGATTGCTGTACGTGTCGCCCTCCAGTGAGAAGAGCATCGGAGCGGCGGTCGCGGTGGAAGCCGACCCAATCAGTGCAGCAGTGGCCAGGACGAGGCCGCGTCCCAGGTGTCCAAGTCTCGTCATCACGTATCCTCGTTCCAGAAAATTAAGTCGTCGTCGCATTCCGCACACGGAAGGCACGCCGGACACAATGCAGGTACGGTGCCGGAAAGCTCGTCCGCTGATGACCATGCAAGCCATTACAAATGAACGACTTGACACCATGTGTAATTGTGTCCGGTGCGGCAGCGGCCTTGTTAGTCTTCCGAAATACGGACTTTTGTACCCGCGTTCGGCGTCAACATCGACTCGACAGCCGGGTGCGTGATTCGGAGCGCGACGTGGTGACATACTGCGAGGCGCTGTGCGGCCCGCCTGTGGCGCCGCGGCTCCACCACTCGCCACGCCCATGAACCCGATCATCGATTTCATCAACGCCAACCGCGACCGCTACGTCGCCGAGCTCAAGACCTATCTCGCCATTCCGAGCATCAGTGCGCTGCCCGCGCACGCGGCCGATGTCCGCCGCTGCGCCGAGTGGACGGCCGCCGAGCTCACTCGGATCGGTCTCCAGACGGTCCGCCTCGAGGAGACGCCGGGGCATCCCATCGTCTACGGCGAGTGGCTGGGAGCGCCCGGGGCGCCGACGATGCTGTTCTATGGGCACTACGACGTGCAGCCGGTCGACCCCGTCGATTTGTGGGAGTCGCCGCCCTTCGAGGCGACCGTCCGCGATGGCGAAATCTACGCCCGCGGATCGGCTGACGACAAAGGCCAGATCTTCATGCACTTCAAGGCCATCGAGGCGCACTTGAAGCAGGCGGGCAAGCTGCCGATCAACGTCAAGGTCATCCTCGAGGGCGAAGAGGAAGTCGGCAGCGCCAATCTCGACGACTACATCAAGGCGCACAAGGCGGAGCTCGCCGCCGACGTCGTCGTGATCTCGGACTCGCCGATGTTCGATCGCGGCATCCCGTCGATCTGCTACGGCCTGCGCGGCCTGGCCTACTTCCAGATCGACTTGCGCGGTACCGCATCCGACCTGCACTCCGGGTCGTTCGGTGGCGCGGTCGCCAACCCGGCTTTCGTGCTGGCGCAGATCCTGGCCGGGGCCAAGGACAAGAGCGGCAAGATCAAGATCCCGGGTTTCTACGACAAGGTTCGTGAGCTGGCGCCGGAAGAGCGCGCCGAGTTCGCCAAGCTGCCTTTCAAGGAAACCAAGTACCGCAAGGATCTGGGCGCGCCGAAGCTGTTCGGCGAATCGGGCTATACGACGCTCGAGCGCGTCTGGGGCCGGCCGACGTTCGAGGTCAACGGTCTGCTCGCCGGCTTCACCGGCGAAGGCGCCAAGACCGTGATTCCGGCCGTCGCGATGGCCAAGATCAGCACCCGCCTCGTGCCGGATCAGGATCCGGAAGAGATCGCCAGACTGATTGAAGCGTGGCTGCAGAAAGTCGCGCCGAAGACGGTCGAGCTCAAGCTGACCAAGATGCACGGCGGCAAGCCGTGGATGACCAGCTTCGACAACAAGTACGTCCAGGCGGCGGCGCGGGCGATCGAGCTGGGCTTCCGCGAGCGGCCGGTCTTCAACCGCGAAGGCGGATCGATTCCGGTGGTCTCGACGTTCTCCGAGGAGCTGGGTCTGCCGACGGTCCTGTTCGGCATCGGGCTGCCGGACGAGAACGCGCACGCCCCGAACGAGAAGCTCGATCTCTCGAACTTCCACAACGGCGTGATCGCCTCGGCCCACCTCTACAACGAGATCGCGGACGCCGGCAGCGGCGCCTAGCCGCGATGCCCGGCCTGCGTCGGCTCCAGGACGCCCACGCGCTGCAGTTGCACCCGCTCGGCTGCCGACCCTGGGTCGTCCACCCGTTCGCGCTGGCGCCGGGCAGCTGCTGGGTCCAGACGCCTCGGATCGGCTACTGGGCACAGTGCTTGTCTGGCACCCGCGCGCCTCACGCGCGGGTGCTGCAGCGCATCTAGCCGCGTCCGTGAGCTCGGCGACGCTAGGCGCGTCGCCGAGCGGCCGCGGCGCGCTGCCTGCAAGGCCGACATGTTGCATCTGTCGACGTCTGCCGCGCACTGGTGGGACAACGTCGTCTTCGCCTGCTCGACGTGCCAGCCGTTCCACGCGGCGGCCGACGTCGATGCCTGGTGCGCGCGGCACGCCTTGCCCAAGGGCGCCGTCCTGACCATTCCGGCGCTGTGGTCCTTCGCCAGCGACTGGTACGGTCGCCACCTCGATCAGCCGTGGCGCAAGCGTTCGCTGGACGAGACCCGGGCGCTGTTCGCGCGCCACGGGCTCACGTCCGACTTCTGGCGGGTGTGACGCCTCGCCGACCCCCAAGAGGACCGGTGCGACGATGACCGGGCGTTACTCGTAGCGGATCGCCAGCATCGGGCTGATGCGGCTGGCGCGCTGCGCCGGGATCAGACCGGCCAGCACCGTCACGGTGATCAGCAGGAGCGCGGTAAGGCCGCCGACCAGCGGATCGTGCGTCTGGACGCCATAGAGCTGGATGTCGGCCGTGCTGCTCACCCACGTGAGCAGGCCCAGCGCTGCCGGGATACCGACGACGAGCCCGATGGTCAGCAGCGTCAGCACTTCGCGCATCACCAGCCAGATGACGCCGCTCGGCGTCGCGCCGAGGGCGAGGCGGATGCCCAATTCCTTCCGTCTCCGGGCTACCACGAAGGCCATCACGCCGTAGAGGCCGATCGACGCCAGCAGTGCCGCCAGCAGGCCGAAGCCGGCCGCGAGCAGCGCGACCAGACGATCGGTGAGCAGCGTTTCGTCCAGCTGCCGCTCCAGGGTCTTCATGCCGAAGATCGGCATCGCGTTGTCGATGCGCCGGACTTCGTTCCGCAGCTGTCCGTAGAGGGTCGAGGATCCGATCGAGCTGCGGACGTAATAGACCATGCCGCCGCTGCCGGTTCTGGGGATGAACACCTGCCGCCGCATGCCTTCGCGCGGGCCCTCGTACAACTGGTTCTCGACGACGCCGACGATCTGGATGTTGAGCTTCGTCTTCGGCCCGTCGCCCCAGCCGATGCGCTTGCCGACGACGTTGACGGTCATGAAGAAATGCTCGGCGAACTTCCGGTTGACGATGGCGACGCGCGGTCCGCTGTTCTCATCGTCGGTCCATTTAGCGGGCTGATCGGTCAGCTGAAAGTCACGGCCGGCCAGCATCGAGACGTGCATGGCCTTGAAGTAGCCGGGTGTGAGGGCGTTCATGAACGCCTGCATGTCCTCGCCGTTCGAGGCCTTGTGGCCTTCGACCGACATGGTGCTGTCCCACTCGTCGCCGGCGAGGATCGCCACCGACGATGCGCCCGCCGCGCTGACCCCGGGGATCGCCTGGATCCGCTCGAGGAGCTGGTTCTGGAAGTTGGTGCCGCGGGCTTCGTCGTAGCCGTTCAGGCTGGGATCGACCTGGAACGCGATCAGGTTCTGGGGCTCGCGGACGCCAGTGTCGGTGCCCCGCAGGTTCTGCAGGCTGCGGGTGAAGAGGCCGGCGCCGAAGAGCAGCAGGAAGCTGAGGGCGACCTGGGCCGTCACCAGGCCCTTGCGCAGGAACAGCGACTGGTTGCCGCCGGCGATCGACCCGACGGTGTCCTTCAGCGTCTTCCACGGATCGGGCCGGCTGGCGCGCAGCGCCGGCAGGAGGCCGAAGACGACGCCGGTGATCAGCGTCACCGCGAAGGCGAAGGAGAGGACGCGGAGATCCGGCGTCGGCTCGACCAGCAGCGATCGGCCTTCCGAGGGCAGGAAGGCGAGCAGCGACTTGGTGAGGAACACCGACAGGGCGACGCCGAGGATCCCGCCGAAGAACGACAACACGAGGCTTTCGATCAGGAGCTGGCGGATCAGCTGACCGCGCGAGGCGCCGATCGACAGCCGCACCGCGATTTCGCGCTGGCGGAGGAAGCCGCGCGCGATGAGCAGGTTCGCGACGTTGCCGCAGGCGATGATCAGCACGAGTCCGACCATCGCCAGGAGGACGCCGAGCGCGGTGCTGAACTGGTTGCGCAGGTCGGAATAGCCCTTCGAGGCGTCGGTCAGCTTCAGCTGCCCCTTCATGAACTGCTTGCGGCCGAAGTCGGTCCAGTCCTTGGCCGCCGGCAGCGTCATCTCGTGCTGGCGGATCTGGAGAAAGAGTCCCTGCATCGCCGGCTCGGCGCTCTCGGCGGTGTAGCCGGGCTTCAGCCGCGCGAAGACCTGCACCCAACGCTGCCGGCGATCGGCCATCTTCAGCCAGTCCATCGACGGCATCAGCTTGGGCTGCATCAGGATGGGGACGCGGATATCCGGCGACGAGGTCGGATCGAGGCCGGCGAAGCCATCGGCCGAAACGCCGACGATCGTCATCGGATAGTTGTTGACCGTGATCTTCCGGCCGACGACGGTCGGATCCTTCTGGAAGCGGTTGACCCAGTAGTCGTGGCTGAGGACGACGACGGGGTGGCCGTTGTAGACGCGATCGTCCTCCTGCGAGGAGAGGACGCGCCCGGCCGCCGGCTTGACCCCGAGCATCGTGAAGAAGTTGCCGGACACCAGTTCGGCGTCGACGCGCTCGGTCTGGTTGTCGACCGCCAGCGAGGCGGACACCGTTCGCCGGGCGATGACCTGCGACAGCGGCGAGCCCTTCTCCATGAAGTCCATGTACATGGGGTAGGAGTTCATCCAGCGCCCCATGTTGCTGCCGTTGTGCGGCCCTTCCTGGTGGATTTGCACCAGCGTCCCAGCGTCGGGGACGGGCAGGCGGCGCCACGCCACCTGGTCGATCAGCGTGAAGATGGCGGTCGTCGCCCCGATGCCGAGGGCCAGGGTGAGGACGGCGATGACGGCGAAGAGCGGGCTGCGACGCAGCCCACGGATGGCATAGCGGAGATCGCCGGAGAGGTCGCTCATGGCTCGGTTCGACGCGATTGGGGGGCGGATGGTTGCCTGTGGCGCGCCGCCGGTCTGGCGGCCGCCGCCGGTAATACGCTATCTCGGGGACCGGCGGGGGCGGTTGAACGACCGCCTGCGGCAGGCGCGGCCCACCCGGGCCGTGCGAATCCGCTCGGCGCGGCCTGTGTATCGCCGTAAGTCCAAGTATTTACAGCAACTGGCGTGGCGCATCGACGATCCAGCGGGGCTCCGCCTCTACGGCGGGCGGGCGGCCGCTGACGCCTGGCGTCAGGGATCGGCGACCGGTAGCGCCTGGGCCCGGATGAACTTCAGCTGGCCTTCGCTGACGCCGAGACCGTAGCGCGTCGTGTCGTCGGTGAAGCGGTGCTCGGCGCCGACGCGCTTCCAGCCGATCGAGATCACGCCGCTGCCGGTCTGAAACGATCCACGCGTGCTGCCCGCTCCGGCGCGCACGACTACGTCGTCCTCGGACATGCCGAGGCTGACGATGGTCTTGCCGTCCAGCGTCATCAGTTTCGTGCCGGTGATGTCCACGGCGCGGCCGTTGGCATCGAAGGTCACCCAGAGGTCGATGCTGATCCACGTCGAGGTGCGGCGGCTCGGATAGCCGCTGGTCTTGTCGGGGGCGCCGTGCAGGGCGACGACCTGATCGAGGACCATGCCGGTGCGCGCCCCGTTGATCGTCCACGGCGGCCGCATGGCTGGCGTGTTGCTCCGACGCTGGGCGTCGGCATCGGCGTCGCTGGCGGTGTGACACGCCGTCGCCGCGCCGGCCAGGGCGACGAAGGCGAGTGAGACGATGGCGGCGCGGCGGCCCGGACGGATCGCCGGACCGGGCGCCGCGTTCATCCGCCGATCCCGCAGTCGATGACGGCCTTGAGCAGGCCTTCGGGATAGCGCATGTTCATCGCGTAGGCCTCGGCGGTGCGAGCCAGCTCGAAGCGGTGCGACACGAGATCGTCGAGGTCGACCTGCCCGGAGGCGGCCAGCGCGATCGCCCGTGGGTAGGTGTGCTTCATCCGTCTGGCCATGCGGATCGTCAGGCCCTTGCGACGGGCAGTGCCGTGCGAGAGCTGCAACCGATCGTCGCCGGGGATGCCGACGAGGACGACGCGGCCGCCGGGCCGCACGATCTCGGCGGTGTGCTGCACGGACCGATCGGCCCACGCCGCCTCGAAGCCGATGTCGAGGTCGGGCGCCTTCGGTCCGTCCGGAACGCCGTCCGCCGAGACCCGCCAGCCCTCGTCGGCGCCGAGCGCGAGCGCCTTCGCCACCCGCCACGGGTGCTTGTCCCACACGACGATCGGCGAGGCGCCGGAGAGCTTGGCGAGGCGGACCAGCAGCAGCCCGACCGGTCCGCAGCCGACGACGCCGACACCATCGCCGACCCGCAGGCGTCCGAGATCGACGGCGTGCACCGCGACGCCGAGCGTCTCGAGCAGCGCCACTGCCGGCTCGCTCAGCGTGGCGGGGACGGGGAAGCAGTTGCGCGCGTCGACCAGCATCTCGTCGCGCAGCGCGCCGTCGTCCGGCCACACGCCGTAGAAGCTGTGGTGCGGGCAGAGGTTCGGGTGACCCTCCTCGCACTGCCGGCAGTGGTGACACGGCACCGCCGGATCGACGGCGACGCGGGTGCCCGCGGTCAGCGGCCGGCCCAGCGCGTCGACCGTGCCGTCCGGTGCGTCCAGGACGACACCGCCGAACTCGTGGCCGAGCACCAGCGGCGTCTTGATGATGGCGTCGCCGATCCGCCCGGTCTCATACATGTGCAGGTCGGAGCCGCACAGACCGACGCTGCCGACCCGGATGCGCACATGGCCCGGACCGGGCGCCGCCAGCGCCGGCGCCGTCTCGAGCCGAAGGTCACGAGGCGCGTGCAGCCGAACCGCGTTCAACATGTCACTTTCTGCAAGTTGCTCGGAGCATGCTCCGAGCAAGCTCCGAGCACTGAAGCCTGGCCGCGTCCACGGTGGCAGTTCCTGCAAGTTGCTCGGAGCATGCTCCGAGCACTGGCTCAGCCGTGGAAGCCGCGGGCGAGGGCGTGGTAGACCTCGTTGTGGCGGAGGTCGGTCTTGAAGGCGCGCAGCGTCGTCGACGCGTCGATCACCACCAGCTCGACGCCGGCGATCTCAGCGAAGTCCTCGATGTGCTCGGTCGTGACCGCGTAGCTGTAGCCGGTGTGGTGGGCCCCGCCGGCGTGAATCCACGCGGCGCAGGCGGTCTTGAAGTCGGGCCGGCATTCCCAGACCGCGCGCGCGACCGGCAGCTGGGGCAGCTTGGGCGGCTTTACGGCGTCGACCTCGTTGACGATCAGGCGGAAGCGGCCGCCGAGATCGACCAGCGACACGTTGATCGCCGGCCCCGCCGGCGCGTCGAACACCAGGCGCACCGGATCGGCCTTGCCGCCGATACCGAGCGGATGCACTTCGAGCGTCGGCTTGGCCGCGGCGATCGACGGGCAGATTTCCAGCATGTGCGCGCCGAGCACCTGATGCTTCCTCGGCTGCAGGTGGTAGGTGTAGTCCTCCATGAACGAGGTGCCGCCGTCGAGGCCGTCGCCCATCACCTTCATCGCCCGCAGCAGCGCCGACGTCTTCCAGTCGCCTTCGGCGCCGAAGCCGAACCCCTCGGCCATCAGGCGCTGCACGGCGAGGCCGGGCAGCTGCACCAGGCCGTGCAGATCCTCGAACGTCGTCGTGAACGCCTTGAAGCCGCCGCCGGTCAGGAAAGCGCGCAGGCCCAGTTCGATGCGGGCGCCGTCGCGCAACGAGGCGCGCTGGGCGCCGTTCTTCTTCAACGACGCGGCCAGGGTGTAGGCGCCCTCGTATTCGGCGCAGAGGGCATCGACGGCCTTGTCCGAGACGTCGCGCACCGCCGCCGCCAGATCGCCGACGCCGTAGCCGTTCACGGCGAAGCCGAACGCGATCTCGGCCGACACCTTGTCGCCTTCGGTGACGCCCACCTGGCGCATGTTGTCGCCGAAGCGCGCGACCTTGGCGCCCTGCAGATCGTGCCAGGCGCGCGTCACGCGGGCCCACGCGCCGATGCGCTCCTGCACTTCGGCGTCGCTCCAGTGACCGACGACGACCTTGCGGCGCAGCCGCAGCCGCGTGTGCATGAACCCGGCCTCACGGTCGCCGTGCGCGGCCTGATTGAGGTTCATGAAGTCCATGTCGATGCGATCCCACGGCGCCTCGCGATTGAACTGCGTGTGCAGGTGCAGCAGCGGCTTCTGCAGCGCCTGCAGGCCGCCGATCCACATCCGCGACGGCGAGAACGTGTGCATCCAGAGGATCACGCCGGCGCAGCCGGCGTCCCCGTTGGCCTGGAGCAGTGTCGCGCGGATCTCGTCGGGTGTCGTCAGCAGGCCCTTGAACACCACCGGCAGCGGCACCGACGCTGCCGCGTCGAGCGCCTTGGCGACCGCCTGGGCGTTCTGCGCGACCGTGCGCAGCGGGCCGGGGCCGTAGAGGTGCTGCGATCCACAGAGGAACCAGATCGAAGGCGACTGAAGCAGGTGCATGTGGTGTCGGACTACTGGCCGTACTTGGTCGTGTAGCGTTCGTAGAGGCGATCGATGTCGTCGACCGAGATCTTGCGCGGATCGCCGAGCTGGTGGGCGAGGAATGCCGTCCGGGCGACGTCCTCGCACATCACCGCGGCCTTGAGCGCGGCGCGCGGCGTCGGCCCGACGGTGAAGACGCCGTGGTTCTGCAGGATGATCGCCGGCGACCGGTGCCCGGTCAGCACCCGCACCACCTCGCGGCCGATCTCCTCGCCGCCGATCATCGCGAAGGGGCCGCACGGGATCGGGCCGCCGAACTCGTCGGCCATCGCCGTCAGGATGCACGGGATCTCGCGGGCGTTGGCGGCCCACGCCGTCGCGTAGGGGCTGTGCGTGTGGACGATGCCGCCGACGCTGGGCATGTGGCGGTAGATGTAGCCGTGCGTCGTCGTGTCCGATGACGGCTTGAAGCGGCCGGCCAGCACCTTGCCGTCGTAGTTGGTCTGGACCAGGTTCTCCGGCGTCAGCGCCTCGAAAGTGACGCCGCTCGGCTTGATCAGCATCGTGTCCGAGTGGAAGTCACGGGCGCTGATGTTGCCGCTGGTCCAGGTGACGAGGCCGTTGCGGGGGAGCTCCAGATGGAGGCTCGCCAGATCGCGGCGCAGGGCATCGACGCTCATGCAGGGGCTCCGGCGTTCTTCAAACGCTTCATCACGTCGTTGGCGCCGCGGCCGAAGTAGTCGTGCAGGACGACATAGTCGGCGTAGAGCCGGTCGTAGACCTGCGCGGCGGCCGCGTTCGGCGTGTAGACGTTGCGGCGGATGCGGCCCATGCGGGCGGCGGCATCCGCGATCGTGGGATAGAGGCCCGCGGCGACAGCCGCGTGCATGGCCGAGCCGAGGGCCGGGCCCTGCTCGGAGTCGACGAGGCTCAGCGGGCGTCCGGTGACGTCGGCGTAGATCTGCATCAGCAGCTGGTTCTTCTGCAGGCCGCCGGCGATGACCAGTTCGCCGACCGGGACGCCGCACCGCTCGAAGTTCTCGACGATCAGGCGGGTGCCGTAGGCAGTCGATTCGATCAGCGCGCGGTAGATGTCCGGCGCCCGCGTCGCCAGCGTCATGCCGACGAGCAGGCCGCTCAGGTTGGCGTCGACCAGCACGCTGCGATTGCCGTTCCACCAATCGAGCGCCAGCAAGCCGTGCTCGCCGGGCTTCTGTGCCGCTGCTTCCCGCTCGAGCGCTTCGTGCGCGGCACCGGGGCCGGCGCCGCCGCCGCCGTTCTGGTCGGTATATTGGGCCGGGACGGCGTGCTTCACGAACCAGGCGAAGATGTCGCCGACGCCGCTCTGGCCGGCCTCGTAGCCGTAGAGGCCGGGGATGATGCCGCCGTCGACCACGCCGCACATGCCCGGCACCTCGGTGAGGCGATCGCCGAGCAGCATGTGACAGGTCGACGTGCCCATGATCGCGACGAGGCGTCCGGTCTCGACGACGCCCGCCGCCGGCACCGTGACGTGCGCGTCGACGTTGGCGACCGCGACCGCGATCCCGGCCGGCAGCCCCATCCACCCGGCGGCCTCGACGGTCAGATCGCCGGCCCTCCCGCCGAGCGGCGACAGCGTCGTCGACAGCTTCGACGCGACGAGATCGGCGAAACCGGGATTGAGCGCGCCGAGATAGTCGCGGGACGGGTAGGCACCGTCCTGGAAGTTGGCCTTGTAGCCGGCGGTGCAGGTGTTGCGCGTCTCGACGCCGCACATCCGCCAGATCACCCAGTCGCAGGCCTCGATCAGGCGATCGGCGGCGCGGTAGATCTCCGGCGCCTCCTCGAGGATCTGCAGCGCCTTGGCCAGGAACCACTCGCTCGAGATCTTTCCACCGTAGCGGGGCAGCCAGCCTTCGCCGCGCGCGGCGGCGGTGGCGTTGATGCGATCGGCGTGCGGCTGGGCGGCGTGGTGCTTCCACAGCTTGACCCAGGCGTGCGGGTTGCCGCGGAACTCCGGCCGGGCCATCAGCGGCGTGCCGTCGGCCGTGACCGGCAGCATCGTGCAGGCGGTGAAATCGATGGCGATCCCGGCGATGGCGCCCGCATCGACGCCGCTCTTGCGCAGCGCTTCCGGCACCGCCGTCTTCAGCACGTGCAGGTAGTCGAGCGGGTTCTGCAGCGCCCATTCGTCGCCGAGGCGCGTCGAGGTCCCCGGCAGGGTCTGATCGATCACGCCGTCCGGGTAGGCCGTCACCGCCGACGCGAGCTCGGTGCCGTCGCGGACCCGGACGATCACCGCGCGACCCGACTCCGTCCCGAAGTCGACCCCGATCGTGTACGTCTCGCTCATCAGCGCTTCTGTGGCGTGGGGGCCGCGGAGGGCGCCCGTCCGGTGCGTCGAGGGGAAGCGTGGGGCAGGCGATCGGGCACGACGGCGACGCCCGACGTGAACACGAACGGATACTTGGAGCCGCTCGCGAACCGCATCTCGATCAGGCCGGCGGCCCAGCCCGCCGGTGGGGCGGTGACGGTCGTTTCCCAGACACCGGGGGAGATCGGTTCGAGCGCCGTACTCTGCCAGACCGGGCCAAGCGTCTCGAGCCGGAAATCACGGGCCGACGGGTTGGTCGCCCGCCATGCGGTCACGCTGGTCGGGGTGGCCTTGGACCGGACGCGCAGGCGGCCGTCCTTGCGCGCCTCCCACGTCATGTCGGGCCGCGGCGTGTCGGTCAGGATGGCGCCGTAGAACGCCGCCACCGACGACAGCGCGTCCGTGTTCTTCAGGCCGTGGTCGGCGTTGGGCACATAGCGGACGTGCGTCTCGCCCGGCAGATCGTCGAGGTAGAACTTCCACGAGTCGGGCAGGAAGAACTGATCCCCGGTCGCGTTGACCAGGAACTTCGGCATCGTCAGCCGATCGCGGTACTCGTAGGGATCCTCGATCCGCATCAGCGCCCGATACTGCGGCGTGCCGAGCCAGCCCATGAGCCCGGACTCTTCGTAGTCCTTCACCGACGGCGCATAGAAGCCATAGGCGCGGTAGTGGTGGTCGAACGACGACTCGACGTTCAGCACGTCGATGACGATCGGCACCACGGCGACGACGCGACGGTCGACCGCGGCTGTCGTCCACGTCGTCCAGCCGCGTTTCGACGCGCCGGCGATGACGAACCGATCGACGGTCGCGGCGCTGCCCGCCGCCGGACTGGCGCAGAACGCGGTGACGGCGTCCATCGCCCGCACCACCGCCTTGGTCATCGGAAGCCGGGCCGGCCAGCGCTCGTCGCCGGTGCGCAGGAACTTGTCCCACGTGTAGGCGATGATCTCGTCCTCGGTGCGCTCGCGGCCGCCGTCGTTGGCGAAGACCAGCGGCTGGTTCGGCACCATCCGCAGCTCGGCGACCACCGACCGGGTGGTCATCGCGATGTCGAGGAGACCGGCGTCGGTCTTGTCGGGTGGCTTGCGCTTGGTGTCGCCGCCGGCGACGAGCACGAGGGCGGTGGGGTGGGCGACGACGTCAGGCTTGATGATCGTCAGCCAGTGACGCCACTCCGGACGGTCTACGTCGGCGGCGGTCAGCCACCGCTGCGAGACCATCTCGAGGAGGTAGGCCGTGTGGCCTTCGCCCGGCCTGGTCGCCACGACCGAAAACCGGAAGGCCGGATCCGGCGTCTTGACGTAGCGGTCGAGCGCGGTCTCGGCCGATGGTTTGGCGGGACGAGGCGTCGCGACGGCCGCCGCCTGGCCGTGGGCGACGCTGCCTGGGAAGCCTAGCCAGCCCAGGCGTTCCGGGCCGGCCGAGAGGGCCAGGGCGGACGCCACCAGGCATGCACCGAGCGCCGTGGGAAGTCGAGAGCGCATGGTAAATGACTGGGCCGGACGCGGCCGCGATCATACGGCAGACGCCGGTGGGAAAACCAACCTGAGCCGCAGCATTTTTCGCATGGTCGATCTGGTGCGCCAAACCGGGCGGGCCGATACACGGTCTGGCGGACCGCTCCCCTGCGCCGCTTCGGCTTCCCATCCATGCACGTGTCGAGCTTGCTCCGACTCGGTCGAGTCCTGAGGTGTGCCTCCGGCCTCGCCGCTGCCCTGATTCTGGCGGCCGGCCCCGTCGCGGCTCAAGGAGCCGCTGGACGAGGCCCGAAACCGCTCACGCAGTACCACCTGGAGAGCTGGCAGACCCGGGACGGCCTGCCCACCAACAGCATCCGGGCTCTGGCCCAGGACGCCGACGGCTTCCTGTGGCTCGGCACCGAGGCCGGCTTGGTCCGCTTCGACGGGGTCGAGTTCCGGACCTTCGATCGCAACAGCACGCCCGCCCTCAAGGCGACGGACGTCACCGCGCTCTTCCTCGACAAGGCGAACCGGCTCTGGATTGGCACCGACGACGGCGCAGTGCTGCGGCGTAGAGACGGCGTCTTCGAGGAGTTCAGCCAGGTCCGGCTGTCGGGGGCGATCAGCGCGTTCTACCAGGACCGCACCGGCACGATCTGGGTCGCCGGCAACGACATGGTCGGCCGCGTCGCCGAGAACACGCTGGTCCTGATGCCCCGGGCGAGCGCCGTCGTGGCCTCGATCTACGAGGACTCGGCCGGCGAGCTCACCCTGGGCACCAACGGACCGCTGGCCCGCGTCGAAAACGATTCGCTCAAGCTCGACGAAAACGGCCCCGAAGACGTCCAAGCGGCACTGCGCCAGGACGACGGAACGCTCTGGCAGGGGCTGCCCACCGGCCTGCGGCGGAGCGGCGGGCGGCAGCCGGACCGACTGTTCACAACCGCCGACGGCCTGCCGTCGCCCAATGTCACCGCCCTGACTCTCGACCATCGCGGTGGCCTCTGGATCGGCACCATGGGTGGCGTCGCGCGGCTCGTCAACGATCGCATCGTCTCCCGCACGTCCTCCCGCGACGCCGAGTCCGAGGGCATGGTCGTCACCGCCCTGCTCGAGGACCGCGAGGGCAGCATCTGGATCGCCACCCGGCACGGCGGGCTCCACCAGATGCGCGATGTGCCCTTCGAGGCCCTCACCAAGCGCCAGAACGGGCTGGCCCACGACGACGTCCAGTCGGTCTTCGAGGATCACGCCGGCAACTTGTGGGTCGGCACCGACGGCGCCGGCCTGACTCAGCTCAAGGGCGGCAAGGCCTTCACTTTGACGATGCAGGATGGCCTGCCGAGCAACGTCATCTGGACGCTCGCCGAGACGCGCGACGGCGCCATCTGGGTCGGCACCCAGAAGGGGCTGGCCCGGATCTTCCGCGGCCAGGTGACCAGCTTCGCCGGCATCGATGGCTATCCGCAGGGCGGCATCCGCGCCATCGTCGAGGATCGCCATGGCAACCTGTGGATTGGCAGCGGCCGGCAGGGCCTGTGGCGCCTGCACGGCAGCGAGGTCAAACGGTTCACCAAGGAGAACAGGTCGCTATCGTCCAACAGCATCACCGTCCTGCGCGAAGGCCGCGACGGCGCGCTGTGGGTCGGCACCATGGACGGCGGCCTCAACCGGCTGTCTGGCGGCAAGTCCCTCAACTACTCGATCGAGCAGGGCCTGGGCAGCAACGACGTCACCGCCATCCTGTGCGAGGACCAGCACGTCTGGGTCGGCACCGCGGACGGCAGCCTGCACCTGGTGCGCAACGACCGCGTCCTCGCCCTCCCGACCAGAGGCGGCGTCTCGAGCGGGCACGCGCTCCAGATCCTCGACGACGGTCGCGGCTCGATCTGGATGACCGGTGAGCGCGGCATCACGCGCCTCGAGCGGTCGGAGCTGCTCAAGGTCGCCAACTCGAACGTCGATGCCGCCACCGCCCGGGTCTACGATTTCCGCGACGGCTTCGGCCGCTGGGAGTTCCAGGGCGTCTCGCAGTCGTCGGGCGTGCGCCGCGCCGACGGCTCGCTGGCCTTCCCCAGCGCGACCGGCGTGATCATCGTCCGCAGCGACGCCTTCGCCAAGTCGAAGGTGCTGCCGTTCGTCAAGGTGCTGGAGGTCCTCGCCGACGGGCACCCGATCCCGATCGACGGCGATCTGGTCCTGCCGGCCGGCGTCAAACAGCTCGAGGTGCGCTACACGGCCACCAGCCTGGCCGTGCCGAGCCGGGTGCAATTCAGCTACAAACTCGAAGGCGCCGACGCCGGCCAGGTCGACGCCGGGCCGCGACGCTCGGCGTTCTACTCGAACCTCAGTGGCGGCCGCTATCGCTTCCAGGTCACCGCCACCAACAGCGACGGCGTGCTCAACCCGCGCGCCGCGACGCTCTCGTGGCGCGTCGAGCTGCGGTTCTGGGAGACGTGGTGGTTCTACGCCCTCGGCGGCGTCGGCTTCCTGTTCACCGTGTTCCAGCTGTCTCGCTTCCGCGTCCGCCGCGGTCAGGCGCGCGAACGGGCCCTGCGCGTGGTCGTCGACGAGCGGACCGCCGAGCTGTCGCAGGAGATCGCCGAGCGCCGGCGCATCGAGGCGTCACTGCGGACGTCGCGGGCCGAGCTCGAGGACCGCGTCGCCGAGCGGACCACCGAGTTGCGCGTGGCGCTCGCCCAGACGCAGAAGGACATGGCCGAGCGGCGCCGGCTGGAAGAGCAGCTGGCCCAGGTGCAGAAGCTCGAGAGCATCGGCCGGCTCGCCGGCGGCGTCGCCCACGACATCAACAACGTGCTGACCGTCGTCCTCAGCTACTCGGATCTCGTCGACGCCGGGCTCGGGCCGTCGCATCCGCTGCAGGCGCAGCTGCGGCAGATCCGCAAGGCGGCCGAGCGGGCCTCGAACCTGACGCACCGGCTGCTGGCGTTCGCCCGCAAGCAGATCGTCGAGCCGCGGGTCATCAACCTCGGCGAGCTGTCGCTCAACCTGGATGGCATGCTGCGGCGGCTGATTGGCGAGGACGTCGAGCTGCTGACCGTGACCAGCCCGAACCTGTGGTCGGTCAAGGCCGACCCGCACCAGATCGAGCAGGTCCTGGTCAATCTCGCGGTCAACGCCCGCGATGCCATGCCGCAGGGTGGCACGCTGCGGATCGAGACGATCAACGTGGTCGTCGACGACGCCTTTGCCCGCCAGCATCCGACGCTGAAAACCGGTGAGCACGTCCGGATGTCGGTCAGCGACACCGGCACCGGCATGGACGACGACGTGATGCAGCACATGTTCGAGCCGTTCTTCACGACCAAGGAGCCGGGCAAGGGCACCGGTCTTGGTCTGGCGACCTGCTACGGCATCGTGCAGCAGCTCGGTGGCGCGATCTATCCCGAGACCGAGCCCGGCAAGGGCACCATTTTCAGCGTCTTCGTGCCGCGCGTCGACCTGCCGGCGGAGCCGACGCCGCGGCCGCGCGAGCGGGCCATCCAGCGCGGCACCGAGACCGTGCTGCTGGTCGAGGACGAACCGCTCGTCCGCGACATCGCCAAGAGCGCCCTGTCCGACCAGGGCTACCAGGTGATCGACGCCGAACACGGCGAAGCCGCCCTGATCGCCGCTCGCGCGCACCACGCCGAGATCGCGCTGGTGCTGACCGACGTGGTCATGCCGAAGATGGGCGGCCGCGAGCTGGTCGAACAGCTGCGCAAGGTGCGGCCGACGATCCGCGTGCTCTACATGTCCGGTTACACCGCCGCGTCGATCGACGAGCAGGACGTCGTCGAGCCCGGCACCGCCTTCCTGCGCAAGCCGTTCGCGCTGGCCGAAATGCTCGGCAAGGTGCGCGAAGTGCTCGACGGCGCCCGCGCCTCGGGCACGCACGTCGCCGCCCGCAGCGCCGACAAGCCGTCGATGCCGGCGTAGTCGGAATTCCCAATCTCCAATCGCCAACTTCCAACGAGCGCCTGCTTCCCTTGACGTTCGAAAGGAACAACGGCTAGGCTTCCTTCGACCGTCGAAGGGAGTACCGCCGGTGGCCGCACGCCTCGATCGTGAAACCGAAGCCATTCTCCAGGGGACCCTGGACATGCTGGTGCTGCGCGCCCTGCAGCTCGAGCCGATGCACGGCTGGGGCATCACCGAGCGCATCGAGCAGTGGTCCGAGGAGGTGCTCTGCGTCGGGCAGGGCACCCTCTATCCGGCGCTCTATCGCCTCGAACGCCAGGGCCTGATTTCGTCGGCCTGGGACACCACCGAGAACAACCGGCGGGCCCGCTACTACAAGCTCACCGCGGCCGGGCGGCGACACGTCACCCGCGAGCTCGCGTCGTGGCGGCGGCTGTCGCGGGCCATCGATCTGGTACTGCGCGCCACCGAGGCCTGAGGAGAGAGCAGATGGCCAGCAAGGACCGCCGGCTCGCCGAGGAGATCGCGTTCCACATCGAGCAGCAGACGGCGAAGAACATCCGCGCCGGAATGGCGCCAGCCGAGGCGCGCCGCGCCGCCCGCGTGACCTTCGGCGGCGTCCAGCAGGTGCGGGAGGCGACCCGCGACGAGATGCGCGGCGTCTGGCTGCGCGACTTCGGGCGTGACCTGCGCATCGCCTTCCGCGGCCTGGCTCGCGTGCCGTCGTTCTCGATCACGGCGATTCTCACCATCGGCCTGGGCATCGGCGCCGCCGCCGCGATGTTCACGGTGGTCGATGGCGTGCTCCTGCGGCCGCTGCCGTATCCGGATGCCGGGCGAATCGTGCAGCTGTTCCAGATCGGCGAGAAGGGCACCCGCGGCGCCAACGTCTCCGATCCCAACTTCCTCGACTGGCAGGCGCAGACAGGTAGCTTCGCGGCGATGGCCGAGACCGCTGTCTACCCACAAACGGTGACCGGCGCCGGCGAGCCGCAGTCGCTGCGCGTCGCGGTGGTCTCGCAGGGCTTCTTCGACGTGCTGGCGACGCGTCCGACGATGGGCCGCGGCTTCCGGCCCGACGAGTTGCAGCGGAGCGGCGCCAAGGTCGCCATCGTCGGCGCCGGCTTCTGGGAGCGGTGGCGCGGCGCCCGGCCCCTGGCTGGCGACGCCATCGTCATCGGCGGCGTCCAGCACGCCGTCGTCGGCGTGATGCCCGACGGCTTCGACTACCCGCAGCAGGCCGTCATCTGGACGCCGCGCGAGCAGGGACGCGATTCGCCGTCCCGCACCGCGCACAACTTTCGCGTCGTCGCGCGGGTGAAGCCGGGCGTCGACATCGAGCAGGCCTCCGCCGAGTTGAGTCGCGTGTCGCGGGTGCTGAAGGCGCGCTACGGCACCGGCACGTGGATGGCGGACGCCGTGGCCCTGCCGCTCCTCGACGTCATTTCCGCCGGCGTGCGGCCGGCGCTGCGGCTGCTCTTCGCGGCATCGCTGCTGCTCCTGCTGGTCGCCTGCACCAACGTCTCGAACCTGCTGGTGGCGCGCGCCGTCTCGCGGCGGCGAGAGTTCGCGGTGCAGCTGGCTCTCGGCGCGTCGACCGGCCGTGTCACTCGTCAGTGGCTGGCCGAGACGCTGGCGGTCGCGGCGTGCGGCGCCGCGATCGGGCTGGCGCTGGCGACGGTTGCCGTCCGCGCCTTCGTGGCGCTCGGGCCGCGCAGCGCGCCGCGCCTCGACCAGGTATCGATCGACTGGACGTCGATCGCCTTCGCCGGAGTCATCGCCCTCGTGGCCGCCGTCGTCCTCAGTCTCTTGACCGCGTGGGGGACGCGAGGCGCCGGCATCGCCGATGCCCTCACCGACAACAGCCGGACCGGGTCCAGCAGCCGGCGCCAGATGCGCGGCCGCGAGGCGCTGATCGTGGCGCAGGTCGCGCTGACGATGGTGCTGCTGGCCGGCGCCGGCCTTCTCGCCCGCAGCTTCGCGCACGCGATGGCGGTCGATCCCGGTTTCCGGCTGAGTGACGATTTCGTCCTCGATACGTCGATCGAGTTGCCTGGTGACGGTGCCGGTCCGCGCCGCGCGGCCATGCAGGACCTGCTCCTGGCACGCGTGCGGGCCCTGCCCGGCGTCACGGCGGCCGGCCTGATCAACGCCTTCCCGCTCGGCCGTGGTCAGTTCGCCAACGGCACCTTCATCGAGATGTCCCGTGTCGACGAGATCACGAAGATGGAGGACTTCCGCATCGACGCGCCGCAGTTCGCGTCCCGGACCGGCGACGCGGAGTATCGCGTCGCGAGTGACGGGTACTTCGAAGCGATGGACATTCCGCTGCTGAGCGGCCGCCTGTTCGACGCAACGGACGCGCCGGATCGGCCGCACGTCGCCATCATCAGCCGGAGCTTGGCCGAAAAGCAGTGGGCGGGGCGCGATCCGCTGGGGCGCTTCATCCAGTTCGGCAACATGGATGGCGATCTGACCGGCCTGCGCGTCGTCGGGGTCGTCGGCGACGTCCGCGAGTCGTCGGTCGAGGCGCTGCCCGGGCCGATGATCTACGTCAACGCGCGGCAGCGTCCGACCGCGACGTCGTCGTTCTCGGTGATCGCGCACGGTCCGGCCGCCGGCGCCCTCGGCGGTCCCGTTCGGCGGATCATGCGCGACGTCGCGCCCGACTCGCCCTACGAGCTGACCACGGTGAGCGCCGGGCTCGATCGCTCGGTCGGCACGCGGCGCTTCAACCTGTCGCTGATCGGCGCGTTCGCCGCGGCCGCGCTCGGGCTGGCGATGCTCGGCGTCTACGGGCTGGTGGCCTACGCCGTGTCGCAGCGCTCGCGCGAGATGGGCATCCGCGTCGCGCTGGGCGCCGAGCCGGCCTCGCTGGTGCGGATGGTGCTGACCCACGCGGCGCGGCTGACCCTGGTCGGCTCGGCGGTGGGGCTGGGGCTCACCCTCCTCGCGTCGAACGCGATCTCCGGGATGTTGTATGGCGTCACGGCCGTCGACCCGGCCGTGCTGATGTCCGTCGCCGCGACCATGCTCGCCGCCGCGATGGCCGCCAGCTACCTGCCAGCGCGCCGCATCCTGAAGCAGCCCCCCGGCCTCGCGCTCCGCTCCTAGTGGTTCAGTCGAGGATCTGTCCGATCAGCCACATGTGGCCGGCCGGATCGATGATGGCGCCCTGCAGCATCCGGCGGATCGGCCGCGGGCCCTGCGTGTCGTGGACGTGCTCCTGCACGGGATCCTTCTCGATCGCTCCGGCGGCGACCGCCCGCCGCTGCACCGCCACCGGATCCTCGACGAACAGCTCGATCCGCACCGTCGTGCAGCCAGCCGCCGCCGGGCCCCTGGTGCCGTTGCCAGGGGATTCCGTCGCCAGGAAGAAGGGCGAGCCATCGATCTCGAGGCCGGCGACGACGTGGTCGCCACTCAGTCGCCACTGCACGGTGGCCCCGAATGCGGCCTGGTAGAACGCGACCGCCGCCTGGGCGTCGCCGACCGCCAGCATGGGGGCGATGTGCGTGGGCATGCCGCGATCCTACGCCACTACCGCAGCAGCTTCATGTAGGCGACGAGGTCGGCTTCGTCCTGTTTCGACAGCACCAGGCCCGGCGCCCCGCCACCCGGCGGCGTCGAGATGATGGCAAAGAACTTCGCGTAGTGGCTGGCGACGTCGGCCAGCGTCCTGGCCGAGTTGTCGTGGAAGTAGGGTGCTGTCTCGGTGACCCCCCACAGCGTCGGGATCTTGAAGGCGTTGACGTTGTCGGCGAGCGGCACGCGGACGAGCACCGTCGCGTCCTCGAGGATGCGCTGGACACCGTTGCCGTTGCCATCGTCGCTGCCATCGCCGCGGAACAGCGGATCGCCGGGACCCTGGGCAAAACGCTCCCGCGCGTCCTCGGGCGACACGGTCCCGGTGCGGCGGCTATGGCAGCTGACGCAGGTCCGGCCGTTGCCGCCGAAGGTCTCGCGCTCGAAGAGACGACGGCCGGATTCGGCGTGATTCCAGGTGTCCTGCTCGTCGTGCGCCGCGACCCCCGCGTTCAGGGCAATCGCCAGGACCAGGCCCGCCAGCGCGGCGGCCAAGCCCGTGCGCATCCAATCTCCTCGTACGTCCGTCTGCCACTTCCACTCCTAGACTGTTCCGATCGCGTCGGTATGAGCCCTCAAGGCTCGCACCGGCCGCACCGGCGGTCATGAAGGAGTGGTCAGCGAGAAGTAAGCGCTGGGTAACATCTCGCCATCCATCTAAGATGGCGCCGTGCATTTCTGGACCCTCGAAGAGGCCAAGCGGTGGGTGCCGGCGGTCGACTTCGGCCCGGAGCCCCTCGAGCAGGCCGGCGGCGTCGAGCGCCCGTTCAGTCTCCGCGCCGATTTCGGCGGCCTGCCGTTGACCCGCCTGCCCGGTGTGCTCACCGGCGCCGTCGAGGCCGTCGGGGCGTGCAAGTGGTGGCTGCTGTGGATGGACGTCGGGCCGGCGCAGTGGACCGGCGGCAACACCCACCTGTACTACCGGCTGCGGCAGTCCTACCAGGACTTCCGGCTTCTCGACGAGGCGCCATGCCACTTGTTCTACAAGCACGAGTGGCCGGATCTGCTGACCTTCCTCCAGGTCGGCGTCCTGAATCTCTGGAACATCCACGTCGTGACGGATCTCGATCGAGGGCGCCTCTTCGTCTCGCACGACGAATGGCTGAATGCGACGTCGATCGACGATATGGCGCAGCTGCGCGACGCGCTCGTGAGACCGGCCGGGACCGCGACACCGACACCGACACCCACACCGACGTCCGCGGCAGCGGAGGAGCGCTGACTACTTCAGCGGGCTGCGGCTGATGACATGGTCGATGGCTGCCTGCGGCACCACGAACGCGGCCTGCGGTGCGTTGCCGACGTAGACGTCGCGCATGCCGACCATGCTGGTGTAGAAGCCGTCGCAGGTCATGCGACGGGCGAGCACGAAGAAGTCGACGCCGGTCTCGTTCCCGGCCGTCCGGTTCTTGCGGAACGCGATGACGTCGAGCATCGCCGTCTGCTGCGCCGGTGTCGCACTGACGAAATCCTTGGCGCGCTCCGCGCCGCCCGCCGCGATCGCCGTGTCCAGCCACGCCAGGCCGGCCACGTACTTCGCCTTCAAATCGGCGTTCACGTTCAGCAGCGTATCGATCCACGGCGCGACGTCGGCCAGGAGCGCGCCCGGCTTGTCGTCGGCCGGGACGATCAGGTCGGTCAACCGCTCCAGCGTCGCGAACTCGTGTGCCGACAGTGCCTTCGGCACGTAGCGGCCGCCCGCTGCCGCCGCAGCCTGGCTTGCCGCCGCATGGGCCTCGCGGGCGTCGAGCGCATCGATGACGCCGGCGGCGGCGATCGCCAGCGTCAGCCGCTGCAGTGCGTCTCGGCGGGTGATCTCAGACATTGGCTTTCTTCAGCTCCGCCGCGAGGTACTCGGCGGTGCGCCAGGCCAGCGCGATGATCGTGTGGGTCGGGTTCTTGTCGGCGTGACTGACGAACGGCCCGCCGTCGGCGACGAACAGGTTGGGCACGTGATGCGCGCGGCAGAACCCGTCCAGCACGCTGATCTTCGGGTCGTCGCCCATGCGGACGCAGCCGACCTCGTGGATGATCCCGCCGCCCGGCGGCGACGCGGGCGGAGTCGTCGCCGGCGTGTTCACCGTGCCGCCCATCGACTCGAGGATGGTCCGGAACGACGCCAGCATGTGCGCCCGCTGGTTGATCTCGGAGTCGCGCCACTTCCAGTGGAAGCGCAGCACCGGGATCCCCCACTTGTCCTTCTTCTCGGGATCGATCTCGCAGAAGCAGTCCTCATTCGGGATCATCGCGCCGCGGCCGCTGAACCCGATCGTCGTGCCCGGCCCGTAGCCGTCGCGGATCGCCTGCTTCATCGGCAGGCCGTAGCCCTCGACGCGATTGTAGGTGCCGGACGCGAAGCCGATGCCCGGCATGCCGAAACCGCCGCCGCCGACCTCGACGTGGTAGCCGCGCGGGAAGTCGAGCTCCTTGTGGCGTTCGACCATCCACCACGGGATGTAGAGGTGGGCGCCATAGCCGTCGGTATTGAACGTCGGCATCCCGGCGAGCGCCGGCACCTGCGCTGACATGCTCGCGCCGACCGTGTCGGTGAGGTACTTGCCGACCTGGCCGTTCTCGTTGGCCAGCCCTTGCGGGTGCTGCGACGCCTTCGAGTTGAGGAGCAGCCGTGCCGACTCGCAGGCCGAGGCCGAGAGCACGACGGTCCGGCAGCGCACCTGCTGCTCCGTGCCCGTGGTCTTGTCGATGTAGGAGACCGCGGTGACCTTGCCCGACGCGTCGGTCACCAGCTCGCGAGCCATCGCGTTGGTGACGACGGTCACGTTGCCGGTCTTCATGGCCGGAAAGATCTGCACGTAACTCGACGCGTAGTTCGAGGCCTGCGAGCAGCCGCGCCCGCACTGCCCGCAGTAGTGGCACGGCGGGCGTCCGTTCAGCGGGCTGGTGATGACCGCCTGCCGGGAGTTGATGGCCTTGATGCCCAGCTTGGCGCAGGCCTTCTGCACGAGGATCTCGTGCGGCTTGAGCGGCGCCGGTTCCTGGAAGATGCCGTCGGGCGCGCTGCGCAGACCCTCCGCCTTGCCGGTCACGCCGATCAGCCGTTCGGCTTTGTCGTAGTAGGGCGCGATGTCGGCGTAGGAGATCGGCCAGTTGAAGCCGAGGCCGTCGTAGTCGCGCGGCTTGAAGTCGTAGTCGGCGTAGCGGAGCTGGACGCGGCCGTAGTGGTTGGTCCGCCCGCCGATGCACCGCGAGCGGAACCAGCGGAAGCTGCTGCCCTCCGCCACCGTATACGGCTCATCGCTCAGGTCGGCGCGGTAGAAGGCGTCGAAGGAGAGCGGCGTCGGCCGGCCGCCGGTGTAGGCCTCGGCATGCTCGCCGGCCCCGCGGTGCCAGACGCTGTAGGGCCCGTGCAGCATCTTGAAGTCGCCCATGCTGACCATCGGCCCGGCCTCCATCAGGAGGACCTTCACGCCGAGATCGGCCAGCACCTTGGTCACGGTCCCGCCACCGGCCCCGGAGCCGATGATCACGACGTCATGAACGGTCGATCGCGGTGCGACTTGCGCCATCCCACCCTCTGTAAACTGGTCTGACCAGTGGATGGCGAGTGTAGCATCCAGAGGTTGGCGATGGAACGTGATGTAGTCGGAAGGATCGTTGAATCTGACCGCCGCGCGGGCAAGGTGAACCGGCGAACGGGGAAGTCGCCTGGTCGGTGGTGCCTCACGGACTACGCAGCATCGTTCGGATGGGAGATTGGATGAGGCGGGTCGGAATCACTCTCGTCTGCGTGGCAACCATAGCGCACGCGTCAGCACAGACGCGCCATCCATGTCCGGCAGAGGCGCGGGCCGTGCTGTCGCCGGACGGCTCGTTTACCGCGACCTGCGTGCCCGCCGCGGCCGACGGGCAGAAGCACGGCATCGTCGTCGCGAATCGCGCAGGCGAGCGGGTTGGTCGGAAGCTCGCGATCGAGCGCCATGCCGAGTTTACGTGGTCGCCACGGGGGAACCTGCTCGCGGTGACCGATGCTCCTGGCAGCACCGAGTCGAACTGCCTCATGGTCGATGTCCCGAACGCGTTCCGGCAGCAGGACGTATCGGCGTTGATCGCTAAGCCGGCCAAGGCTTCATGGAAGGGCCATTGGTACTGCAAGTTCGCCGGCTGGAGCAGCCCAACCGTCGTCCGCGTCAGATCGTGGGGCTACGACGACGCGACGCACAGCTTTGACCGCTCGTATTCGTACGACGTCCTCACTGGTCGATTGGACCCGAGCCCGCCCCCCAAGCGGCAGCGCTGACGACGCGACCCGGCCGGGCAAAGAATCGGCCCAGCGCCTCCGCGGTTTCAACCGGTGTCTCTTCCGGGAAGAAGTGACCGCCGTCCACGGCGTGCCCCTCGACCTCGTCCGCCCACGTTCGCCAGACGCCCAGGGGTCCGCCCTGCCGAGTACCAATCCTCGAGCGGCCCTCGATCGCTCCATAGCGCCAGCAACCGGCAGGTGATGCGGCGGCCGGCGGCGAGGTCGATGCGGTCGTGCTCTCGGTCGATCGTGGCCGCGGCGCGGTACTCCTCGCAGATCGCGTGGGCGTGGCTCGGATCGGCCAGCACTCGGACGTAGGCCGCCCGCATGTCGGCCGGGAATACGCTCGCCGGCGAGCCCCCACGAGCCAAGCGCCTGATCGACGATCGCGTCAGCGGCGGCGGCGAGGATGCGCTCGGGAAGCGGTTCGGGGTTGGGCCAGCAGCGACCACGGCCAGAAGCCGAGCGCGAAACGCGCGTCGGCCTGTTGCCAGGCCGTATGGGTTGGGACCACATCGAGCACGGCAACGCGGCTGACGCGAGCGGGGTGGTCGAGCGCAAGACGATAGGCGACGCGACCGCCGCGATCGTGGCCGGCGACCGAAAAGCGCTCGCAGCCGAGGCGCCCCATCGTCCGGACCATGTCCTGCGCCATCGTGCGTTTCGCATACGGCGCGTGGTCGGCGGCCGACGCCGGGCATCCGCTGCGGCCGTAGCCCCGGAGGTCGGCGCAGACGACGAAGTGTCGCCGCGCCAGGAGCGGCGCGACCGCGCGCCACATCACATGCGTCTCCGGACACCCGTGCAGGAGAAGGACCGGCGGTCCTGCTCCCGAGGAGCGGACGAAGATCGTGGTGTCGCCTAGGTCTATTTCGTCGGCGCTGAAGTCGTCCAGGCGCACGGACCCGTCGCCGCCGGCTACGCCTTCTCGTCCCAGAGCGGCTCGGGGATCCCGCGCTGGTTGTTCTCGTAGCGGGCCATCACGAACAGGGCGTCCGAGAGGCGATTGAGGTACTGCATCGCCTGCTTGCCGATCGGCTCGAGCCGCGACAGCGTCAGCACGTCGCGTTCGGCCCGGCGGCAGACCGTGCGGGCGACGTGCAGGTGCGCCGACCCCGGCGCCCCGCCCGGGAGGATGAAGTTCTTCAGCGGGCCGACGATCTCGTTCAGCTCGTCGATCAGCGCCTCGAGCGCCTCGACGTGGCGCGGCTCGATCTGCGGGATCGGCCACTTGCCTTTGTCCTCTTCGAGGAAGCACAGGTCCGAGCCGAGGTGGAACAGCTCGTTCTGGATCGGCGGCAGCGCCGCAGTCAGGCGCGGCACCAGGCCGTGCGCCAGCGCCACGCCGATGGCCGAGTTCAGCTCATCGACCGTGCCGAAGGCGGCGACGCGCGGCGAGTCCTTGGCGACGCGCTGGCCACCGCCGAGGCCGGTCGAACCGTCGTCGCCCTTGCGGGTGTAGATCTTCGTCAGTCGAGGCATGCGGGCGTCGATCCTACTTCTTCATCGCGCCGTCGAGCGCCTCGATGGTCGCCTTGGACGGACCGCGCGTCTTCTGCAGCCGCTGCGCGACGCCTTCCGCGGTCTTCATGACACGCAGGACGTTGCGGCCAGCGATCTTCTGGACGTCGTCGTCGCTGTAGCCGCGCTTCAGTAACTCGGCGAACAACGCGGGATACGTGCTGACGTCGCCGAGTCCCTCGACGACGGTCTCGATGCCGTCGAAGTCGCCGCCGATGCCGATGTGGTCGATGCCGGCGGTCTTGCGGATGTGATCGACGTGGTCGGCGACCATCGCCAGCGTCGCCGGGGGCGCCGGATTGGCTTTGTCCCACGCCTCGAGGGCGGCGGTGACCGCCTCCGGGGTCGACTGGGGCAGCCCCTTCAGTCGAACCCGCTCGCCCTCGCGCTTCAGGTAACGAGGTCCGGCGTCGGGCGCCGTGAAGCCGGGCACGAAGCTGACCATCACGATACCGCCGTTCTTCTTGACCTCGAGCAGCACGTCGTCGGGCACGTTGCGCGGCACGTCGCAGATCGCCCTCGCCGACGAGTGCGAGAAGATCACGGGCGCTTCGCTGACGCGCAGCGCGTCGTGCATCGTGTCCGTCGAGACGTGGCTGAGGTCGACCAGCATCCCCAGCCGGTTCATCTCGCGGACGACTTCCTCGCCGAACGGCGACAGGCCGCCGCTGCGGGCCACGTCCATCGCTGAATCCGCCCACGGCAGGGTGACGTTGTGGGTCAGCGTCATATAGCCGACGCCCATCCGCGCGAACTGGCGCAGCGCGGCGAGTGAGCGGTCGATCGAGTGGCCGCCCTCCATGCCCATCATCGACGCGACCCGCCCGGCCTTGGTGATGCGCTCGACGTCGGCGGCGGTCCGTGCCGCCTCGAACGTGTCGGGGTAGCGCCGCAGCAGGTCCTGCACCGAATCGATCTGCTCGAGGGTCGCGGTGACCGCGTCCTGCCCCTGCATCGTTCCCGGCACGTAGACCGACCAGAACTGGCCGCCGAGGCCGCCGGCGCGAACCCGGGCGATGTCGGTATGGAAGGTGGGCCGGGGCTGGCGCAGATCGAAGACGTCGAAGTCGTAGCGCGGCTTCTGCTCGCGCATCCGCCACGGGATGTCGTTGTGGCCGTCGATCAGCGGAGCGCGCTCGACCAGGCGCCTGGCGTGGGCCAGGCGCTTCGTGCTTTCGGGATCGGTGGACATCTGGGCGCGGGGAACGGAGACCGAGGCGAGGGCAATCGCGACGGTCGTCGCGACGAAGAGCGGGGGCCGCATCCCGACGTTTCTACCACGAAGGCGTTGGTCGGAGCCGACTCGGCCTTGGAATCGGCCGTCCCGGGCCGATGTGCTTTGGTCACACCACCGACGGCCTCCGCCACATAACCCGCGCCAGCCTCATCCCCACCTTGGCATTCTGCCAGACGGTCGGTCCAGTCATCCCACCGCGTTCCCCCGCGTCTGTGTCGGGGGCTATGGACCGTTTGTTGTGGAGGAAAAGACGATGAAGAGAGTGCTGGCCAGTCTGGCGGGGGCGATTGCCCTCGTGACAGGTCTCGCCTCCGGTATGCACGCCCAGGGTCTCCAGACCGGCGTCATCACCGGAAGCATCACGTCGAACGACGGCTTGTCGATGCCGGGCGCGACGATCACGATTACGTCCCCCGTCTTGCAGGGCACGCAGTCCGCCGTCACCGATGTCAACGGCATTTACGTCGCCCGCGGCCTGCCCCCGGGTGAGTACGTCGTCACCGTCGAAATGGACGGCATGGCGACGGTCAAGCGTCCGACGCGCGTCGAGCTGGGCCGCACCGTCACGCTGGACGTCGGGATGGCTCCGGCGGCGGTCGCCGAGCAGGTCACCGTGCGCGGCAACGCCGTGCCGGTCGTGACCAATCCGACCATCGGCGCCAACTTCAACGCCAAGCTGATCAACGACCTGCCGACGGGCCGCACGCCGTTCACGATCGCCGAACTCGCCCCCGGCCTGACCGACAACGGGCCGAACGCCGGCCAGGTCACCATCGGCGGCGCCTTCGCCTACGACAACGTCTTCCTGATCAACGGCGTCGACGTCAACGACAACATCTTCGGCACCAACAACAACGTGTTCATCGAGGACGCGATCGAGGAGACGCAGGTGCTCACCTCGGGCATCTCGGCCGAGTACGGCCGCTTCTCCGGCGGCGTCGTGAACATCGTCACCAAGCGCGGCGGCGACACCTTCTCGGGCAGTTACCGCCACAACCTGAGCAACGCTTCGTGGACCGACGAGACGCCGTTCGAGACGCGCCAGCGTCCGGACCGCTATTCGAACGCCCTCGAAGGTACCCTCGGCGGACCGATCCTCCGGGCCAAGGCCTGGTTCTTCAGCGCCGGCCGCTACGAGAACTCGACCGAGGCCCGGACGTTCACGCAGACCGGCATCGGCTACGACCTCGGCCTCGACAACAAGCGCTACGAGCTGAAGGGCACCTTCACGCCCTACATGAACCAGACGCTGCAGGTCGGCTTCACCGACAACCGCACCGTGCAGAAGAACCGGGCCGGCCTGACCGGCTCGATCGAACCGCGGACGCTGATCACCCGCTCGCTGCCGAACAATCTGTTCGTCGCCAACTGGAACGGTGTCCTGTCGCCGCGGCTCTTCGCCACCGCGCAGGTGTCGCAGAAGCGCCAGGGCTTCCGCAACACCGGCGGCACCAGCACCGCGATCGAGGATTCGCCGTTCCGCACCCGCGGGCTCAACGGCATCCCGGCCAACCAGCACTACAACGCGCCGTTCTTCGATTCCACCGACCCGGAAGACCGGAACAACCGCCAGGTGGCGGGTAGCCTGTCGACGCTGCTGTCGTCGGGCAAGGGCGGCAGCCACGACCTCAAGGGCGGCTTCGAGTGGTTCCGTTCGACCAACACCGGCGGCAACTCGCAGACCTCGACGGGCTTCGTCTTCTACTCGGATTACATCAACGACGCCGGCGTGCCGGTGTTCGACAACCAGAGCCGCCTGATCCCGCGCTTCGTGCCCGGGTCGTCGCGCCTCTACAACTGGCTGGCGACGCGCGGCGCGACCATCGACATCAAGACGACGTCGCTCTACGCGCACGATCGCTGGTCGGTGAACCGCCGCCTGACGGTCGATGCGGGCATGCGCTACGAGCGCGTGCGCAGCTCGGCCACCGGCGACATCGTCGGCGCCGATACCGACACCATCGTGCCGCGGCTCGCCGCGACGTTCGACGCCAAGGGTGACGGCCGGTTCGTGATCCAGGGCACCTACGCCCACTACGCCGGCAAGTACAGCGAGGCGCAGTTCACCAGCAACACCGACGTCGCCAACCCGAGCCTGATCCGCTACACCTATACCGGCCCGGCCGGTCAGGGCATGGACTTCGCGCCCGGCCTCGACGTCAACAACTACACGCAGATCATCGACGGCACGTTCCCGACCGCCAACGTCTCGTTCGCGGATGGCCTGCACTCGCCGGTGACGCGCGAGTTCACGGCCTCACTCGGCAGCCAGATCTCGTCGAACGCTCACGTCAAGGTCACCTTCGTGTCGCGCGACGTGAAGGGCTTCATCGAGGACTTCATCACCCTCGGCAACGGGACCACCGACATCATCCGCAACGGCGAGTTCTTCGGGACGTTCGACAACACGGTCTACCGCAACACCGACGAGCCGCAGCGGCGCTACCAGGGCCTGATCATGCAGGGCAGCTACCGTGTCCGCAACGACCTGCAGTTCTCCGGTCACTGGACGGTGCAGCTGCAGAACGAAGGCGACTTCGAGGGTGAAGCCGCCAACCAGCCGGGCAACCCGTCGCTCTACGGCGACTACCCGGAGGTGTTCACCGCGGACCGCAACTTCCCGGTCGGCCGCTTCGACGACTTCCAGCGCCACAAGCTGCGGGTGTGGGGCGTTTGGAACCGGCAGCTGGGCCGCTTCGGCTCGGTCGACGTGTCGGGCATGTGGAAGTACAACTCGGGCCTGACCTACACGCTGTTCGCGGCCAACTATCCGCTGACCGCGCAGCAGGAAGCGCTCGGCGCGGGCTACGCCAACGAGCCGAACGGCGGGGCGCAGAACCTGTTCTTCGGCGAGCGCGGGTCGCAGACGTTCGAGGGCTTCGCGCTGGTCGACCTGGGCGTCAACTACTCGATCCCGGTGTGGCACGCGGTGCGGCCGTACCTGAAGGTCGAGGTGCTGAACGCGCTCAACAACCAGAAGCTGATCGGGCACGACGTGGTGGTGACGGCGGATCCGAACAGCCCGCTCGACTCCCTTGGTCGTCCGACCGGCTACATCCGCGGCGCGCGCTTCGGTCAGGCGACGCGGAACCTGGACTACCCGACCTACCGTCCCGGCTTCGACGGCGGTCGCACCGTCCTGATGTCGTTCGGCTTGCGCTTCTAGTTCTGTATGTCGACGGCACGGAGCCGTGCCGTCGACCTCACAACGCCTCGGCCTTCGGCCT
>JBDSLU010000291.1:0-9089 GCA_039916225.1 Vicinamibacteraceae bacterium
GTGAGCAGCACGAAGACGAAGGCCTGCAGCGTGCCGGTGATCAGCCCGAGCACCATCATCGGCAGCGGCGCCACGAACGGCAGGATCGAGCCGATGATCACGACGACCATCTCCTCGCCGAAGATGTTGCCGAACAGGCGCAGCGACAGCGACATGACCCGCGACAGGTGGCTGACGAGCTCGATCGGAAGGACCAGGAAGCACGTCCACCAGGGCGCGCCCGGCATGAACATGAAGTGCTTCACGAAGTTGACCGGGCCCTGCACCATGAGGCCGGTCAGCTGGTAGAAGACCCACACCGTGATGGCGCAGCCGACGGTGACGTTGATGTTCGCCGTCGGCGACATCAGCCCCGGCACCTTGCCGATCATGTTGGCCGAGAAGATGAACAGTCCGACCGTGCCGATCAGCGGCAGGTATCGGGTGCCCTTCGGCCCCATGTACTCGATGAGCAGCCCGTTCAGGAAGCCGACCACGTCCTCGAGGAGGATCTGCAGCTTGCCCGGATTCTCGACGCTCAGCTGCGACCGGGCGACGAGGGACAGCGCGGTCAAGCCGACGAAGATGATCAGGCACATCACCAGGTAGTCGGGCACCGCGTGCGCCGGATCCAGGTGAAAGCCGATCGGGGCGAGCGCCGCCGCGACGGCCGAGCCGAAAATCTTGTTGAAAGCGGTGACGATCCAGAACTCGTGGTGCATGGATTCAGGGGCGCCGCAGGCTCCGGACCGCTTCGATGGAGGCGCCGGCCACGAGCGAGGAGGCGCCGATCAGCAGGCCCACGGGGTGCAGGCGCAAACGCGCAATCATAACGTACGCGGCGAGGCCGAGAACGAGGTAGCGGCCGGCGAGTTTTACGCCGACGCCCGCGGCTGCGCGCGCCGGCGACGCCGCCGGTCCGGTCACGTCAGAAAGGCCGTCCGGGTCCGCTCCGGGAGCCGCGCCCGGGGCCGCGATCGAGGCCGACACGACCCGGCCGACCAGCACGTCGACGCTCGATCGGATGGCGAACAGGCTGACCAGCGCCAACAGCCCGCCGCCCGCCACCCCCGCCGCGATGGCCGGCGTGCCCGGGCGCAGGGCCAGGGCCGCCGCCGTGGCCAGGCCGCACCAGATCACCGCGTCGCGCTGGAGGCGCCTGATGAGCGGGTCGGCGTCCGCCATCACCGCACGTACGGCCGGGTCGCCCGATAGACGTTCAGGATGCCCGCCGCGACGCCGATGACGAATCCCCCCAGGAAACCCCAGGGCGAGGTGCCGAAGGTGCGGTCCAGCCAGACACCGCCGCCGACCCCGATGACCAGGGCCAACACGAACGACAGGCCGACCGTGCTGAGCGCCCCGAGCATGCGCACCTGGTCCGGGGGCAGGAGAGGCATGCCGGTAATATACTGGCCTGGTGACCCTCAGACCCAGGTTCCGCCCGGCCGGCCCGACAGTCCGGTTCGCTCTGCCGCTGGCGGCGCTCGCCTTGGCGACCACGGTCGTCGGCCTAGACGCCCAGGCCCGGCAGCGGAAGATCTACACGAGCCTGGTCGACAAGAAGGGCGTGCCGGTGACCACGGTCACCGCGGCCGACGTCGTCGTCCGCGAGGACGGGGTCGCCCGCGAGGTCCTGTCGGTCACGCCGGCAACAGATCCGATGCGGGTGGCGCTGCTGATCGACAACAGCCAGTCGGCGACGCAGTCGATCCAGTTCCTGCGCACCGGCCTCAGCGCGTTCGCCACGCGGCTCACCAGTGCCGGCCATTCGGTGGCGCTCATCACGCTCGGCGATCGGCCCACCCTGCAGGTCGACGCGACCACCGATCTGGCCCGGCTGAAGAGCCGCGGCATCGATCGGCTGTTCGCCCAGCCCAACTCGGGCATGTACCTGCTCGAGGCGCTGGTCGAGACGTCGAAGGGCTTCCTCAAGAACGACACGCCCCGTCCGGTCATCGTCGCTGTCGTGACCGAAGGCAAGGAGTTCAGCACGACCTCGGCCGACGTCGCCATCCGCGCCATCCGCGACAGCGGCGCCCAGTTCTACGCGCTGGTCCTGACCGAAGGTGACCGGGCCGACCAGTCGGACGACGAAGTGCGCCAGCGCAACGTCGTCCTCGATCGCGGGACCCGCGAGAACGGTGGCACCCGCGACACGCTGCTCTCGAACATGGCGATCAAGGACCGGCTGGACCTGCTCGCCGGCGAGCTCCTCGGCCAGGTCGCGGTCACCTACGCCAGCCCCGATCGGCTGTTGCCGCCCGAGAAGATCACCATCGCCGCATCGCGCGAGGGCCTGACCGCGCGCGGCGTGCCGGTCAAGGTCGCCAAGACCCCCGTTCCGGAGCGCTGAGGTTCCATGCGACGGCGAGGGGTCGGATTCGCGCTCGGCGCCGTGGCGGTCGTGACCGCTGTTCGCCTCATGGCGTCGCCGCAGACGCCGCCGGCCGCGCCTCAGGCCCAGCCGCCTCAGTCGCCCCCGGCCCAGACTGCCCCGGCCCAGACCGGCCCAGCCCAGACCGCCCCGCCCCAGACCACACCTCCACTGCCGCCGCCTGCGGCCACGCCGGCGCCGGCCTCACAGGCCACCCAGCGCCCGTCGTTCCGCGGCGGCGTCGACGTCGTCTCGTTGAACGTCACCGTCACCGACCAGTCGCGCAATTTCGTGACCTCGCTCGAGCAGGGCGATTTCGTCGTCTACGAGGACGGCGTGAAGCAGGACCTCACCTACTTCAACAAGGCCCAGCTGCCGATCGCGCTGTCGCTGCTCATCGACACCAGCGCCAGCATGGAAGACAAGCTGCGCCTGGCCCAGGAGGCGGCGATCGGCTTCGTGCGGCGGATGAGGCCGGACGACCTCGCGCAGATCATCGACTTCGACAGCCGCGTCTCGATCCTGCAGCAGTTCACCTCCGATCGGCCGGCCCTCGAGACGGCGATCCGCCAGACGGTGCCGAACGGTTCGACCTCGCTCCACAACGCCATCTACATCTCGATCAAGGAGCTGAAGAAGGTGCGGGCGACGTCGTCCGGCGACGTGCGACGCCAGGCCATCATCGTGCTCTCGGATGGCGAGGACACGTCCAGCCTGGTGCCGTTCGAAGAGGTGCTCGACCTGGCCAAGCGCTCCGAAGTGATCGTCTACACGATCGGCATCCGCGGGCGTGACCTCGGCGCGCGCGGCTTCCCGGAAGCCGAGTTCGTGCTGAAGCAGTTCGCCCAGGAGACCGGTGGACGCGCCTTCTTCCCGACCGGCGCCACCGAGCTCGACACCATCTACGCGCAGATCGCCGACGAACTGGCGGCGCAGTATGCGCTGGCGTATTCGTCGCGCAACCCGCGGCGCGACGGCCAGTGGCGCCGCATCGTCGTCCGCACCACCAAGCCCGAGTTCGCCGCGCGCACCAAGCAGGGCTACTTCGGCCCGGTGAACTGAATGCGCGTGGTCGCCGGCCCGCTCGCTGCCGGGCCGCTCCCTGACGGATCGCCGCTGGACCCGTCGCGATGAGCGTGCTCGAACCCGCGCTCTACGCGCTCGGCGCGGTGCTCTACGCCGCGCATTTCGTCCGCCGCCAGCCGGCGCTCGGCCACGCGGCGACGGGCGCGCTCGGCGCCGGGGTGGTCGTCCACACGTTCCTGCTCGGGATGGCGACGGTCCGCGAGAGTGCGCTGCCACTGGTCGGCGCCGGGGACGCGCTCTCGGGCTTCGTCTGGCTGCTGGCCATCGTCTACCTCTACGTCGAGCTGACGTCGGGCGAGCGGGCGATGGGCGCGTTCATCGCGCCGTTCATCGCCGTGCTGTCGCTCGTGGCGGTGACCAGCGCCCAGCCGGGTCCGCGGCCGGCGATCCTCGACAGCCCGTTGTTCGTGTTCCACGTCACGTTCGTGTTGTTCGCCTACGCGTCGTTCGCCATCGCCGCCGTGATGGGAGTGACCTACGTCCTGCTGTTCCGCGAGCTGAAGGGCCGCCAGCCCGGGGTGTTCTATGCCCGGCTGCCGTCGCTCGCCACGCTCGACCAGATGAACGGCCGGGCCATCGTCGGCGGGTTCGCCTGCCTCACCGCCGGCATGGCCATCGGGCTGGTGTGGCTGCTGCAGGCCGGGCGCGTGGTGCCGATCGATCCGCGCGTCGACGCCATGTCGATGGCCGATCCGAAGATCCTGCTGGCGGTCGGCTCGTGGCTGCTCTACGCCTTCCAGATCATGGCCCGCACGACCCTCGGCTGGAGCGGCAAGCGCACCGCCTGGCTGTCGGCGGTGGGCTTCGTGGTCATCCTCGTCAACCTGCTGCCGGTCGCCTATCTGGTGCCGACCAGCCACGCCTTCGACTGATGCGCCTCCTGATCCTCGGCGTCAGCCACCACACGGCGCCCATCGACTTGCGCGAGCGGCTGGCGTTCAGCCCGGTCGATCTCGGCGACGCGGTGTCGGCGCTGGCCCGCGATCCGGCCCTCGGTGAAGTGGTGCTGCTGTCGACCTGCAACCGGACGGAGCTGTACGCGACCTGCCAGAGCCTCGAGGACGGCCACGACGTGATGGCCGGCTTCCTGGCGACGGCGCGGGCGGTCCCGGCCGACGATCTGCGGGCCCACCTGTACACGCGCACCGAAGCGGATGCCGCGCGTCACCTGTTCCGCGTCGCCGCCGGCCTCGATTCGCTGGTCGTCGGCGAGCCGCAGATCCTGGGCCAGGTGAAGCAGGCCTACGCCTCGGCGACCGATCGGCACGCGACCGGGGCGCTGCTCAATCGCCTGTTCCATACCGCCTTCACCGCCGGCAAGCGTGTCCGCAGCGAAACCGAGCTGGCCGAAGGCGCCGTCTCGGTGAGCTACGCCGCGCTCGGCCTGGCGCGCAAGATCTGCGGCGACTTGAAGCACGCGTCGGTGCTGGTCATCGGCGCCGGCGAGATGGCCGAGCTGACGGCGCGCCACTTCGCGGCGCAGCAGCCGAAGCGGATCGTCGTCTGCAGCCGCACCGCCGCTCACGCCGAGGCGCTGGCCGCCGAGGTGAAGGGGACGATCGTCCCGTGGACCGAGCTCGATGCCGCGCTCGCCCAGGCCGACGTGGTCGTCACCGCCACCGGGGCGAGGACGCCGATCCTGACGCGGCCGCGCGTCCAGGCGGCGCTGCGCCATCGTCGCGGCCGGCCGCTGTTCCTGATCGACATCGCGTTGCCGCGCGACGTCGATCCGCTCGTCGCCGGCGACAGCGACGTCTTCCTCTACAACATCGACGACCTGCAGTCGGTGATCAACGAGAGCCTGGCCCGGCGCAGCAGCGAGACGACGCAGGCCGAGGCCATCGTCAACCAGGAAGTCGAGCGCTTCATGGCCTGGGCGCGCTCGCGGACGGCGATGCCGACCGTCGTCGCGCTGCGCCAGCGCTTCGAGGCGATCCGCCGCGCCGAGCTCGATCGGCTGCAGCCGAAGATCGCCGGCCTGCCGCCCGAGGCGCGGGCCCGCGTCGACGAGGTCACGCGGCTGATCATCGAGAAGCTGCTGATCACGCCGACCGCACAGCTCAAGGCGCTGCCCGATCAGGAGCTGCAGACGTCGTACGCGGACGCCCTCAGCCACCTGTTCGCCCTTGCCGATCCGGCGGCGGGGGACGACGAGGACGACGAGCCGGGCGCGCCGAAGGCCGGCCCCGGACCACGGGGGTTCGCCGGTTCGTGAGCGCACTGGACAGACCGCTCAAGATCGGGACGCGGGGCAGCACGCTGGCGCTGTGGCAGGCGCGCGAGGTGGCGCGCCGGCTCGAGGCGCTCGGCGAAGCGAGCGAGATCGTCGTCATCCGCACCTCGGGCGACCGGCTGAGCGAGGTCGCCTTGGCTGAGGCCGGCGGCAAGCGGCTCTTCGTCAAGGAAATCGAAGACGCGCTGCTCGCCGGCTCGATCGATCTGGCCGTGCACAGCACCAAGGATCTGCCGGTGGTCCTGCCGGACGGGCTGGTGATGGCGGCGTTCCTGCCGCGCGCGACGCCGTGGGACGCGCTGGTGTTGCCGATTCGGCACGCCAGCGTGCCGCGCACGCTCGAAGCAGTGTCCGCCGTGCTCGGCTCGACACCGGTTTTCGGCACCAGCAGCATCCGGCGCATCACCCAGCTCCACCGTTTGCTGCCCGGCGCGACCTTCGAGCCCATCCGTGGCAACGTCGATACGCGGCTGCGGAAGGTCGACGAAGGGCGCTACGATGCGATCGTGCTCGCCTGCGCCGGGCTCGAACGGGTCGGCTTCGCGGATCGCATCTCGCTGGTGCTGCCGTTGACCGCCTGTGTCCCGGCGCCCGGGCAGGGAGCAGTCGGCGTGGAGCGGCACGCGGCCGCGCCCGAGCCGTTGGTGGCCTGTCTGGCCAAACTCGACGACGCGGCGACGCGAGCCGAGGTCGTGGCCGAGCGCATCGTCGTCGAGATTCTCGAAGGCGGCTGTCAGGCGCCGATCGGGGCCCTGGCCCGGGCGGCGGCGGACGGCACGCTGGAGTTGCACGCCGCGGTCACGTCGCTCGACGGCGACGAGCTGCGGGCGATGGCATTTGGCACTACCGGCGATCCGCTCGCGCTCGGCCGCAAGGTCGGCGCGCAGCTGCTCGCCGACGGCGCGGCGGACCTGCTGGCGCGGTCCGTTGTGGAACGAGGGGACGCATGAGGCTGGGATCGCGGATCGTCGCAGGAATCGTCGCCGCCGTGGCGCTGTTGGGGATCGCCGCCGGCGCGGAGGCGCAGGCCTATCGCCGGTGGTATCTGGCCGAGGGCGCGGCCAACACCTTCTTCAACGACTTCATCCTGATCGGCAACCCGAACAGCACGGCGGCCAACGTCACCATCCGCCTGCTGCCGGAAGGGCAGCCGCCGTTCGCGCCGCAGCAGATCGTCGTGCAGCCGACCAGCCGCGCGACGTTCACCGTCAACGGCGTCGTTGGCCTGCCGCCCGGGGCGGTGTCGGCGATCGTCGAATCGGACGTCGACATCGTCGTCGAGCGGTCGATGACCTGGCCGGGCACCGCGCAGCGCGGCGGCCACAACTCGGGCGGCGTCCTGGCGCCGGCGGGGCAGTGGTACCTCGCCGAGGGCGTCACCGGTTTCTTCGAGACGTTCGTGCTGATCACCAACACGAACGTCACCAACCCGGTGACCGTCGAGGTCACCTTCCTCCGCCAGACCAGCGGACCGATCGTCCAGACTCTCACGCTGCCGGCGAGCGGACGCCGGACGATCTACGTCAACAACGACGTCAAGGACAGCCTCAACCGGCCGATCGCCGAGCCGTTCTCGACCGTCGTGCGCCAGACTGGGGGCGGCACCAGCGCCGACCTCGTGGTCGAGCGCGCGATGTACTGGAACCAGTTCGAGGGCGGTCACGGCTCGGCGGCCGTCACCGCGCCGAGCACGACCTGGCTGTTCGCGGAGGGCGTCTGCGGCGGCGATGCCAGCTTCAGCTTCCAGACTTACCTGCTGCTGGCCAACCCGGGCACGACCGACGCCACCGCGACCATCACGTTCTTCCGCGATATCGGCGGGCCGGTGACGAAGGACGTGCTGGTTCGGGCCGGCCGGCGCGAGACCCTGTTCCTGAACGACCTGCGCTTCGAGCCCGGCAACGTCGCGGAGCTGGCCAACGCCTCGTTCTCGATGCGCGTCACGAGCACTCAGCCGGTACTGGCCGAGCGCGCGGTCTACTGGTCGTCGAACGGCATCACCTTCATCGAAGGCAATAATTCGCCAGGTGTGACAGCCGAAGCTACCAAGTGGGCCTTCGCCGAAGGCATCGAGGGCGTGGTGCAGCTGGACGGTCCCTCGCACGACACCTACTTCCTGATCTCGAATGCCAACGCCACCCCGCTCGAGATTCGGGCGACGTTCGTGCGCGAGGACGGCCACGGCATCGTCGTCACGCGGACGATTCCGGCCCAGTCGCGCGGCACGATCCTCACCAGCGGCATCGCGGCGTTGAGTCACAAGCGTTTCGCCGCCTTCATCGAATCGGTCAATGCGCCGTCGCCGCTGCCGTTCGTCGCCGAGCGCGCCACCTATTGGGGCGCCGGCTACTACGGCGGGCACGGCGCCACCGGGGTACCGTGGACGTCGGCCATCGCCACGCCGCCGGCGGTCGATCTGACGCCGTCGATCAGCAGCATCTCGCCGACGCACGGAGCGGTGACCGGCGGCAACGACATCACCATCCGCGGCGCCAACTTCACCGAGTCGACGACGGTCACGATCGACAACCGTCCGGCGCAGGTCTTCCCGATCGACGCGACCACGCTGGTGGTGACGGTGCCGGCCGGCGCCGCGGCGGGCAGCGTGCCGGTGAGCGTGACCAACGGCGGCTTCCTGCCGGCCACGGATCCGAACGGCTACAGCTACGATCCGGTCGGTCCGCTGCTGCTGGCCGACACCATCCTGGCCTTCGGCGACAGCCTGACCTACGGCATTACGTCGTTCTGCGAGCAGAATTGCGGCGGCCAGACCACGGGCTACCCACAGCGCCTGGAAAACATCCTGCGTGCCCGCTTTCCGGCTCAGGCGGCGGCCGTACAGAACGCAGGAGTGCCCGGAGAGTGCGCATCGGCTAGCTGCACTGGGGGCACCGTAGCCGGGCGGACCCGACTGCCAGGTGCCATCGTTGATATCCATGATCTGGTGGTCATCCTCGAAGGCGTCAACGATACGAATGCCGGACCCACAGACTCGTTCATCACGAACGCCATACGAGCAATGGTTCAGACGGCCAAGAACGCCGGCAAGCAGGTGATTCTGTGCGGTCTGCTCCCGGTCAAATTCCGGCCGCTTGTCAATGACTACAAGGCAAGCCCGTCGCGGATTGCGTCTATGAACGAGAGCTTGGCCGCCCTTGCTCGCGATGAAGGCGTTCCGTTCGTCGATATGGTCCAGGCCTTCGGAAGCGCCTTCGAGCCGCTGCTCAGCCCGGATGGTCTGCACCCAACCGATGCCGGTTACCAGCGGATGGCGGAAGCGGTCGGGAACACGGTCGTCCAGTTCTTCGCCGTGCCCTAGCGCTCCCGGATCGGCCCTCCCCGGCCCGAGCAAGAGTCCAGCCCCGAAAACGCCGGGCTGCACACCTCGGCACACCCCCCCTACCACTAGCTCGG
>JBDSLU010000292.1:0-21584 GCA_039916225.1 Vicinamibacteraceae bacterium
CGTTGTGCGCCAGCCGCTGCCCGGCGCGATGGACGTCGGTCTTGTGGCGGATGCAGGTGAGGACGTCGAACAGCGGTCGATCCTCCGGCGCGGCGAAGCGGACGCCGTTGGTCGCGAGGAGCGGCACGTGGTACGCCGAGGCGAGGGTGATCAGCGCCTGGTTGTCGGACTCTTCGTCGCGCTGCAGGTGGCGCTGCAGCTCGACGTAGAGGCGATCGCGTCCGAACACGCCGACCAGGCGATCGAGCAGGCCGCCGACCCCGTGCCGCGCCGTGCCGCCACCGAGCACGGCCCGGCCAGCCAGCGCCACGAGCCCCCCAGTGGTGCCGTCCAGATCCTCGAGGCTGAGGGCTCCGCCCGCGGCCGTGATTTCGCCCTTGGGGGCCCCCGCCTTCATCCGGGTGATCAGGCGGCACAGGTTGCGGTAGCCGTCGCGCGAGGCGACCAGCACCGGGAGCCGCCACAGGCTGGGCGGATGCGGGCTGTAGCGCTGCTGCTGCGTGCGGATGGTCAACTCGGCGCCGACCAGCGCCTTCAGCCCGGCCTTGCGGGCGGCCATGTGCAGCCGCGGCGCCCCGTAGAGGCCGTCACGGTCGAGCACGGCGATGGCTGGATACCCGAGGGCGGCAGCGCGCTCGACCAGGGCCTCCGGCGTGGAAGCGGCATCCAGGAACGAGAAGGCCGACGCGGCATGCAGTTCGACGAACACGAACCAAGTTTCGCTTTATATTCGCCTAACGATCAACCGCAAGATGTGGGGGTCTGACAGGCACGGCTCCGAGCCACCCTGGCGTATAAGTTTGGCATGCCCACTCGTCGCGACTTCCTCGTCGGCACTGTCGGTGTCGTCGGTGCCACGGCCCTGCCCGCCTCGCCGGTCTCGGCCGATCCCGTCATCCAGACGGCCACGTCCTCCAGCCGCGTGCTCGGCGCCAACGATCGCGCCCGGGTCGGCGTCATCGGCACCGGCCGGCAAGGGACCGGCGTCATGCGCGGCCATCAACGCCTCGCCGACGTCGAGATCGCCGCTATCTGCGACGTCTACGCACCGAACCTGGCCAAGGCCGCGGAAGTGGCGCCGACCGCCGCCAGGCACACCGACTTCCGCCGCATCCTCGACGACACGAACATCGACGCCGTCATCATCGGCGCGCCCGATCACTGGCACGCGCTGATGACCGTCCTCGCCTGCCAGGCCGGCAAGGACGTCTACGTCGAGAAGCCGACGTCGGTGGCCATCGCCGAAGGCCGCGCGATGGTGCAGGCGGCGCGCAAATATTCCCGCATCGTCCAGGTCGGTACGCAGCAGCGCTCGCAGCCGCACTTCCAGAAGGCCGCCGAGATCGTCAAGAGCGGCGTGCTCGGCGACATCACGATGGTCCGCTGCTGGAACGCGGGCAATACGCCAGGCATCGGCAACCCGCCCGACAGCGCCCCGCCCGACGGCCTCGACTGGGAGATGTGGCTCGGCCCGGCGAAGAAGGTGGCCTTCAACCCGAACCGCTTCGGTGTCGTGCCCAACGCCTATTCGCACTTCCGCTGGTTCTGGGACTACGCCGGCGGGATGATGACCGATTGGGGCGTGCACCTGATCGACATCGTCCACATGGCGATGAACGTCGACGCGCCCCTGGCGGTCTCGACGATCGGCGGCACGTTCCATCTCACCGACAACCGTGAGACGCCGGACACCATCGTCGCCACCTACCAGTTCCCGGATTTCGTGATGACCTACGAGAACCGGGTCTGCAACAGCATGCCGATCAACGGCTGGAGCTACGGCATCGAGTTCCTCGGCACCACCGCCACGCTCTTCGTCGATCGCGAGCACTACGAAGTGCGCCCCGAGCCCGCCGCCGGCAGCAAGCCGCTCGATCCGCGGCCGGCGCTGACGTCCGAGGCGGCCGCCGCCAACGACACCTTCCCCTCACACCAGCGCAACTTCATCGACTGCGTGAAGTCGCGTCAGGCGCCGATCTGCGACATCGAGATCGGCCATCGCTCGACCTCGACGGCGATCCTCGGCAACATGGCGCTGCGCTCCGGCCAGACGGTGGTCTGGGACGCCAAAGCCGAGCGGGTCACCAACGGCAACGCCAAGGCACAGGCACTGGTCGCGCGCGCCTATCGGGCGCCGTGGAAGCTGACCGTCTGACGGTCACCACGGGCTGCTAGCGTGTGGCCGGCGTACCGAGCGCGAACACCGCGTTCACGGCGAAGGTGATCGCCTCGGTGCCCGGCTCGATCGTGTCGGCGCCGCCGCGCGACAACTGGGCCACGTTCGACATCGGGTTGCCGAACGCGGGGGCTTCGACCACGCACAGTGCGTCGCCGAGCGGCTGCTTCGCCAGCGCCGCGAGGGTCTCGGCCTTGGCGTGCGCGCTGGCGTAGGCCAGCTCCAGCCCGCGCTTCTGCGCGGTGCCGGGATCGGCGACGTAGAACGAGAGCCGGTTCGCCTCGTTGGCGCCGGCGGCGATCGCCGCTTCGAGCAGTTCACCGACGGCCGCCGCGTTCTCGCGTGTCACGGTCACGCGATTGGTCACCCGGTAGCCTCGCGCCGGCGAGCCATCGGGGTTGCGCGACGAGATCTCGAGATCGGACGTCTGCAGTTCCTTCGCCTGCACGCCCTTGGCCTTCAAGGCCGCCAGCACCGCCTCGACTTTCCGGCCGTTACCGCGGAACGCCTCGGAGACGTTGGTGTGCAGCGTTTCGACGCCGACCGAGAACGACACGCGATCCGGAGGCATCCGGACCGTCGCGGATCCGACGACGCGGACGTGGCGGCCGGTCGGCGACGGACAGTCCTGGGCCTGAGACGGCGTCGCCGATAGGACGCCGGCGAGGATCAGCAGCGATACCGAGGTGACGTGAGGCATGCGATGATCGTAGCTCCCTCGGCGCACGACATGGCGATCACTCACCGGCTCTTCGTCTACGGCACCCTCGCCCCGGGCCGGCCCAATGCACATGTGCTGGCGTCGGTGCCGGGGGAATGGGAGCCGGCGAGGGTGACGGGCACGCTGGTACCGGAAGGCTGGGGCGCCGCGGCCGGCTACCCGGGCATCATCCTCGACGGGGATGGCGGCGACGTCCCCGGGTTTCTGTTCAGCTCCGAGGCGTTGGCCGGGCACTGGACGCGCCTCGACGCCTTCGAGGGCGACGGGTACGTGCGCGTGCTCACCCGGGTCATACGTCAGGGCGGTACGGCCGTGGACGCCTACGTCTACGCGCTGAGCGGACGCTGACGCCCATGCGCTGGCGCACCGTTGCCGATCCCGGTGTCCGCGGCGACTTGTGCGCGCGGCTCTGCCGTCTGTCGGCCGACACGCCGCGGCGGTGGGGCACGTTGACCGCGCACGAAGTGCTCTGCCATCTCGGTGACGCCACGGCGATGGTGCTCGGCGATCGCCCGCGCGTCACCCCCGTCGACGGCGGCCGACGACCGCTGCGCAAGCGCCTCGGGCTCTGGTCGCCGCTGCGCTGGCCGCACAGCTTGCGCACCAGCCCGCACTACAACCCGCACGCCCTGGGCACCCGGCCCGGCGCCTTCGCCGTCGACCTCGTGCGTGCCGTCGACGGTCTGCAACGGCTCGGCATCGCCGGTGACGATGCCGCGCTCGAACCGGCCCACGGCTTCTTCGGCGCGATGTCGGTGCGCGACTGGCAGCGCTGGGCCTGGAAGCACACCGAGCATCACCTGCGGCAGTTCGGCGTGTAACGGGACACGCTCGCACACGCGCTAGACTTCGCCATGCCCTATCCCGAGCTGACCGCCTACTTCACCGCCGAGAAGCATGGCGGCCTGCTGCTCGTCGCCCTCGCTGGCGCCAGCCTGGCCCTCGCCGGATTTCTGTTCGTCACGAAAAGCCTGTTCAGCGCGATGGCGTGGCCGGTGCTGGTCCTCGGCGGCATCGAGCTCGTCATCGGCCTGACCGTCGCCAGCCGCACGGCGTCCCAGATCGCCGAGATCGCGGACGGCCTGCAATCGAAGCGAACGGTGACGATCACCGCCGAGATCGAGCGGATGGCGCGCATCAACGGCACGTTCGTGCTGATCAAGAAGGTCGAGATCGCGCTGATCGCCCTCAGCCTCCTGTTCGTGATCGTGAAACCCGCGCCCGAGACACTCGGCGCGATCGGCCTCGGCATCCTGCTGCAGTGCGCCGTCCTGCTCGCCTTCGATACCTTCGCGCACCATCGCGCGCTGCACTACGTCGAGTGGCTGATCGCGCTGCCGCCGCGCGGCTGATCGACACGGATCGGCGTGGTCCCAGACGACGCCGCTCGGACTCAGTCGCGAATGCCCTCGAACAGATCGGTTTCCTGCTGGCGTCCGCCGTTGACCGTGCTGAGGACGCGGTAAAACGACTGCGAGCCCCACAACGCCTGGTGGAGCATCGGCGACAGATCCTTCAGTCCCTCGAAGATGGCCATCTGAGACGCGTGGCACGATACGGCGCGCCAGACGGTCTCCCACGCCGCGCGCGTATCGATCACCGTCGTGATCGACCAGTCGGGCCACGGCACGGCCTGCCGCTCGACGCCATCGACGACCGAGACCAGCTTCTGCAGCGCGTCCTCGTAGGCGGCCCAGGTCGAGGCCGGCCAGGCGATGTAATAGAGCTTGGCCACCCGATGCGGGCGGTCGCCGTCACCGGACACGAACGACGGATCCGCCGCGACCGCCACCGCCGCCGTCGCCTGCTGGCAGATGGCGATGTGATCGGGGTGCCCGTAGGCGCCATCCTGCCCGAAGGTCAGGACGACGTCCGGGCGCGTCCGCCGCAGCTGGTGGACGATGCGGGCCACGACCTCGCCGTGATCGGCGCGGTCCAGTTCCTGGTCGCGATAATCCAGGAAGGCGATGTCGCCGATGCCGAGGATGGCCGCCGCGGCCCGCAGTTCGGCCTCTCGGATGCCCGCCAGCGCCTCGGGCCCGGGGTGGCCCGGCGTGCCGCGCCGGTGCTCGCCGCAGCGCCCGGCCTCGCCGCGTGTCGCCATGACGAGGAACGTCTCGACCCCGGCCGCGGCGTACGTCGCCAGCGTGCCGCCGAAGCCGAGCGACTCGTCGTCGGGATGGGCCAGGACGGCCATCAGTCGCAGCGCCATTAGATCGTGCCTTTCGTGCGCAGGTCAGCGAGCGCGGCCTCGTCGAGGCCGAGGACGCCGCGATAGATCTCGTCGTTGTGCGCGCCGAGCGGCGGACCGGGCCACGCGGTGCCGCCCGGCGTGTCGACGAGCCGGGGCGCCAGCGCCGGCAGCATCACCGTCTTGCCCGTCGACACGGTGACGTTCTCGAACAGCCCACGGGCCTGAAAATGCGGATCGGCGACCTGGTCGGCGACCGAGTAGATCGGGCCGGCCGGCACGCCGGCGGTCTCCAGCGCGGCGAGCACCTCGGCGAACGGCCGCGCCCGCGTCCACGCTTCGATGGCGTCGTCGATCTCGGCTTCGTGCGTCACCCGGCCGTCGTTGCGGGCGACGCGGGGATCGTCGGCGAGATCGGCGCGGTCGACGACGCGCATCAGCCGCTTGAAGATGCTGTCGCCGTTGCCGCCGATGATGATGTATTTGCCGTCGGCGCACGGGTAGGTGCTGCTCGGCACGATGCCCGACACCTTCGAGCCGTGCCGCTCACGGACGATGCCGGCGCTGGCGAACTCCGGCACCATCGATTCCATCAGATTGAAGATGCCCTCGACGATGGCCACGTCGACCACCTGCCCGGCGCCACCGTTGACGTCGCGATGATAGACGGCAGTGAGGATGCCGAGGGCGGCGTGCAATCCGGCGATGCTGTCGCCGAGGCTCAGGTTGGCGCGAGCCGGCGGCCGATCCGGGAAGCCGGTGACATAGCGAAGCCCGCCATACCCTTCGGCCACCGACGCATAACCGGGCTTCGGCGCGTACGGCCCGGTCTGCCCGTAGCCCGACACCCGCGCCAGGATGGTACGCGGGTTCAGCGTGGCGATGTCCTCGGGACCCATGCCCCACGCTTCCATTCGGCCCGGGCGGAAGTTCTCGATGACGACGTCGCTGCGGGCGATCAGTTGGCGCACGAGATCACGACCGGCCTCCTGGCGCAGGTCGGCCGTGATCGACTTCTTGTTGCGGCCGAGGATGTACCACCACAGCGACGTGCCGTCTTCGATGTGCCGCCACGTCCGCAGCGGATCGCCCACGCCGGGCGGCTCGACCTTGATCACGTCGGCGCCGAACCAGGCGAGGAGCGCGCCGCAGAACGGCCCGGCCAGCACCTGGCCGAGTTCGAGCACACGCAGGCCTTCGAGTGGTTTCCGGGAGGCCCCGGCAGGAGCGGCGGGCGGGTCGGGCGTCACGCCGCGAGAATATCGCAGCGACGCCGCGGCGCGGTACGCGGCATGGCCGTACATCGAAACGGCCCCTCGCGGGGCCGCTTCCTGAGAACGATGGGTTCGGACTAGGCGGCCGCCAGGCGTCTGAGCAGCGGCAGGTCCGACAGCATGCGGCCGGCGCCCATCACGACCGAGGTGAGGGGATCCTCGGCCACGGTCACCGGCAGCTGGGTATCTTCGCGGAGCCGGCGATCGAGATTGCGGAGCAGCGCGCCGCCGCCGGTGATCATGACGCCGCGGTCGTAGATGTCGGCCGACAGTTCGGGCGGAATGCGCTCGAGCACGTCGCGGACGGCGTGGACCAGGGTGTCGATGATGCCGCGCAGCGCGTCGCGAATCTCGGCGTCACAGACCGTCACGCTCTTGGGGATGCCCTGGGCGATGTGACGACCGCGGACTTCCATGGTCATCTTCTCGTCGAGCGGCGCCGCCGACCCGATCTCGATCTTGATCTGCTCGGCGGTGCGGTCGCCGATGAGCAGGCCGTGCACCTTGCGCATGTGGTCGATGATCGCCTCGTCCAGCTCGTTGCCGGCGACGCGGACCGACTTGCTGTAGACGACGCCGGCCATCGAGATGACGGCGATGTCGGTGGTGCCGCCGCCGATGTCGACGATCATGTTGCCGGTCGGTTCGGTGATGGGCAGGCCAGCGCCGATGGCGGCGGCGACCGGCTCGTCGATCAGGTACACCTCGCTGGCCTTGGCCCGCAAGGTGCTCTCCTGCACCGCCCGCCGTTCGACCTGCGTGATCTCGGCCGGCACGCCGATCACGACGCGGGGCCGCACCCACATGCTGCGCGGGCTGGCCCGCTTGATGAAGTCGCTGAGCATCCGCTCGGCGGCGTCGAAGTCGGCGATGACCCCGTCGCGCAGCGGCTTGATCGCCACCATGTTGTTCGGCGTCCGCCCGAGCATTTCCTTGGCACTGCGCCCGACCGCTTCAATCCGGTTGTGCGCCGTGTTGTAGGCGACGACCGATGGCTCGTTCAGGACGATGCCGCGCCCGGGGGCGAAGACACAGGTGTTGGCCGTGCCGAGGTCGATGGCAAGGTCAGAGGAGAAGCGGACGAACTTGGGCAGCATGGCCATGGGTGCTTTGGGCGGATCGATGATCCTGTTGGAACTTCAATCGGCACATCTGCCAGTCCCTGCATTCCCCTACATAAGCTGGGTCGGTTTGGCCGCAAGAATTTGTCGCTATCCGGTCAGGGGGCGCCGGAATGGCCCGGACCGTGCAGCTATTTTCGGGCCTGAACAGCCGCGAGCAAGGCCGCCAGCCCAACCGTGAGCATCGCTGCGATCGGCGGGTCGGCGAGGATCGCCTCGGCCGTACGCTGGCTGGGAGCCAGCGGGAGCCGGACGGACGCCGCCTCGACGACGGTCGCCGACATCGTCCGGAGCGTCTCGATGAGCGACTCGTGGGCGTGATGGGCCCGGGTCGTCGCGTTGACGACCGCGATCGGCAGGCCCGGGACGTCCGGACCGCTGACCAGCCAGTCGAGCGCGTTCTTCAGCGAACCGGGCACGCCGTGGGCGTACTCCGGGCTGCAGATGATCACCGCATCGGCGTCGGCGATGGCCGCTCGCCAATGGGCGACGGCTGGTGGCGGCGTGGCGCCCTCGCCGTCGAGATCCGGGTTGAACGCCGGCAGGTCGGCCAGCGCGTCGTAGCGCGTGACATGGACGTGCGGCGGCAGGAGCGCGGCCACCGCGTCGAGGACGGCGCCGTTCGACGACCGCGCCCGGAGGCTGCCCGAGACGGTCAGCACGCGCAGCGAGCCCGACACCTCGCGACCGCCGCTGCCGGCATCGCCGATGTGCTCGTCGCCGTCGTCGAGGTGGGAAGCCACTGGAGTCGACAGGTTACACTCTCGACGTGGATCAGGTAGCCATCCTCGTCACCGCGCCCACGGGGCCCGGCGTGCTCCATCAACTGACCGGCGTGATCGCCCGGCATGGCGGCGACATCACCAGCGTCGAGATCCTGAGCGACTGGGACGACCTCAGCCGGACCTATCTCGAGATCACCGCGCCCGACACCACCGCGCTCGTCGACGAGCTGCGCGCTCTCGTGATCGTCCGCAGTCTGGAAGTGGCGGCGACGCTCAAGCGCATCTACGGCAAGCGCATCATCATCATGGGCGGCGGTGCCCAGGTCGGCCAGGTGGCCATCGGCGCCATCTCCGAGGCCGACCGTCACAACATTCGCGGTGAGAAGATCTCGGTCGATACGATCCCGCTGGTCGGCGAGCAGGCGCTGGCCGAAGCGGTCCGCGCCGTCGCCCGGCTGCCCCGCGCCCGCGCCCTCGTCCTCGCCGGATCGCTGATGGGCGGCGAGATCGAGGCTGCCGTGCGCGAGGTGCGCGGCCAGGGCCTGCTGGTGATCAGCCTGAACATGGCCGGCAGCGTGCCGGACGCCGCCGACCTGGTGGTCACCGATCCGGTGCAGGCCGGGGTGATGGCGGTGATGGCGGTCGCCGAGACGGCCCGCTTCACCATCGAGCGGCTGAAGCGCCGCGTGTTCTAAGCCGCGCCCGTCTCACGCGGGCGGCGATCAGTCGTCGCCCGACGTCGACCGATTGTCGTCGGCGAGGTGCGCTTCGAGGACCGCCTTGAGGGCCTTGGCCTCGTCGAGGAAGCGCGCGGTCGAGACCGTGGGCGCGACACGCAGCACGGGCGGCGCCAGCGTCGCGACGTACAGCTCCGGAAACACCCGGTTCTGCGACTCGTAGTGGTGGATGCCGTAGAGCCCGACGCCGACCACGAAGAGCGAGCCCATCACCGCAGCCAGCGCCCGCGGACGTCCGGGCAGAAGGCGGCCGATGTGCGCGCCGACAGCCCCCCAGCCGATGGCGCTGACGACCAGCGGCCCGATGCGGCTGGGCCACGACCAACCGGAGGCGAAGGCGGACACCGGCAGCAGCAACCCGGCCACGCCCATGCCGATGGTGCCGAGGAGCGCGATGCGGACGTGGCTCCAGAAGTCGAAGCGGTGGCGAATCAGCTTGGATCCCACCGACCAGAACGCCGACCAGACGGCCACCGCGATGGGCCCACCGATCAGGATCGGCAGATAGTCGGTGAGGCGGCCGCCCGGATCGTCGTGCAGCCACAGGTCGGCGGCGTTCCAGGCCGAGAACAGCAGCATCAACAGCAGCACGGCGCGGAGGCTGCCGGAGGCCTCGGGCACCCACGGGCGCTCGGGGGACAGCGCGTCCGCGGCCCGTCGGATCCGCAGCCGCGTGCCGCCGATCTGCACCACATCGCCGGCGGCCAGCTCGGTCCGCTCGCCCGCCGCCACGCGCCGTCGCTTCTGCCAGACGCCGTTGATCGTCTCGCCGACCTGCAGCTGCAGGCTGCCGTCCTGATCGGTGATGGTCGCGTGCCGCGGCGCGACGTAGGGATCGTCGAGGACGACGTCACAGCCGATCGCGCGGCCGACGGTGACGGGCCAGCGGCGCACCGGCAGCGAGACGCGCGCCCGTCCGTCGCGATCGAGGACGTCGACGATCGCCAGGATCGGCGGATGGTCGATCACGGGCGACGAGATCGGCGGAGCGTCGATCGCGGTCGGCAGGATGGGCGGCTCGGTCATGGCGCGGCCGGTGTCCGGGTCAACCGGAAGCCGTTCAGATAGTGCGCGGCGAGCGCCAGCGCGTTGTCGAAGCTGACGCCCTGCGCGTCGAAGCGGCCCTGGACGCCTTGCTGCGGCGCGTCGACGGTGGCGACGAGCACGCTGACGTCGAACAAGCCGGTCAGCTTCTTGTAGGCCGACAGGCACAGGACCGCGCGCAGCGGCAGCCCGTCGCGGTCGACGTACCGCTCGTGGCACTGCGGCGCGGTCCGGGCCGTGTCGCCGGCCCCGCCGAAGCCTTCGTTGGCGAAACTCGCGCTGTAGCGCTGGGCGAAGCGCAGCGTGCCGAGCCTGGCGCCGTCGTAGGCCTCGTGGCGCACGTTCACCGCCCCCGTCGTCAGCCAGCCGGAGACGAAGACGCGCGTATCCATCTGGCACTCGGCGTGCTCGAACTCGAGGCCCTTGGCTTCGGCCGGCGTGCTGCGGCCCCAGCACCGCATGAACGTCTCCTGCGGCAGCGGGATCACGTAGCGCGGATGCCCGGCCTGCCGCCACGGCTGGCTCAGGACACGCGCCGTGAGCGCCGCCTGGTGCGCCTGCAGTTGCTCGACCAGGGCCGGATAGGCCGGCCCGGTCAGCGGCGCCGCCCCGCGGACCCGCTGCAGCAGGTCTTCGGCGAAGGTGGCCGGCACCAGGAAGCTGATCTGCTCGCCATCGCGACGCGCCGCCACGTTGATGCCGATGACCGCGCCCTGTTCGTCGAGGGTCGGCCCGCCGCTGACGCCGGGGTTGAGCGAGCCGGCGAAGAAGATCGTCGGATAGAAGCTGCGCTCGACGAGCCCGTTGTAGGTGCCTTCGATGACGGCGAAGCCGACGTCGAGCGGATTGCCGAGCGAGTAGATGCGCTCGCCTTGCGCGAGCGGCTGCTCGCGATGCCGGAACGCCAGCGTGCCGCGGCCGGCGAGGGGCGCCGGATCGGCCGGCTTGACCACGGCGAGATCGTGGATGGCGTCGAAGCCGAGGAGCTGGAGCGGACCTTCGCGGCGATCGGCGGTGCTGTAGACGAGCCGATAGCGCTCCGGCTGGAGCGCCGCCTGGCTGACCACGTGGTAGTTGGTGAGGATGTGGCCGTCGGCGCTGACCAGGAACCCTGAGCCGACGCTGGCCTGGCTGTCCTGGCCTTTGAGCAGCGTCCGCACCTGGAGCAGCTGGCCTTTGGCTTCCTGGTAGATGCGCTGCGCCGAGGCCGATACCGGCGTGGGCACCGCGGGCGGCACGGCGATCGGTGGCGGTTGTTGCGCCGCCACGAAAACGCCCCCTGCCGCCACGAGCGCGACGGCCGCGGTTCCGGCGGCGCGGAGGCAGGCGACGCGGGACCAGAGCACGCGCGGATTGTAGCGCGTCGGCATCCGGCTCGCGTCCGGCGCGGCCCGAGCCGTGGGCGCGTCAGTCGATCAGCGCGGCGACGACCCAGCGATCCCGTCGTCGGTCCCTGGCCAGGCGCAACGCGCATCCCGACTCGACGACGACGTCCCATTCGTCGTCGTCCCAGGCGGTCGCGGGTTCGTCACTCCACACCGATGGATCCGGCTGCCAGACGGATTCGATCGCGACCGGTCGCAGCAGCGGCACGGCCGCACCATCCGCGCTGGCGGCCATGGCAAGGTCGCCGTCGAACGCGGCGCTCCCGGTGCGCCACCAGTCGCCGGACGATCGCCACGGCCCCGCCGCCTGACGCACGGCCCCGAGTCGCGGCAACCGTCGCGACTCGAGCGAGCGCACGCGGACCGGCCGGCCGCGATCGAGATCCACCCGCACCGGCGGCGGCGACCGGAACCGGCGCAGCGTCAGGCGGGCCGCGGCGGCCGTCTCGGCCTCGACCGCGGCGGGCCTTTCGGCCACGGCGGGCGTTTCGGCCACGGCGAGCAGCCCACCCGCCGTCAGTCCGCCGAAGGGCCGCATCCCGATGGCGCCGCCGCGGTGCGTGTCGAGGGCCACCGGGCAGCCGACGCGGCCATCGCCCATCACCGCGCGCAGCCGGGCGGTCAGCGTGGCGATCGTCTCGGGCCGCGGATGCGCCCGGGCCAGCAGCGACGGCTGCACGATGCGGCCGCCGACCGGCTCGAAGGTCACCGTCAGCACGTCGATCCCGGCCGGCGGCGGATGCGATTCCAGATCGAGGACGATGAGCGTGCGCAACACGCGCGGATCACGCATCGGCATCGGCAGGCCGAGACGCCGCACGTAGAGCTCGCGGGTGACCAGCCGCAGCGTCGTCTGCAGCGTGACCGTGCCGAGGCCGCCGAGATCGAGCCGCGCGCAGAGAGGCTCGATCACCCGGCCGAGCGCGAACGCCAGCGGCTCGATGGCCTCGATCGGCCACTCGAACGCGCACGTCGCCTCGAAGGGCTGTGGTTCGGCGGTCGGGACCAGCGGGCGGGCGTCGAGCCCGCGGGCCATCGCGTGCCAGCCCAGCCCCGCCGCCCCGAGGCGCTCGAACAGGTCGGCGGCCGGCAGCGCGGCCAGCGCACCGAGCGTGACCAACCCCCATCGCCGCCACAAGGCGAGCGGCACGTCGGCATCGAGCCCAGAGACGGCGGATGCGTGAGCGCGCGAGCGGGCCGTCTTGCCTCGTGGCTGCCCGCCGTGTTCGCGTGGCCCGCGCCCCGCCTCGAGCCCGGAGAGCCGCGCGATGAGTGCGATCGGCAGCGGCGCGAGGGCGGCCGCCTCGGCTCCCGCCGGAACGGTGACGGCCGCGCCAGGCGCCGTGGGATCGAGCGAGGCCGAAGCGATCCGCGCCGCGCCGTCGAGGGCCACGAGCAGCGCCGCGGTCCGCGTCGCCGCGATCGCGACGGCCGAGGGTACGCCGCGATCGGCCGCCTGCTGCCGGCACAGTGCCGCGACCTGCGCGTCCTGCCCGAACAGCCGCGCCAACCCACGCGCGTCGATGACCACGACGCCGGGCCCGACGATCTCGACCCGCGGCGACGCCCCGCGGGCCACGGCGGCGAGCGCGTCGGTCGCCGCCGCGACGTTGGCGGCGGGGGGCATGGCGGGCAGGGCCGTCAGGGCGGCAGCAAGGGCGCAGAACATGCGGGGCACCTACAGCCGTCGGGCGGTCCGGACATGCGCCGAGAGGGACAGCCCGGCCAATCGGCGGGCGCGACGACTCTCCCCCACCCACACCGCCGTCGCCGTCGACGCCGACAGCTCGAGCGTCACGCCGCGGGCGCTCCGGGCGACCGGCGTGGGGGCGAGCACCAGCGCGACGGTGTCCCGGCCTTCGACGAACCGTTGCAGACGCCGCCAGGTGGTGAACGGCAGGCGGGCGAGATCGCTCGACGACACGTCGCCCAGATCGAGCGCGACGACGGCGAACCCGCCGGCCTCGAGCACCAGGCCGAACGCCTTGATGGCGCGCTCGAGGAGAACGTGCGGCCGCGGCACGCCGGCCGGATCGCCGCGCGCCCAGAGCAGATGATCGAGCGTCAGGCCCGCGGCCTGCGCCGAATCGGCATCGAACGTATCGTGGGTATCGATGAGGGCGGCGAGGTCACCGCGGGCCGTGGCGGCCGCCAGCGAGGCGGTCATCAGGCTGGTACGACCGGAAGAGGCCGGTCCGACGATTTCCGACGTTTCGCCACAGGGCCACCCCCCGGCCAGGCGCGGATCGAGCCAGGGCAGGCCGGTCGGCACGGACCGAACCGGTTCGGGCGGCGCACAGGCATCGGTGACCGTCCGGTCGAGGCGTCGGGCCCGCAGCAGGGCTTCGATATGAAGTCGAGCGGCCTGCATGGCCTATCTTCGCTATTTGTTCGCCATAATTCAAGCCCCTGCGCGCCGACGGCTAAACCACCGGCCGCCGCTGCCGATTGAACACCCAGTCATCGTGTCGACTACCCTTCATCGACTGCCGTCCCGTGCCGTGGCCGTCGGCGTGTGCCTGTTCGCCTGGCATGGTGCCGGCGCGCCCCTGCAGGCCCAGTCCCCGCCGCCGTCGACGTACAACGCGCTCTACCTGCTCGACACCGTCGGAGCGATCCGCGGCGTCCGCCCGGACAAGGCCGGCCTGCACTATCCCGTGGCGGTGCGCGCCACCGTGACGTTCGTCGATCCCATCTGGCGCACCATTTACGTCCAGGATGCGACCGGCGGCGTCCTCGTTCGCCACGACAATGCCGCCGATGTCCGCGTCGGCGACCGCCTGCAGATCGATGGCGTCACCGATGCCGGCGATCCCCTTCCCATCGTCGTCGCCGAGCACGTGACGAAGCTGGGGACGGACACGCTGCCCGACGCGCTGCCCTTCCAGCCAAGCCGCACGCTGCAGTATCTCGACGACGCCGAGCGCATCAAGGTCGCTGGCGTCATCCAGCGCGTCGGCACCGACACGCCTGGCCACGTCGTCGCCGAGCTCGTCGCGTTCGACGGCTCCGCCTTCCACCTGACGATCGCCGGCCACGGGCAGCAGCCGCTGCCGGAGACGCTGATCAACGCGGAAGTGACCGTGACGGGCGTCCTCGCCCGGCTGATCCTGCCCGAGCCGCAGACGCGCACCCTGCACCTGCTCGTGCCCCATCGCGACGCCATCACGGTGACTCGCCCACCGGCGCCCGATCCCTTCGAAACCTTCGCCCCCAGCGCCGGCCCGCTCGAGCACCGGACGCCGGCGGTGACGCCGTATCGCCTCCGCGCCCGCGGCGTCGTCACGTTCGCGACGAGCACGCAGGTGTTCCTCGAGGGCGACCGTGGCGCGTTCCGCGTCGACCTCGACGCCGGCCAGGACGTGCCCAAGGTCGGCACGGAGATCGAAGCCGCGGGATTCGTCGCGCCCGGCGATACGCCCGCCCTCCGCTACGCCTTGCTGCGCGCCACCGGCGCTCCGCCCCGCGTGCAGGAAGCCGTGTCGCGACCGCTCTCGCACCTCCTCCGCGACGACGCCGCCGGCCGGCTGACACGCACCGCGGCCTTCATGGTCGAGGAGCACGTCAAGGGCCAGGACCAGCACTTCACCCTCATCGAGGACGACGTCGTGGTGACGGCGACCGTCCCGATCGCGCAGGGCCGGCCGCTCTCGATCGCCCCCGGCAGCCGGGTCGAACTGACCGGCGTCCCCGAGCGTCTCGACGGCATCCCGCCGACGACGGCGCGGCCGCGCGCGGTGCGCCTGTGGCTGCGCAGCGCCGACGACATCCACGTCGTCGCCAGCCCCTCGATCCTGTCGCGCACGGCGCTGGCCGCCGGCGCGGTACTGCTCGTCGGCCTGCTCGGCGCGTTGACGTGGATCGCGCAGCTCTGGCGCCAGCGCCGCACGACCGAGGCCCGGCTGGCCCGCAGCCGCGAGCAGGAGGCCCTGCTCGGCCGCCAGCACGACGAGCTGATCGAGCACGCCAACGATCTCATCTGCACCTGGGACGCCACCGGCACCATCACCAGCTTCAACCGCGCCGGGCAGCGGATGAGCGGCCGGCTGCGCCAGGACGTCCTCGGCCGGCAGCTCGCCGAAGTAGCGCCGCCGACGCGGGCCGCGCACGTCGCCGATCTGGTGACGCGCTCGCTGCGCGCCGAGGGCCCGCTGACCTTCGAGGTCGAGCTCCTCACGCCGGACGGCAACACGCTGACCGTCGAGATGACGACGCGGCCGCTGCACGAGGGCGGCGACGCCATCCAGGCCGTCGGCCGCGACATCACCCTGCGCAAGCAGGGCGAGATGGTGCTGCAGCGGGCCAAGGAAGCGGCCGAATCGGCGTCGCGCGCCAAGAGCGACTTCGTCGCCAACATCAGCCACGAGATCCGCACGCCGATGAACGGCATCATCGGGCTCTCGGAACTCCTCGATCGCACCACCCTCGACGTCGAGCAGCGCGACTACGTCGACCTGCTGCGCCGTTCCGGCCAGTCGCTGCTGCGCCTGGTCAACGACGTCCTCGACTTCTCGAAGATCGAAGCCGGCCGTCTCGAGCTGGCCCAGGATCGCTTCGACCTCCCGGCCTGGTTCGCCGACACCATCGCCTCGCTGCAGGTGCAATCGCGCGGCAAGGGGCTGACGCTGCTGTCGTCGGTCGACGGCCGGCTGCCGCGCACAGCCATCGGCGATGCCGGGCGCCTGAAGCAGGTGCTCGTCAACCTGGTCGGCAACGCCGTCAAGTTCAGCGAGCCCGGCGATCGCCACCTGCGCGCCGACCTGGTCGCGATGCCGGTCGACTTCAAGGACACCGGCGACATCCACCTGCGCGTCGAGGTCCTGTCGATGAACGACCGCGGCTGCGAGCTGCACCTGAGCGTGCAGGACCACGGCATCGGCATTCCGGCCGACAAGCAGTCGCACATCTTCGAGCCGTTCACCCAGGCCGACGAATCGGCCACGCGGCGCTACGGCGGCACCGGCCTCGGCCTGGCCGTCTCCGCGTCGATCGTCCGGGCCATGGGCGGACGCATCTGGGTCGAGAGCGAAGTCGGGCGCGGCAGCACGTTCCACTTCACCGTGCAGCTGACGACGACGGCGCGCGGCGACTCGGGTCCCGACGGGGCGGGCTCGTTCGATGGCGAATCGACCGCAACCACTACGCGGATCGCGCTGCCGGCGACCAAGGCCGTGACCGGAACGGGGCGCGACCTCGAGGCCCCCGCCGCACTGGCGCCGCCGCTGGTCACTCTGAAGGTCCTGCTCGCCGAAGACAACGAAGTGAACCAGCGCATCGCCCTGGCGATGCTGAAGCGCCTCGGGCACCGCGCCGTGCTCGCCCCGAACGGCCAGGCCGCCGTCGACCTCACCGAGCGCGAAGCGTTCGACGTGGTGCTGATGGACGTGCAGATGCCGGAGCTGAGCGGCCTCGACGCCGCCACGATGATCCGGCGCCGCGAGCGCTACTCCGGCGAATCGCTGCGGATCATCGCGCTCACCGCCCATGCCATGGAAGGCGACAAGGAAAAGTGCCTTGCCGCCGGCATGAACGCCTACCTGAGCAAGCCGCTGACACTGCTCGAGCTGAAGGCCGCGCTCGACGCCGTCGCCGCCGAGAAAGCCGCCCGCCCGACGACCGCGGCGGCGGACGATCGCGCGGCGTCCTAGTCGCGACCACGGCGGTCGACCGCCGTCCTGCCCCTTCAATTCGCGGCTAACCCCGCAGCTTCGCGACGATCGCGTCCGCGTCGTAGACGCAGCCGCCCCAGGTGCCGCCACTCACCTGCTGCAGCGCGGCCCAGATGCGGGTCGCGTCGGGCAGGGCGGGATCGGGGGCGAGGTCGGGGCGGATCGAACGGCCGGCCAGGATCGCGTCCGCGGGCGCCTCGCCGTCCATCAGGTCGATGCTGCCGTCGAGCGTCCGCGTGTCGATGACGACGCGGACGGTATCGCCGTCGACGAGACGGCCGATCGGTCCGCCGGCCAGCGCTTCCGGACCGACGTGGCCGATGCAGGCACCGGTCGAGACCCCCGAGAACCGCGCGTCGGTGATCAGCGTGATGGTCTTGCCGATGTCGATGTGCTTCAGCGCCGAGGTGACCTGGTAGGTCTCCTCCATGCCGGCGCCGATCGGGCCGCGGCCGATCAGCACCATCACCGTGCCCGCCTGCAGGCGATCCGGCCCCTGGTTCTTGACGGCGGCGATGGCGGCGCGCTCCGACGTGAAGATCCGGGCCGGGCCGGTGTGTCGATAGACGCCGTCCGCGCCGAGCAGCTTCGGATCGATCGCCGTGCTCTTGACGATCGCGCCTTCCGGCGCCAGGTTGCCGCGGATGTAGGACACGGTGCTGGTCAGGCCCTTCGCGCGCGCCTTCGCCGGCGGCATGATGACGTCATCCGGATCGATGCCGTCGCGTTCGCGCAGCAGTTCGCGGACACGCTGCCGGCGCGGCGACGCTTCCCACCACGCCAGCATGTCGCCGAGCGATTCGCCGGACGCGGTGAGCACCGACAGATCGAGCACGCCCAGATCGCGCAGGTGCAGCATCACCTCGGGCACGCCGCCGGCGAGGAACACCCGCACGGTCGGGTGCGGCCCGTTCGGCAGCGAGTCGACGAGCCGCGGCACGCGGCGGTTCACGTCGAGCCATTCGTCGATGGTCGGCCGGGCCCGCCCGGCGGCATGCGCGATGGCCGGGATGTGCAGGAGCAGGTTGGTCGAGCCGCCGAAGGCGGCGTGGACGACCATTGCGTTGCGGATGGCGGCGTCGGTGACGATGTCCCGCACCGTCTTCTTCCGGGTGCGGAGGGCCAGGACACCGCGGGCCGACCGGCGGGCCATGTCGAGCCACACCGGTTGTCCCGATGGAGCCAGCGCACTGTGCACCACCGAGAGCCCGAGCGCTTCCGAGACGACCTGGGCGGTCGCCGCGGTGCCGAGGAACTGGCAGCCGCCGCCCGGCGAGGCACAGGCGCGGCAGCCCATCTCGGCCGCTTCCTCGAGCGAGATCGAACCGTGCGCGTAGCGCGCGCCGAGCGTCTGGACCTTGCCGGCGTCCTCGCCGTCGGTGGCCGGCAGCGTCACCCCACCGGGGATGATCACGCCGGGCAGATTGTGCGCGCCGGCGACGGCCATCATCATCGCCGGCAATCCCTTGTCGCAGGTCCCGATGCCGATGACGCCGACCCGCGTCGGCAGCGATCGGATCAGGCGGCCGAGCACCATCGCCGCGTCGTTGCGATACGGCAGCGAGTCCATCATGCCGGTCGTGCCCTGGGTGCGGCCGTCGCACGGATCGGTGACGTAACCGGCGAACGGCATGCAGAGGGCGGTGCGCAGCTCCTCGGCCGCAGCCCGCATCAGCAGCCCGACTTCCCAGTGACCGGTGTGGTAGCCGAGCGCCAGCGGGCTGCCGTCGTTCTCGCGGATGCCGCCCTGGGTGCTGAGGATCAGGACCTCGGGCCGCCGCATCGCGTCCGGCTGCCAGCCCATGCCGGCGTTCAGCGTCCACCCGAACAGATCGCCGCTGGGTCGCTCGAGCAGGTCGGCGGGCTCGAGCGGCAAGGCTCCGGCCGGACCGGGCTGGGCGGTGACGACGGTCTCGAGGATGGAGAGATCGGACTCGCAGGTTCGCAGGGCGTCGGCGGGCAACGAAGGCATCTCGAGTCACTATAAACTACCCCGCTCATGCGTTGGCCGGCCCGGTGGCGGCGTCCTGTCCGCGTCGTTGCAGACGTCGCGATCCTGGCCCTGCTCGCCTACGCGGGCGCCATCGGCTACCTGTACGCCTATCAGGTGGACCTCGTCTTCCGGCCGCCGGCGATGGGCACCCTCTACGCGAACAGCCTGGGTCTCGCTCCCGAGCGCGTGCTCGTCACGGGCGAGCACGGGCTCGCCACCGAGGCCTGGCGAATGCACGCAGCGGCGAGCGGGGTCGGCAGCGGCGCGGCCGGTGACTACTGGGTCCTGTTCCTGCACGGCAACGCGGCGTCGATCAGCTCGAGCCCGAACCTGCGCCGCTACGACCAACTGCGGCAGCTGGGATTGAACGTGCTGGCGGTCGAGTATCCGGGCTTTGGCGACGTCGGGGGCACGGCGAGCGAAGCCGGCATGCACGCGGCAGCCCGCGCCGCCTACGATCATCTGCGCCGTATCGACGGCATCCCCGCCGACCACATCGCCATCTACGGCTGGTCGCTCGGCACCGGAGCGGCCGTGCCGTTGGCCCGTGACGTCGACGAAGCGGCGCTGATCGTCGAGGGCGGTTTCACCTCGGTGCTCGCCCGCGGCGAGGAAGAGCATCCATTCATGCCGGTGCGCTGGCTGCTGCGACATCCGTTCCGGTCGGACGAGGCCATCGCCGGCACGCGCAGCGCCACCCTGTTCCTGCACAGTCCCGACGACGCGATCATCCCGTTCCATCACGGGGAAGCGATGTTCGCCAAGGCCGCCGAGCCGAAGCGGCTGGTGCGGCTCGCCGGGGGTCACATCTATCCCAACGCCGAGGATGCCGACCGCTACACGGCGGCCATCCACGACTTCCTCGCCGAGGTCCTCCACTGGCCGGTCGCGACGCCGCGACGATCGGCGGGCATGGCGGTGGCCGCGGCCCTGGCCAGCGGCGGCATCGAAGCCGCGCTGGCGGCGTGGCGGACGGCGCTCGGCGAGGGCGAGCCGCGCTGGAACCTGGCCGAGTACGAGCTGCAGTATGTCGGCCGCCAATGCACGCTGAGTGACCGGCACGAGGCCGCCATCGCGCTGTTTCGGGCCAACCGCGATCGCTTTCCCGGCTCACCGCTGGCCTGGTACGAGCTGGGCCGGGCCCTGAGCGCCGCCGGTCACATCGACGACGCGCAGCGCGCTCTCCAGCGCTCGATCGCGCTCGACCCCGCGACCCGCAACCCCAGCCACGGCATCCTCGCCAGCCTCGACTGACTCCTGAGCCGCTCCGCTGCGGCTATCCTGTCTGCCATGAATTTCGCTGGGAAGACCGTCATCGTCACCGGGGGGTCGCAAGGCATCGGCGAAGGCTGCGCCGCGGTGTTCGCCGGGGCCGGCGCCTCGGTGGTCATCGCCTCGCCCGACGCCGGTCGGGGCACCGACCTCGCGGCCACTCTTTCGGCCCGCGGGCCCGGCCGGGTGCATTTCATCCGCTGCGACGTGACCGCCGATGCGGATCGCGAGGCGCTGGTCGCCGACACGGTCGCGCGCGACGGGCGTCTCGACTGCCTCGTCAACAACGCCGGCTGGCATCCGCCGCACAAGCCGATCGACGACTTCTCGCTCGACGACCTCCGGAGCCTGCTCGAACTGAACGTGGTCAGCGTCTTCGCGCTGGCCAAGCTCGCCCTCCCGCACCTGCGACGCACCCGCGGCTCGATCGTCAACGTCGCCAGCCTGGTCGCTACCATCGGCCAGCACCACGCCACGACCTACGTCGCGACCAAGGGCGCGGTGAAGTCGTTCACCAAGGCCCTCGCCGTCGACGAAGCGGTGCACGGCGTGCGCGTCAACAGCATCTCGCCCGGCAACGTTTTCACACCCCTGTGGCAGGCCGCCATCGACTCGGCGCCCGACCCGGCGCAGTGCCGCGACGACGGCGAGACGGCACAATGGGCCGGCCGCATGGGCACGCCGGAGGAAGTCGGACGCCTCTGTCTGTTCCTCGCCTCGGACGCCACCTTCACTACCGGCGTCGATCACATCATCTCGGGCGGCGCCGAGATCGGTTACGGACGCAAGGCACTCGCACGATGACCAGCCCCTTCCCCGCCCGCCGTGTCGCGGGCGTCGTTTTCGACATCGACGGCACGCTGCTCGACAACATGCCGTTCCACATCGAGGCCTTCGAGGCCTTCACCGCGGCGCACGGCCTGCCCGGGCTGACGCTCGAGATGCGTAAGTGGATGGACGGCCGCCGCAACTCGGACATCTTTCCGCGCCTCTTCGAGCGGGCGCTGACCGAGGCCGAGATCGCCTCCCTGTCGCACGAGAAGGAGTCGGCCTACCGCCGGCTCTCGGCCGGCCGGCTGGAGCCGCTGAGCGGGCTGATACGGCTCCTCGACGCGCTCGACGCGGCCGGCGTGCCGATCGCCGCCGCAACGTCGGCGCCCCGGGACAACGTCGTGCACACGCTGCGCGAGTTGGGCCTGGACGAGCGGCTGGCGGTGATCGCGCGCAGCGACGAGGTGGCGCACGGCAAGCCCGAACCCGACGTCTTCATCGAAGC
>JBDSLU010000293.1:0-6998 GCA_039916225.1 Vicinamibacteraceae bacterium
GTCGGTGGTGCGCTGACGGGCCTGGGGAGTGCCCGTCGACGGGCCGCCTGCTTCGTGTCAGGCGGAACGGCGGGTGGCGATCTTCAGCGTTTTGAGCTCGTGACGTCGGGCGTCACCGGCGTAGCGCAGCGTCGGGGCCGTCGCGCCGCTGACGTCCCATCCCTTGGAGGCGTGTCCGCAGCGGCCGCATTCGAGGAGGACGCGTTCCCGCTCGTAGTGCCACAGCATTTCGTGGCCGCGCACGCCGCACGCGATCTGCCCGACCCGCCGAACTGCCGCTTCCATCATCCCCGCAACCGTGACGCGGGTCTCCGTGTGAGTGTTGCGATCCGTCGCGACGAGCACCTGGGGATAGTTCGTGACCATAGACGTTTACCTCTCTCCTTGACTGGCTTTCGCCCGGCGGCGCGTCCGATGCCGGGGCCAGCGCACCGGTCTCCCATTCCCAAGATGCGTGCCAGCGCGAGAGGTTCCGCAACCCCTGCACTCCTAGAACGGCTGCCTGCGCGATTACGAACCTGCGCGGCAGAAGACCGGTCAGATTCGGAAAAGAGTCGGCGTACGTGGCGACTTAGTGGGATGCAAGCTCAACCGTCAGCCCCAGCTAATCGGTTGCGCGAGCGAGACTTGGCCGGCATGGCTGCCATGCGAGAGCCCTGGCGGGCACTGCTCGCCGGGAAGTCAGCCCTCGCGGAGCAGGCTGCGGACCACGAAGGCGACGTTGGCGGGGCGTTCGGCGAGGCGGCGCATGAAGTACGGAAACCACTCGCGGCCGAACGGGATGTAGACGCGGACCCGATAGCCCTCGGCGGCCAGGGCCGTCTGCAGATCACGACGGACGCCGTACAGCATTTGGAACTCGAAGCGATCGCGCGCAATGCCGAGCTCTGTTGCGCAGGCCTTGGTGGCGGCGATCATCGCCGGGTCGTGAGTGGCGATGGCGGGGTAGTGGGCGTCTTTCAGCAGCACCCGCATGATGCGGACGAACGCCTCGTCGACGTCCGTCTTCGTCTGGAAGGCGATCGTCTTGGGTTCCTTGTAGGCGCCCTTCACCAGGCGGATGCGTCCACCGAGCTCGATGACGCGCCTGGCGTCGGCCTCGCTGCGCCGCAGCGCGGACTGCAGGACGACGCCGAGGCGGCGGTGCCCCAAGGTCCAGAGTGTCTCCCAGATGTCGAGCGTCTCCTGGGTGTAGGGCGACCCCTCCATGTCGATGCGGATGAAGAAGTCGTGGCGGTCGGCCAGTCCCAGCACCTTGCGCAGGTTGTCGACCGCGGTGGCGTGATCGACGTCGAGCCCCAGCTGCGTCAGCTTGAGCGACACGTTGCGCTCGATGCCGGCGTCGACGATGTCGCGGATCAGCGAGACGCAGCCGCGCGTCGCGGCATCCGCTTCGTCGAGGGTGAGCACGCTCTCGCCGAGCAGATCGAGGCTGATCAACAAGCCGGCGGCCTGGACGACGCGGGCCGCGGCGATGGCGTCGTCGGTGGTTTCCCCGGCGATGAACCGCCGGCCAAAACTGGTCGGCTTGGCCAGGCCGTAGCGCGAGGCGAGCCGCTTGAGCGGCCGGTTCGAGGCGAGGGTGAGGAAGAACGCCTTCGAGAGTGCGTTCAGCATGACCTCAGGCGACGGGAGCCGCCGCCTGACGTGCGGGTGCGATCAGGTGGGCGATCGATCGCGCGTAGTAGCGCAGCAGCGTGCGATCGCGGACGCGATAGAGCCCGCCGTCGACCGCCATCGCATCGCGATCGACCAGCAGTCCGGCACCGCGCTCCATGATCATCTGCGGGTCGGTCTCGGCGAGATTGGCGCCCCGCTCGCGCAGGGTGTCGACCAGCGCGGCGATCCGCGCCCGCAGCTCCGCCGGCGGGCTCGAGGGTCGCATGGCCGCCGCCACGAGCGCCGTCGGCACGACCTTGTGCAGCGCGCTGATGCGCGCGCGCACCGCCTGCGCCAGCTCGAGGACGTCGCGGCGAGCGTGGTGATCGAAGCCCTGGATCGAGAGCGGCTCGCCGAACGTCGTGAACGAGCGCGTCTGGTAGCCGACCGCCGAGCCGATCATCTGGGCGAGCTCGCGGCTGAATGGACGTTGGCTTTTCTTGACGCCTTGCCGGGCCAGCGTGCTGTCCTCGAGGACCAGGTCGTAGGCGATCGCCGTCGGCACGATCTTCAGATCGGTGATGCCGGCCTGCAGGACCGCGTGGACCAGGCCCGTCTTCGGCGCCTTGAACTCGCCGGTGTAGCTGCGGCCGCCCTCGATGTAGAAGAACACGTCGTGGCGGTTCAGCACTTCGGCGACGTAGGCCTTGAGCGTCGCCAGATAGACCGGATCCTTGATGTTGCGCCGGATCGGAATCGCTCCGGTGATCTGTCGGTTGATGAGGCCGAGCGGCCCGTGGAACAGGTTGATGCCGGCGGCGATCACCGGCGGCCTGATCTGGAAGTCCTCGAGCGCCAGCAGCTCCAGCAGGTAATCGAGATGGCTCTTGTGGTTCGAGATGTAGACGACGCGGCCGGCGGCCGACGCCGCCCGGACATGCTCGATCCCCTCGACGTGCCGCTCGACCTTGCGCAGGATGGGGTAGAGCGGATGCTTGAGCGCGCGGTACATCGAATGCCGCTGCGTCGTCCGCATCTCGTCCAGGTACATCTCGACCCGTTCGCGGGCGGATGGGCCGGATCCGCTGGCCGCAGCTTGGACATAGCGGGCGACGTCCTCGCGCGCGAGGACCGCTTCGGTAATCTCGTCGTGAATGGGCATGGCGTCGGCGCTCGGTCGCTCGTCAAGCGGCGGCGTCGATCTCCCGGCAGACGGCGTCGGTGAACGCCGTGGTGGTGGCGGTCCCTTTGAGGTCCCGCGTCAAGGTGGTGCCTGCAGTCAGCACGCGCATCAGCGCCGCGGACACGCGATCCGCGGCGGCGTGCTCGCCGATGTGCCGCAGCATCATCAGTCCGGACAGCAGCAGGGCAGTGGGATTGGCCAGATCCTGGCCGGCGATGTCGGGTGCCGAGCCGTGGACCGCCTCGAACACCGAGGCTTTGAGGCCGATGTTGGCGCCGGGGACGACCCCGAGGCCACCGACCAGGCCGGCGCACAGATCCGAGACGATGTCGCCGTAGAGATTCGGCAGGACGATGACGTCGAACTGCTCCGGTCGCATGACCAGCTGCATGCAGGCGTTGTCGACGATCTTCTCGTCGTAGGGGATGTCGGGGAAGCTCCTGGCGATCTTGCGCGCGCTTTCGAGGAAGAGCCCGTCGCTGAGCTTCATGATGTTCGCCTTGTGGACCGCGGTGACCTTCTTGCGCCCGTAGGTCCGGGCGTGCTCGAAGGCGAACTGCGCGATCCGCTCGGAGGCGACCGCCGTGATGATCTTCAGGCTCTCGACGACGCCGGGCACGATGGTGTGCTCCAGGCCGGCGTAGAGGTCCTCGGTGTTCTCCCGCACGATGACCAGGTCGACGTCCTGGAACCGCGACGGCACGCCGGGCAGGTTGTAGACCGGGCGCAGGTTGGCGTACAGCTCGAGCGCCTTGCGCAAGCCGACGTTGACGCTGGTGAAGCCTTCGCCGATCGGCGTCGTGACCGGGCCCTTGAGCGCCACTTTGTTGGCGACGATCGAGTCGAGCAGCGTCTGCGGCAGCGTCTGGCCGGTCTTGGCGACGGCCGTGACGCCCGCGTCGTGCCTCTCCCAGTCGATCGCCACGCCGGCGACCTCGAGCATGCGGACGACCGCCGCGGTGACTTCCGGGCCGATCCCGTCGCCGGGGATGAGGGTGATGCGATGCGCCATGTGGGGCTTCAGGGTCGGTGAACCACGCGAATCGAGCGGAGGATCGTTTCGGCCGTGCCGCACGCGGCGGCCGTCTGGCACGAAGCGAACACGCTCAGGTGGACGTCCGGGCTGAGGCGCGATTGCAGTTCCAGCTCGAACGGGCGGCCCGGACGTCCGCCAGTCGCGCGGTGCCAGCGGTGCAGCTGACCCTGCGGACCATCGACGACGATCGATTCCGAGGCCACGGTGTCCTGGCCCTGCGCGGCCACTGATCGGACGCCGTCGGGGCTCAGATAGACGTGTACCTCGAACGCCTTGCCGCTCAATGAGACGTTGGCGCCTTCGGTCGGATCGTGCATCGAGACGGCCATCTCGGGCGGCGCCGCGAACGTCACCTGGAACCCGGCGAAGTGCCGGAGCCAGCCGGCCGGATCGCCCCCCGGGGCCATCGGCGCCGGCGGCAGCACGGCGGGGGCGGCCGGTGCCCCGGGCCCGGACGGCGGCGGCACGGACGGCTCGGAGTCGGGGACCGCGCCCGGCGAGTGCGTCACCCGCGTCGACGCGATGATGTCGGCCGCCACGGCTTCGTCGGCCCCGGCCTGCCAGCGGGCCAGCGCCGCCAGGCGATCGCCGCCAGGGCCGACGGCCGGTACCCACACGGCCATCTGCGATTCCCACAAGGCGCCGTCGGTCACGATGGCGGTGGCCGGGCGGCCGTCGAAGGAGAGGACCCGGACCCGCTCACCGCGGCGCGCCGGCCGGTCCGTCGACGAGTCACCGGGCGCCAGATGGGGCGCGGCGATCAGTGTGATGCGAACGCGCGGGCCTTCGACGAACGCCGAAGTCACGACCGGCGATGCGCTGGGCGTGCAGGTGAAGCCGGGCGGCAGCGCCACGCTGAGCACGTCACCGCACGCGGTGCGCTGTGGCGCCGGGGGCGCCGGGGGCGGCGGCGAGCCGCAGGCCGTCGCCAGCGTGACGATCACTGCAGCGCCGGCCGACCCCGCACTCCGGCTGTACATGCGGGCATTGTAGCGGAAGGATGCCGGTCAAAGGGGCGTGCCCAGCGGTCTCGTTCGGCCTCCGAACGAGCTCGGACGCTGTGGTACACTCCCCGTTTCCCGGAGGTAGATTGTGCCCGTAGACGTCCAGGTGAACACCGCTGCGCTCAAGAACATCGCCACCCAGCTCCGCATCGACTCGGTGAAGTCGACGAGCGAGGCCGGCAGCGGCCACCCCACCACGTGCTGTTCCGCCGCGGAGATCGTCTCGACGCTCTTCTTCGGCGAAATGCGCTTCGATCCGCAGACGCCGCAGAGCGATCAGAACGACCGCTTCGTGCTGTCGAAGGGCCACGCCGCCCCGATCCTCTACGCCGCCTGGGCCGAAGCCGGTCTCTTCCCGCGCAGCGAGGTCATGAAGCTGCGCGAGTACACCTCCGACCTCGAAGGTCACCCGACGCCACGTCTGAACTTCGTCGACCTGGCGACGGGCTCGCTTGGCCAGGGTCTGGCCGCCGCCGTCGGCATCGCGCTCAACGCCCGCCGCATCGGCTCGCCGGCCCGCACCTACGTGGTGATGGGCGACGGTGAATCGGCGGAAGGCTCGGTGTGGGAAGCCGCCCAGATGGGCGAGTTCTTCAAGCTCGATACGATCTGCGCGGTGACCGACGTCAACCGCCTCGGGCAGAGCCGGGCGACGCAGCTCGGGCACGATCTCGAACAGCTCGCCAGCCGCTGGCGCGCCTTCGGCTGGCACGCCATCATCGTCGACGGGCACGACGTCGACGCGCTGCTCGCGGCCTACGCCGACGCGCGCCAGACGACCGGCAAGCCGACGATGATCCTGGCCCGCACGCTCAAGGGCAAGGGCGTGTCGTTCGCCGAGAACAAGGACGGCTGGCACGGCAAGGCCTTCAAGAAGGGCGAGGAGCTCGACAAGGCGCTGGCCGAGCTCGAATCGCAGTACATCAAGGACGCCGGGCCCCGCGGCCCGATCCCGATGCCCGAGAAGAAGGGCTCCGTGCCGGATCTCCGGCCCAAGGCGCCCGGCGAGATGCCGGCGCCGGCCTACAAGATGGGCGAGCTGGTCGCGACCCGCGAGGCCTACGGCACCGCGCTCGCCAAGCTGGGCGCGCTCGATCCGCGCGTCGTGGCGCTCGACTCCGACGTCGGCAACTCGACCTTCAGCGATCGTTTCGAGAAGCTGTTCCCGGAGCGCTTCTACCAGGCGTTCATCGCCGAGCAGGGGATGATGGGCGCGGCGATGGGCCTCGCCAGCCGCGGCGCCATCGCCTTCCCGTCGACGTTCGCGTGCTTCCTGAGCCGCGCCTACGACTTCGCCCGCATGGCCAACATCAGCGTACTGAACGTCAAGATGGCCGGCTCGCACGCCGGCGTCTCGATCGGCGAAGACGGCCCCTCGCAGATGGCTCTCGAGGATCTGGCGATGTGCCGCGCCCAGCCGAATATCGCCGTACTCTACCCGTGCGACGCGGTCAGCGCCGAGCGCCTCGTGGCGCTCGCCGCCTCCTACCCGGGGCCTGCCTATATTCGCACCAGCCGGCCGAAGACCGAGGTCATCTACGCGAACGACGAGCGGTTTGAAATCGGCGGCCTGAAAGTGCTGCGCCAGGATGCCGCCGACAAGGTCACCGTCGTCGGAGCCGGCGTCACGGTATTCGAAGCGCTGAAAGCCTACGAGCAGCTGAAGAGCGAGGGAACGCTAATCCGGGTCATCGACCTGTATTCGCTTGCCCCGGTTGACGCCGCCGGGCTAAGGGCTGCCGGCACGGCGACGGGCGGTCACATCATCACCGTCGAAGATCACTACGCTGCCGGCGGCATCGGCGATGCCGTCGCGGAGGCGGTCGCCGAGGCGGGCGTTCGCGTCCACCGGATCGCCGTTCGCGAGATCCCCCACAGCGGCAAGCCCGATGAACTGCTCGATCGATACGGCATCTCCGCCAAACACATCGTCGAAGCGGTTAGAACGGCGATTGCCTCGGCCTAGAACGGACAATCCGAGCGAGTGAGAGCGACGCCGGGACAGACGGCACGGTTCGAGCTCAAACCGTGCCGTCCATCCGCCCTACGGAGCCCCCTGCTTCTTCTGGTGCCGCTGACGGCCCCGTTCCATCCGCTGCTCCATCTGCGCCTGCAGCGTCTTGGCCTGTTGCTGTTGGTCCGGGGTCAGAATCTGCCAGACCTCGGCTCGGATCTG
>JBDSLU010000294.1:0-2862 GCA_039916225.1 Vicinamibacteraceae bacterium
CGTCGTGGAACTGGGAGCTGATCTCCGACAAGCCGCTCGACTGGTGGCTGCCGCGCATCGAGAAGATCAAGCAGGCTCATCCCGACCGGATCCTGGTGGCGTCGATCATGGCCGGCTCGGGTAGTGATCGCGAGCTGGAGCACTGGCAGACCCTGGCCAAGGGGTGCCAGGACGCTGGCGCCGATGCCTTCGAGCTGAACCTGTCCTGTCCACACATGGACCGCAAGGACATGGGCTCGAACATCGGCAAGGACACCGAGCTGGTCTCGATCGTCACCCAGGTCGTCAAGGAAGTCGCTCGCGTGCCGGTGTGGGCCAAGCTGACGCCTTCGACCACTGACATCGTCGTCGAGGCGCGCGGGGCGTTCCTCGGCGGCGCCGACGCCATCGTCTCGTCGAACACGTTCCCGTCGCTGCCGCTGATCGATCCCGCGACGCTGGAGTTCGAGATGAACGTCGACGGCTACGTCTCGAGCGGCGGGCTCGGCGGGCCGGCCATCCTGCCGCAGTCGATCGCCAAGATGGCGCAGCTGACCCAGGCCTTTCCGGACAAGGCGTTTTCCGGCATCGGCGGGATCTCGACGTTCGATCAGGCGCTGAATTACTTCCTGCTCGGCTGCGGCACCGTCCAGGTGTGCACGGCGGCGATGCTCGACCACGCCATCGGTCCCACCGTGATCAAGGATTTGAACGCCGGCATGGCGCGCTTCTTCGAGCAGCACGCGGACAAGGGCTGGCAGACGCTCGAAGACGTTCGCGGCAGCCGGCGCGATCGCGTCGTGACGCACTCGCAAATCAAGCGGCCAGAGACCAAGGCGTATCACGGCGGGCACGACGCCCCCGGTGCGCACGAGGCCCAGGAAGGCTACGCGGAGCAGGTCGCGTCGGGCGGATGAGCGCGCCGGCGCAGGACTTCGTCGAGCTCGCCGAGGACGTGTCGGCGAGTCCGCTCTGGAACCCGGATCTCGCCCCGACCCGCCTCGAGCAGCGGACGTGGTCGACCTATCACATCGCCGCGCTGTGGATCGGCATGGCGGTCGTGATCACGACCTACACGCTGGCCTCCGGCCTCATGCAGCAGGGGATGGCGTGGTGGCAGGCGCTCACCACGATTCTCCTCGGCAACGTCGTGGTGCTGCTGCCGATGATGTTGAACGCGCATGCCGGGACCAAGTACGGGGTGTCCTTTCCGGTTCTGTGCCGGGCCAGCTTCGGCGTGCGCGGTGCCAACGTGCCGGCGCTGCTGCGGGCGATCGTCGCCTGCGGGTGGTTCGGCATCCAGACGTGGATCGGCGGCCTGGCCCTGCACACGCTGCTGACGGCGGCGTGGAGCGGCTGGACCGGCGTGCCCGGCTCGATCTGGATTGCGTTCGGGCTCTTCTGGCTGATTCAAGTGGTGCTGATCCTGCGCGGCCTGGAAGGCATCAAGCTGCTCGAAGCGTGGTCGGCGCCGCTGCTCCTCGCCGCCGGCGTGGCGCTGCTGATCTGGGCGATCCGGCGCGGCGGCGGCCTCGGTCACATCCTCAGCGAATCGAGCCGGCTGCAGAAGGGCAGCACGCCCTTCTGGCAGCTGTTTCCAGCGGCGCTCACCGCCAACGTCGGCTACTGGGCGACGCTGAGCCTGAACATCCCCGACTTCACCCGCTACGCCCGCAGCCAGCGCTCGCAGGTGCTCGGCCAGGCGATGGGGCTGCCGACGACGATGACGATGTTCGCCTTCATCGGGGTGGCGGTGACGAGCGCCACCATCGTCGTCTTCGGCGAGGCGATCTGGGATCCGGTGGCGCTGATCGCGCGCATCGGCAGCCCGCCGGTGATCATCATCGGCGCGCTCGTCGTGCTGGCCGCGCAGCTCACCACCAACATGGCCGCCAACGTCGTCTCGCCGGCCAACGACTTCTCCAGCCTGGCGCCGCGGCGCATCAGCTACGTCACCGGCGGTCTGATGACGGCGGTGATCGGGCTGCTGATGATGCCGTGGAAGCTCTACGCCGACGCCGGGGCCTACATCTTCACCTGGCTGATCGGCTACTCGAGCCTGATGGGCGCGATCGGCGGCATCCTCATCGCCGACTACTGGGTGGTGCGGCGGCAGCAGCTGTCGCTGAAGGACCTGTTCGAGCCGGAGGGCCGCTACGCCTACACCAACGGCGTCAACCGCACCGCGCTGGCCGTCCTGGTTCTCGCCATACTGCCGGTGCTGCCCGGCTTCGTCCGCGCTGCGATGACGCCCGGCGGGCAGGTTGCCGATCCGGGATTCTTCGACACGCTCTACACCTACGCCTGGTTCGTGACCTTCGGCCTCAGCTTCGGGCTGTATCTCGTCATGACGCGGCGGCCACGGTAGCCGGCGCCGCGGCGGCGGCGCGACCGACGCGGATGGCAAGAACGAAGAGCGCCAGTATCGCGGCCGTCTGGAGTGTCGTGATGCCCGCGATGACCGCTGGTGGGAGCGTCGGCGGGCCCGCGGTCGTCCAGAGGAGCGACGCCCACAGAGCGAGCACGATCCACCGCCGGCGCCCGTCCGACCAGCAGACGGCGAGGAGAATCGACGCCACCCAGACGCCCTGGAAGACACCGTAGCCGATCAGGAAGGGGCTGCGCAGGGTGGCCAGGCCGAGGATCACCAGCCAGGCGAGCGGCTCGAGCCGCGGCGCCACCGGGCGGAGAGCGAGTCGGGCCGCGGCCCAGACGATGAAGGCCGAGAAGAGCCAGCCGGCGATCTTCAGCGACTCGAAGGGAAGATGCGGGCCGCCGAACCGGTGCAGCTTGAGGACCAGGCCGGGCACCGAGAGGTTGACATCCGGCGGACCGGCCATCCGCAGCATGGGGAACGCCTCACCGCTCAACAGCCGCGGCATG
>JBDSLU010000295.1:0-4509 GCA_039916225.1 Vicinamibacteraceae bacterium
GCGGATCACCCACCAGGTCGGCACGGTTGCTGGTCGCGCTGGTTGGCGTCTGGCCGACGTTGGCGGTGACGGTCAGGAAATCGCCCGACTGATAGCTCCACGAGCCGGACAGTGACCAGCCCCCGACCACCGCGTCGAGCGCCCTCGACAGGCTCCGGCCGAACCTACGGTCGCGGCCGACCGGGATGTCGTAGACGAAGTTCGCGTGCGCGATGTGACGTGGCGGTCCCACCGGGCCCCAGTCGTAGAGCCAGAACGGATCGGCGACCGGATTGCTAGCGTCCCCGGTATAGCCATTCAGCGACGCCAGCGTGTAATTGGCGTTGAACAGGAGCCCGTCCGAGAAGCGACGCTGCACCTCGAGCTCAAGGCCGTGGTAGTTCGCGCTGCCGTCGTTGGCCGAGCGGCCCATGTTGGTGTTGAACGCGGTCCACCGGCGGCCGTCCGGCGCGTTGACGGCGCGCTGGAGGCATTCAGTCGGACCCGGCACGCAGGCGTTCAGGCGCACGTTGCGCGCCAGGTGACGGCTCAGATTGCCGACGTAGCTGGCGCGCAGGCCGGTGCGCCAGCCAATCTCCTGTTCCATGGTGAGGTTCCACGAGTAGGAGCGCTGCGTCGGGTAGGATTCTGCCGTGCCGACCAGGTTTGCGAGCTGCGCGGCGGCGCCGGCGTCGTTGCCGTTGGCGCTGGGGTTCTCGAACGTGTAGAGCGCGTTGACGTTGGTGCCGGTAGCCACCAGCTGGCTGCGCGTCAGCTGGGCACGGCGCACGAACGGCGGCGCGTTCAGCCCGTCTTGGAAGGAGTTGGCGGTGTAGTCGACGTAGTACAGGCCGAAGCTCCCGCGCAGGACCGTCTTCGGCGACAGGCGGTAGCTGGCGCCCAGTCGCGGCGCGAAGTCGCGGTTGTTCGGCTTCACCAGCGTGTCAGACAGACCGGCGTCGCTGGCCTCGATGTACAGATTGGCGTACGGCGAGAAGCTCGGGTGGATCTGCGCGAGGCTGCCGTCGGGCACGATCACCAGCCCGCGATCGTAGTTGGCGTTGGCGTACCTGCCGTTCTCCTCGGTAAAGAAGCCGAAGTTGTCGTAGCGGACGCCGAGATACAGCGACAGCTTCGATCCGATCCGCCAGTCGTCCTGGAGATAAAACGAGAGATTGCGTTTCTGGAAGAAGCCGCCGACCTGGCCGACCGTGACGTCGGTCGAAGAAGGATACCCGAGCAGGAAGTCGGCGAACGCATCACCAGTCGCGGAGGTCGTCGAGCGCGGATTGTTGAAGTCCGAGGCGGTCGTGTAGCGACCGTACGGCGGCGACGCCAGCTCGCGTGTTTTGTAGCCGCGCCAGTACATCATGCCAGCCTTCATGGTGTGATTGCCGATCGTGTGCGTCAGGCTGGGGTCGATGCTGAAGCTGTAGTCCGAGCTGACATTGAACAAGAGGCGATCGAACAGCGGGCTGATGCCGAGGCCGTTGGTCCCGATCGCAATCGCCGGCGGTCCGGCGAACGGCGGCTCGGGGTTCACGTCCTGGATCGGGACAGAAAACTGCATCTCGCCGCCCGACGGGATGTTGATGAAGGGCGTGCTGCGATACGACGCCTGTAGTACCAGCAGTGTACGGTCGCTGACCGTGCGGGTCAGGTTGCCGACGATGGTCTGGGTCCACTCGTTCTTGGTGGAGAACCCGTAGTCGCCCGGGACGTCGCCAGCGAAGCGGGAAAACTGATCGAGATGGCCGAGTGTCATCTTGCCGAAGATGCGGTTCTTCGAGCCGAGATTCAGATCGACGCGGCCGTCGTATTTCTCGGAGTAGTCGTAGACCGGCTTCGAGTACGAGGCGTTGAACGCGGTCAGCGTGCTGGCGGTGCCGGTCACCGATGGAATCAGCTTCAGCAGCTCGGTGGCCACCGGGCTGATCCGGTTGGCCGGGATGACATTGCCCGGGAACGGCAGGCCGGTCAGCGGATCGTAGATGCTGATCGGCGACGGCGCGCCGTTGGCGGTGGTGCGGCCGAGCAGCGCGCTGAGATCGCCGGCACGCTCCGCGTTGGTCGGATAGCGGGCGTTGTAGCTGGTCGTCGCCTTGTGGCGGAAGCCCTCGAAGCCGACGAAGTAGAACACCTGATTCTTCACCAGCGGGCCGCCGGCCGTGCCGCCGAACTGGTTGCGGTTGAACGATTCCTTCGCCGGTGCCTCCCAGCGACGCGCCGCCATGTCGCCGTTGCGATAGAACTCGAACAGGCTGCCGGCCGTCTTGTTGGTGCCGGACTTCGACACGATGATCGCCTGCGTCGGCTGCGCGTACTCCGCGTTGGCGCCGTTGGTGACGACCTTCACTTCGGTCAGCGTGTCGAGGCCGGGGATGTTGAGGTCGGCGCGGCGGCCGATGCCGTCGATGGCGGGCCACGCCTCGGTCTGCATCGGGTTGACCTGCACGCCGTCCGCCAGCACCTGCACGCCGCTGCGGTTGCCGCGGGCGAACCCGCCGCCGAGGGTCGAGGTCGATCCGGCGGGCACACCGGCGGTCAGGCCGATCAACGATTGCACGTCGCGGACGACGACCGGCAGGCCCTTGATCTGCGCGTCGTAGCGAGAGTTCCCAATCGCGCCGCTGTCGCTCTGAATCACCGAGGCACCGGCCTGAACGACGACCGTCTCGCCGACCTGGCCGACCGACAGCGCCAACGCCAGGCTGCGGCGCTCGCCGACATCCAGGATCACGTCGCGCAGTTCGACCGGCGCGAAGTTGTTCATCGTCACGGTGATGGTGTAGCGGCCGGGCGGGAGGAGGGGAAGGACGAAGTTGCCTCCGGCGTTGGTCGTGGCTTCACGAACGGCGGAAGTACCGGTGTTGACCACAGAGATTGTCGCGCCAGGGAGCACGCCGCCTTGCTCATCCTTGACGGTACCGGTCAGGGTCGCCATTTCGGCTTGCCCCTCGGCGGATTGCGGCAGGCCGAACGTCAGGCCGTGGAGGATCGAGAACAGCAGGAGCACCCGGAGTGCGCCGCGCCTGACGAGCGCAGATTGTGCGCGTTGCCACCAATCGTGGGACATGCCTATCGCTCTCCTGCGGGACGTACGCCCCGGCGTCTGCAGTGTGTATATGAGAGAAGACGTGATGTCCCGGTCTTTTTATGACAAGGAATCGACGGGTGCCGTCGTCGCCGGTATTCGGGTCAGCCCGCGGCTGTGGCATCCCACTCGTCGAGCCGGCCTCACCCGCCCCGGCCGGCCACGGCGTCGGCGCCGCGTAGGCAGACCGGTGCTCGCAGCGCGAACGGTGGTCGTCCCAACGCCCGCCCGCGTCCAGGCAGCGATCGATCGGCGTCGTTCGTGAGCGTGCGAGATTCCACGCGAGGGTCTCCATGATCTCCTACGCCGTGGGCGACAGCGGTGCGAGCGGGCTCGTGCTGTGCAGCTGCCGCTGATGCTCCAGGGGCAGGGGTCGGCACGCTAGGACATCGTCGGCCGCGTCTTCGGCCAGCGTGGCGGTCTTGGCAAAGCGCGACCGCAGCCCCTCGGCGACCTTGCGCAGCTGCGCGAGCGCCGAGGCATGATCGGGCTGCGCAACGATGGTGCGCACGATCGCTACGATGGCGTGGACGTGGCACGGCGAGCTGGTGGAAGGCTTGCCGGACATCGTCGACGGCCACGTGGCACCAACGCGCCAGGCGGGCCTCGGCGTGCGCCTAGCACCGGGCCTCACCGAGCGGGCCGACGTGACGCGGCGCGTCTCCCGCCTCTAGAGAGTGGCCGGTAACCAGTCACGCGGCCACTCAGCGTCCCAGCAGCCGCTGCACCTGCTGCGCGATGGTGAGCGTGGCCAGGCCGCCGAAGAACATCGCCGCGAGCACCAGCACGGTGGCGCGCCACGGCGGGATCGCGATGGCCCGCGGCAGGGTCCGGCGATTCAGGACGATGAGCAGCAGCGCGTAGGCGCACATCATCACCGCGCCGCTGCAGGCCGAGATCAAGAGCAGGACGAGCGGCTGATCGAAGCCGGAGAGCAGGATCGCGCAGCCGCTCACCACCAGCGCCCACACGATGCCGGCATAGAGCCCGCTCTCGCCGATCGGCGTCCGCCTCAGGTAGGTCCATTTGAGCACGTCGGCGGCGAGGCGCGCGGTGTAGTCGATGACCCCGACCGAGGCGGCGAACAGCGAATACGCGCCGACCACCCAGAAGAGCCGGCCAAACCAGAGACCGCCGCGCGCGGCCAGCACGTCGCCTTCGATACGGAGGAAGTCGATCGTATTCGGCAGATCCGGCCGCCCATGCACGGTCGACCACGCGAGCAGCGAGGTGAACACGATCGTGACGAGCGTCACGATCACGAAGGTCAGCGCCTGTTCGACGTTGGCGAAGCGCCACCAGCGCCGCCACCGCCCGAGCCCCTCGTCGTCCACGGTGAAGACGCAAGCCCTGGAGTCGACGGCCGGCTCGGCGCGGCCGGTCATCGGGCTGGTGAGCCGCGGGATGTGGCGGCCCATCCCGAACCCCTTGTCGCG
>JBDSLU010000296.1:0-11181 GCA_039916225.1 Vicinamibacteraceae bacterium
GCCCGCTCGATGGGCATCGCCGCGCCGGCGGCGCGCCGCGCCGAGGCGTCGGCATCGTCGAGCGCCCATAGCTCCGCAACCCCGCGCTCGATGCGCGTCCCCTGGTGGAGCGCGCCGGGGACGAAAGCCCCTCCCGCCTGCCGCACCGCGGCTGCCGCACCGGCCAGCGTGAGGGCCCGATCGCGATCGCCATCGACCAGCGCGGCGCAGGCAAAGGCTTCGAGGGCGATGGCGACGCCGAGCCGCTGGTTGATGCGCTCGAAGGCGTCGAGCGCCTCGCCGAACAGCGCGTAGGTCGTCGCGATGTCGCCTTCCTCGCAGGCCAGGTGGCCGAGATCGATGGCCGACCGCGCCATGCCCATCACGTCGCCGACGGAACGGAACAGGTCGGCCCCACGCTGGTAGCGAACCCGCGCGTCGGCCCGATCGCCGGCCGATCGCGCCACGTCGCCGAGGTGGTTGAGCGACCAGGCCTGGCCGCTGGTCTGGCCGGCCTGGCCGAACAGGTCGTGCGCTTCCGCCAGCGCCGCCTGGGCATCGGCATAGTCGCCCTGCCGGCGCCGGACGTCAGCCAGGTTACTGAGCGCGGTGGCCACGGCGACGCGATCGCCGAGCTGCCGGCAGATGCTCACGCTCTCCTCGAGGCAGGCGCGGGCGACGGCATAGTCGCCGACGAATCGGTAGTTGACGCCGAGGTTGTTCAACTGCCCGACGACGCCGCGCAGGTCGCCCAGCTCTCGGTAGATCGACAGCGCCTCCCGTTCGGCGGTCGTCGCGTCGTGCACCGGCGCCAGCAGGCTGCCGTGAGCGATGGCGGTGGCCCGGGCCCGGGTCCGCCCCGCCAGCCCCGGCAGCCGCAGCAGCGCCTGGAAGCGGGCGAAGCCCTCGAGGCGATGGTCGCGGCGATCCCAGTAGTCGGACAGGGCCAGCGCCAGGCGCAGCGCCCAGTCGTCGTCGTGCGTGGCGATCAGATGATCGAAGGCGGCGCGGTGATTGTCGTGCTCGCGCTGGCAGCGCGCCAGCCACTCCTCGCGCTGCGCCGGGGAAATCGGCCCCAACCCTTCCTCGGCGAGGACCAGGCAGTAGGCGGCGTGGGCGCGGCGGGTGACCGGATGCTCGCCGCTGGCATCGAGCTGCTCCAGCGCGTACTCCCGCACCGTCTCGAGCATCGCGAAGCGCCGCTCGTCGGGTGACGCGTCCACTTCCTGGATCAGGCTCTTGTCGACGAGCGACGACATCCCGTCGAGCACGGAGAGGCCGGAATCCTGGCGCGGATTGCACACCGCCTCGGCAGCCTCGAGCGTGCACGAGCCGGCGAACACCGCGAGACGCCGGAACAGGCGCTTCTCGCCGTCGGTCAGCAGCTCGTGGCTCCAGTCGATGGCCTGGCGCAGCGTCTGCTGACGCACCGGCAGGTCGGGGCCACCGCCGGTGAGCAGGGCCAGCCGCCGTTCCAGGCGGCCGAGCATCTGCGTCGGCGAGAGAATGCGGACCCGCGCCGCCGCCAGCTCGATGGCCAGCGGCAGTCCGTCCAGCCGGGCGCAGATCTCGGCGATGGAGGCGGCGTTCTCGGTGGTCAGGGCGAAGTCCGGCTGGCGTGCCGCGGCCTGGCGGACGAACAACGCGACGGCCGGATTGCGTGCCAGCACGTCGAGCGCCGGCAGCCGGGCCATGTCCGGCACCGGCAGCGGTCGGACGGGGATGCACTGCTCGCCCGACACGTGCAGCACGGCGCGGCTGGTCACGAGCAGCGTCAGCGCGGTCGTCGACTCGACCAGGTCGACGAGCAGCGGCGCCGCCGCCAGCAGCTGCTCGAAGTTGTCGAGGACCAGCAGGGTGCGCTCGCGGATGGTGGCGCGGACGTAGGCCGGCAACGCGTCACCGACCGAACCGCGCTCGATGCGCGACAGGCCGAGGGCCTGGGCCAGCGTCGGCGCGACGTCGGCGGCGTCGGCCAGCGCGCCGAGGCTGACGAACGAGACGCCGCCCGGGAAATCGGCGTCGGCCTCGGCGGCGACCTGCAGCGCCAGCCGCGTCTTGCCGCTCCCGCCGGGGCCGGCCAGGGTCAGCACGCGGCAGCGCCCCGCGCGCAGGGCAGCGAGGATCGCGGCCACCTCGACGTCTCGCCCGATCAGCGTCGTGCGAGGGATGGGCAGGGGCGCGGCCGACGCGGCGGCGCGCGACGCCACAGGCAGCGGCCACGTCCAGTCCGGGCCGGCGGAGACGGCCGGAGCCGGCGCCGCGACCGTCACCTCGTGGAAGCGCGGCAGGTAGCTGCCGGTCGGCACCACGATGGCCATCCCGTCCGGGTGCCCGGCGCCGGCGTAGTACTGCTCCAGCTTGGAGCGCAGACGGCGCGCCTGGACGCGCACGATCGTATCGGCGCGCGGGTCGAAGCCCTCCCCGCGCCCGAAGACCTCGACGCCGATGGCGTACTCCTTCAGCGAGTCGGCCCGGCCGGCCAGCGTCTCGTCGACGACGTAGGCGAGGAAGCGGCGCAGGCTGGGCGCCTTCGAGAAGCTGTCGCTGTCGAGCACGCGGCGGGCGTGGGCTCGCACACGCTCCGTGTCGAGGGCCGCCTGCGGCCGCTGCTCACGCTCTGTCACCAACCACCCTCATCACCGCCCCTACAACGAGCTACTACGGCGAGGCGAACGGCCTGGTCACCGTGTCACGGTGACGTCACCCCCGGTCTCTCCCGGACAGGGGCGCCCGACCGCGAGAATACCGCATCGAACGCCCCCAACATGCGAAAGAGACAGGTGCGACGGAGATGATGACGAAGATGCAACAGGCGATGTGGTTCGGGCTGGCTGCGGCCCTCTCGTGTGGGTCGGCGAGCCCGGCGGAGGCCCAGAGCTTCGGCCAGGGGACGGGGCTGGTCCAGGTCGTCCAGCGCGCCATCGAGCGCTATCGCGATCCGGTCGAAGCGGAGGGGCAGGGCTGGAAGTCGGCCGACGCCTGCGTGAGCAGCCCCGAGGAAGGCGCGATGGGGGTGCACTTCATCAAGGGCTCGATCCTGTTCGACGGCAAGTTCGACCCGCAGGAGCCGGAGGCGCTGATCTACGAGGTCACCGACCGGCGGATCCGCCTGGTGGGAGTGGAATTCATCATCACGGCCGCCGAGTGGCACGCGCAGAACGGCGCCGCGCCGCCGGTGATCCTGGGCCAGCAGACGAACTTCGTCGGCTCGCCCAACCGTTTCGGCCTGCCTGCCTTCTACGAGCTGCACGTCTGGGCGTTTCGAAACAACACCAAGGGTACCTACGTGGACTTCAACCCGGCCGTCTCGTGCGATGGCTTCGAACCCGCGTCGGCCAGTCACGTGCACGGCCCGCGGTAGCTCGCGTTCTTTACTCGAGGAGACCCCAGTGAACGTTCCCGCTCGCGCCATCGACACGCAAACCCTGATTTCCGTCTTGGCCGGCTCGATTCTCGTGCCCGGCGATGCCACCTACGACGAGGTGCGTGCCATCTGGAACGCGATGATCGATCGCCGGCCGGCGGTCATCGTGCGGTGCGCCAATGCCGCCGACGTGACGACCGCGATCGGCTTCGCGCGTGAGCGGGGACTCGAGATCTCCATCCGCGGCGGCGGTCACAACATCGCCGGCACGTCGGTCTGCGACGGCGGCGTGATGATCGACCTGTCGCTGATGAAGCAGGTCCGGGTCGACGCCGCGGCCCGGCGCGCCTGGGTCGAGCCAGGAGCGCTGCTCGCCGACGTCGATCGGGCGACGCTGGCGCACGGCCTGGTCACGCCGCTCGGCATCAACTCGACGACCGGCATCGCCGGCTTGACTCTCGGCGGGGGCTTCGGCTGGTTGACCCGTACGCACGGGCTGACCGTCGACAACCTGATCGCCGTGTGGATCGTTGGCGCCGACAGCGTGCTGCGACGGGCCAGCGTCGACGAGAACGCGGATCTGTTCTGGGCCATTCGCGGCGGCGGCGGCAACTTTGGCGTCGTCACGGAGTTCGAGTTCGCGCTGCATCCGATCGCGAACGACGTGCTCGCCGGCCTGCTGGTGTTCCCGATGGCGCACGTCGACGAGATCCTGCGCCAGTATCGCGACTTCGTGGCGCAGGCGCCCGAGGCCCTGAACGTCTGGGTGGTGCTGCGCAAGGCGCCGCCGCTGCCCTTCCTGCCGGCCGAGGTGCACGGCCAGGAGGTCGTCGTGCTCGCGGTGTTCTACACCGGCGACGCCGGCGACGGCGCGTCCCACATCGACCGGCTCCGGCAGTTCGGACCGGTGCTCGGCGAGCACGTCGGCCCGGTTCCCTACGGCGCCTGGCAGCAGGCCTTCGATCCGCTGCTCGCGGCGGGTGCGCGCAACTACTGGAAGTCGCACAACTTCACCGAGCTGGCCGACGGCGCGCTCGCGGCCCTGGCCCGCTACGCGACCCAGCTGCCATCGGACCAGAGCGAGATCTTCGTCGCTCTGGTGTCGGGCGCCGCCAACCGCGTGCCCTCCGGCGCGATGGCCTACCCGAACCGCGACACGCGGCTGGTGGTCAACGTGCACGCCCGCTGGGAGGATGCCGCATCGGACGGCGCGTGCGTGGATTGGGCGCGGGCGTTCTACGCGGCTTCGGCGCCGTTCGCGTCGGCCGGCGCCTACGTCAACTTCATGACCGGTGACGAGGCGGCGCGCGTCCCGGCCGCCTATGGGGCCAACTACGCGCGGCTCGTCGAGTTGAAGCGGCGCTTCGACCCGGACAACGTGTTTCACGTCAATCAGAACATCGCGCCGTAAACCTCGGGTGGGGGTCCTCCGTCACAGGTGGAGGTACCCTGTCCTGGAGGACGGCCGCGATGATGGATGACGTTCGCTACGCGTTCCGGCAGCTGCGCCGACACCCCGCGGTCGCCCTCCTGGCGATCGTCACGCTGGCCGTCGGCATCGGCGCGGCGGCGGCCATGTTCGGGCTGGTGCAGGGCGTCCTGCTGTCGCCGCCACCTTTCGCGCAGCCCGATCGGCTGGTGCTCGTGAGCCCGGTGCGCGTCGACGGCCAGCCCTACGACCGCCCCGCGACGAGTGGCCAGTGGCTCTCCTGGCGACGGGCGCGAACCCTCGAGCGGACGGCGATGTACCGCTGGACGTTCAACTTCCTGGTTCGCGGCGACGGCAGCCGATCCGTGGGCGGCATGAACGTCACCCGCGACTGGTTCGACGTCGTCGGCGTGAAACCGCTGATGGGCCGGACCTTCACCGCGAACGAGGCCGGCCGGCCCGGCGTGGCGCCGACGGCCATCGTCCTCGGCTACGACCTCTGGCAGCGCGAGTTCGGCGGCGACCGCGACATCATCGGCAAGCCGGTGACCCTCAGCCGGATGCCGGCGCCGCTGCCGGTCGTCGGCGTGATGCCGCCCGGACTCCGCTTCCTGCCGGATGCGGGCGCCGCCGCCGAGCCCAACTACGACATCGACGCCAAGGTCGACTTCTGGCTCGGGGTGACACCCGACGAGTCGCACCCCGAACGGGGCGCCGGCAACCTCATCGCCCGCCTCGCCCGGGGCGCGACCGCCCGCGACGCCCAAGTGGAGCTCGCGGCGATGTCCGGCGCGATCGCCGCCGCCGATGCGCGACTGGCCGGCCTGACGACGACGGCCACGCCCGTCCAATCCGTCCTCAACCGTGACGGCGAGCGCCTGCTGGTGCCGCTGTTCGGCGCCGTCGGCCTGCTGTTCCTGATCGCCTGCGCCAACGTGAGCGGCCTGCTGGTCGCGCGGGGTCTGCAGCGCCAGCAGGAGTACGCCACCCGCGCCGCGATCGGCGCCGGTCGGGCCAGGCTGTTCCGGCTGGTGCTGATCGAGGCGATCACCGTCGCCCTCACCGCCGCGGTGCTGGGCGCCGGCCTCGCCTACGGCATCGTCGCCGTACTGCGGGCGATCGGCGGCCGCGCCGTCCCGCGGGCCGACGCCGTCCAGGTCGGCTGGCCGGTACTGCTCTTCGGCGTCCTGGCGGCGCTCGTCGCCGGCATCGTCGCCGGTGTCCTGCCGGCCGTCCGCGCCTCGTGGGGCGATCGCTTCACGCTGCTCAAGGGATCGCGGACCTCGGTCGGCCGCGTCGAGCGCCGGCTCCTCGCCAGCGTCGCCGCCGTGCAGGTGATGCTCACCGTTTCGCTGCTGGCCGGCGCCGCGCTGCTCCTCCGCACCGCGCAGAATCTCGACCGCGTGCATCCCGGCTACGACACCGAGCACATCCTGGCGATGACGGTTACCCACGTCGGGCCTCGCGACCAGAGCCGTGCCTTCCACGAGCAGGCGCTGGAGCGCGTCGCCGCGATCCCGGGCGTCCGCCACGCCGCGTTCGCCTGGGGCGTGCCGCTGACCGGCAACAGCTGGCCAGCGGAGATTGAGGTGGCCGGCCGCGCCGCCGCATCCTCGGCCATCGTCGATCGCATCAGCCTGCCGCTGCGGGCGGTGACCGAGGACTACTTCGCGGTGATGAGCATGCGCCTGGTGAACGGCCGGCTGTTCCTGCCAACCGACAACGACGGAGCGCCACGGGCCGTCATCGTCAACCAGGCCTTCGTCCGTCAGCATCTCGGCGACGGCGTGGCCCTGGGCCGGCAGCTGCGCTCGCCGGGCGATGACAAGCCGTTCACCATCGTCGGCGTGATCGCCGACACCCGGACCGAGCGCCTGCGCGAGCGGCCCGAGCCCGAACTGTATGTCTCGTTCCGCCAGAACGGGGCGTTCTCCAAGCACCTGGTCGTCCGCGCGGCCGGGGACCCGCTGGCGCTGGCGCCGCAGGTACGGACCGCGCTGCGGGCGCTGCAGCCGACCGTCGCGGTCGAGCACGTCACGACCATGGACGCGATCCGCCGCCAGTCGACGGCGGCGCAGACGTTCGCCTTGCGCCTGCTGGCCGCCTTCGCCATCGTGGCGACGCTGCTCGCAGCCGTCGGGCTCTACGGCGTGCTGTCGTTGTCGGCGGGCGCGCGGACGAAGGAACTGGCGGTGCGGCAGGCGATCGGCGCCAAGCGGCACCAGGTCATCGCCCTGGTCCTCGGCGAGGGCGCCCGTCTGGTCGCGATCGGTGTCGCGTGTGGCCTGGTCGGCGCCCTGCTCGTCGGCCGGCTGCTTCAGGCCCTGCTGTTCGACGTGACCGCGACCGATCCCACGTCGCTTGGCGGCGCGGCGCTCGCCTTCGCTGGCGTCGCCGCGCTCGCCTGCCTGCTGCCGGCGTGGCGGGCCGGCCGCGTCGATGTGTCCGCGGCGCTGCGGCAGGGCTGAAGAGCCAACTCCCAACTCCCACCTTCCAACTCCCAAGGCACTCCCAACGGCCAACTTCCAAGGCGGGCGAGCCGGTTGGGCGTTGGGAATTGGGAGTGCCTTGGCAGTTGGTCGTTGGAGATTGGAAATTGAAGCGCAGCGTTAGGCCGGCGCGTACTGGTCGAGGCCGTCCCACGTTTCCGGGTCCTGCATCAGCAGGGTCGTGAAATACAGGCGGACGTCCTCGGCTGGATACGCGGCGGCGATCGCCTTGGCCGACGCCTCGAGCTTGGCCGCGTCCGGCTTCGGCACGTCCTCCATGTCGATGAGGCCGTCCTCGTGCTTGATGTCGAGCCCGTCGAGGAACGCCCCCATCATCGGGCGCTGGGAGGCCAGGTGATAGGTGACGAGGAGACGGGCCGCGACCCCTTCGGAGACCTGCGCCAGCTTGAGCAGATGCGCGGTCTTCCGGTCGGGCGCCATCGACTCGACCGACTTGTAGCGGAAGTTCATCTTGCGCGAGAGCAGCAGCATGACCTCCGTCTGTTCCGCCACCGACTCGTCGTCGGCCCAGAACGCCTCGGCCGCCTTCTGTCGCTGCGCCGGGGTCATCGCCTTCCAGAGCGCCGCCGGGCGCCGTTCGATTTCGGGTGTGGTCATCGTCGTCACCGGGTCAGCTTGCGGTATTTGATGCGATGCGGCTGGTCCGCGGCCGCGCCGAGACGGCGCCTGCGGTCCGCTTCGTAGTCCTGGTAGTTCCCCTCGAACCAGACGACTTCCGAATCGCCCTCGAAGGCCAGGATGTGCGTGGCGATGCGATCGAGGAACCAGCGGTCGTGGCTGATGACCACGGCGCAGCCGGCGAACTCGAGCAGCGCGTCCTCGAGGGCGCGCAGCGTGTCGACGTCGAGGTCGTTGGTCGGCTCGTCGAGCAGGAGCAGGTTCGAGCCCTTGCGCAGCAGCTTGGCGAGGTGGACGCGGTTGCGCTCGCCACCGGACAGCTTGTCGGTCTTCTTCTGCTGGTCGCGGCCCTTGAAGTTGAACCACGAGACGTAGGCCCGCGAGGACACCGTCTTCTTGCCCAGCTCGATCTCTTCACCACCGCCGGTGATCTCGTCGAACACCGTCTTGTTCGGATCGAGCTCGCGGGCCTGATCGACGTAGCCGAGCTGCACCGTGTCGCCAAGGCGCAGCGAGCCGCTGTCCGGCTGCTCGAGGCCGACGATCATCTTGAACAGCGTGCTCTTGCCGGCGCCGTTCGGGCCGATGACGCCGACGATGCCGCCGGGCGGCAGGTGGAAGTTCAAGCCGTCGATGAGCAGCGTGTCGCCAAAGCCCTTGCGCAGGTCCTTGGCCTCGACCACGATGTCGCCAAGCCGCGGCCCCGGCGCGATGTAGATCTCGACCTTGTCGATCTTCTGCGCCGCGTCCTCGTTGAGGAGCTGTTCGTAGGCGTTGAGTCGCGCCTTGCCCTTGGCCTGGCGGGCCCGCGGCGACAGACGGATCCAGTCGAGCTCGCGCTGCAGCGTGCGCTGACGCCGGCTCTCGGACTTCTCTTCGAGCTGGAGCCGCTGCTGCTTCTGCTCGAGCCACGACGAATAGTTGCCTTCCCACGGAATGCCGCTGCCGCGATCGAGCTCGAGGATCCAGCCGGCGACGTTGTCGAGGAAGTAGCGATCGTGGGTGACCGCGACGACCGTGCCCGGGTAGTCCTTGAGGTGCTTCTCGAGCCACGCCACCGACTCGGCGTCGAGGTGGTTGGTCGGCTCGTCGAGCAGCAGCAGGTCGGGCTGCTTGAGCAGAAGCCGGCAGAGCGCGACCCGGCGGCGTTCACCGCCGGAGAGCTGCGTCACCGGCGTGTCGGGTGGCGGGCAGCGCAGCGCGTCCATCGCGAACTCGAGCTGCGAATCGAGATCCCAGGCGTTGAGCGCGTCGATCCGATCCTGGACCTTGCCCTGTTCCTCGATGACCTTGTCCATCTCCGCGGCCGGCAGGTCCTCGCCCAACTTGGCGTTGAGATCGTCGAATCGGGTCAGCAGGGCGCGCGTCGACTCGGCGCCCTCGTCCACGATCTGCCGGACGGTCTTCGACTCGTCGAGCTTCGGCTCCTGCGAGAGGTAGCCGGCCGTGCTGCCCTGGGCGAGGAAGGCCTCGCCGAGGAACTCGGTGTCCTGGCCGGCCATGATCTTGAGCAGCGAGCTCTTGCCGGCGCCGTTGAGGCCGAGCACGCCGATCTTGGCGCCCGGCAGGAAGGACAGCCAGATGTCCTTCAGGACCACGTGGTCGGGCTGATGAACCTTGCCCAACCCTTTCATGACGTAGATGAACTGAGGCATTAGTCTCCGTCGAGCAGGTTGCCCAGGCCGCCGAGGACCGAGCCCTCTTCGCGGCGGCCCATGCCGGTCGCGCCAGGAATGGCCTTGGCGATGCGGTCGGCGAGGCGGCTGAACGGCAGCGACTGCAGCCAGACGTGGCCGGGGCCGGTCAGGGTGGCGAAGAACAGGCCCTCGCCGCCGAAGAGCGCCGTCTTGACGCCCTTGACCATCTGGATGTCGTAGCCGACCGACGGCTGCAAGGCGACCAGACAGCCGGTGTCGACGCGCAGCATCTCGCCCGGCTTGAGCTGCAGTTCGTGCAGCATGCCGCCGGCGTGGACGAAGGCCAGGCCATCGCCCTGCAGGCGCTGCATGATGAAGCCTTCCCCGCCGAACAGGCCGACGCCGATCTTCTTCTGGAAGGCGATGCCGACCGAGATGCCTTTGGCCGCGCAGAGGAACGAATCCTTCTGGCAGACAAGCTCGCCGCCCAGCTTCTTCAGATCCATCGCCAGGATGCGGCCGGGATACGGCGCCGCGAAGGCGACATGGGCGATGGCGCTGCCGGTGTTGGTGAACACCGTCATGAAGAGGCTCTCGCCGGTCAGCAGGCGCTTGCCGGCGCCGAGCAGCGCGCCCATGAGGCCGGGCTTCTGCGTGCCGCTGCCGTCACCGAAGATGGTCTCCATCTCGATACCGGGCGTCATGTACATCATCGCGCCGGCCTCGGCGACCACGCTCTCGCGCGGATCGAGCTCGACTTCGACGAACTGCAGATCCTCGCCGTAGACCTTGTAGGCGATCTCGTGGGCGCGCTGGCCGCCCGGCGGCGGAGGCGGGGGCGGAGGCGGGGCGAAGCCGCTGGCGGCGGCGCCGGCCAGCTCGGGGACCTGGCCGAGCGGCGTCCACTGACTCATCCCGGCGGTGAAGACCAGCGTCGCGCGATCGACCTGTCCGGCGCGGAGGCGCGCCAGGACGTCGTCCTGCGTGAACGGCCCGGCCTGGGCGCCGTTCACCACGAGATACCACTGCTGCCCTGCGGCCACGCTGCCCCTCCTGAATATCGCCGACCGGCGCCAGCGGCGTCCGTCAGTGAGCCGCTTCGCCGGTCGATCGCGCATAGGCGATCGAGGCGGTGACGCGATCCTGCGTCCATCCGCCCTTCGCGGACCCAACATCATACCGGAGGCTCGCTCCATGCCGTTCGCCAGACTCCGGGTCGTGCCGACGCGCCTCGTCACCGTCATGGCACTGACCGTCGCGGCCCTGTCCATCGGCGCGCTGCCCGACGTAGCGCGCGCCCAGGCGCGGCCCAACAACGCCGGCCCGGCGATCGACATCCTGGCGTCTCCGGCCCGGCCGCCGATCGAGATCGGCGCGACCATGGGCGTGGCGCTGATCGTGCCCACCTTCGGCGGCACCGTGTCGGTGCCGGTCGCCCGCCGGGCGAGCGTCGAGTTCGTCGGCCAGGTGGCGCCGTGGATGCTCGACAGCGGCGACGACACCTGGTTCATGACCCAGGTGCAGCTGCGCGTCCCGTTCCGCGACCGCCCGCGGGCGCGCCGCAGCCTCATCGTCGGCCTCACGAGCTTCACCGTCGGCGATCGCTATGCGACGGCGAATGGGCGGCGGGAGTGGGATTTC
>JBDSLU010000297.1:0-26485 GCA_039916225.1 Vicinamibacteraceae bacterium
TGCACGACGATCTCGGGGCGAACCCAATGGCCGTGACGGGGCAGGCCCGTGCCTTTCGTGAACGGCGCCGTCTCGACGGCGAGAGCATCGAGACGTGTTCTCAAATCGAGCAGCAGCTTCGTGTCGAAGCCGGTGCCGATCTTCCCGGCGAATGACAAATCGTCGCCGTCGTAGTAGCCGACCAGCAGCGCGCCGAGGCCGACGCGGCTGCGCTGCGGATCGGTGAAGCCGCCGACCACCAGTTCCTGCGAGGCCTCGCACTTCATCTTCAGCCAGGCCTTCGAGCGCTTGCCCTCGTAGGGCGAATCGCGGCGCTTGGCGATGACGCCTTCCCAGCCCTCGCGACAGGCGCGCTCCCACGGCGCGTCGCCGGTGAGCGCGGTGACCCGGGCCACCGGCAGCACCAGGTCGAGCGCCTTCAGGATCGTCCGGCGCTCGTCGAGGGGCCGCGGCCGCAGGTCACGGCCGTCGATCCACAACACGTCGAAGACGTTGTAGTCGGCCTTGCCCTGCCGGCCCCAGCCGCCGGTCGCCTCGCCGTCGAGGATCAGCGCGTCGTGCGGCAGCGTTTCGAGCATCGCGACGACCGCCGGGTAGGCGGCCGTCAGCGACAGGCGATTCCGTGACCACAGCTGTACCACGGGTCCGCGCTTGAACGCGAGCACGCGGATGCCATCGAGCTTGCGCTCGAACGTCCACGCCGGATCGCTGAACCGCTCCGCGGTCAGCGTCGCCGCCATCGGCTCGAGCCAGTCGGGGATCACGCGGGTTCCCTGATCAACTCCCAATGTCCAACCTCCAACGACCAAACTCCAACGACCAACGAACTCCCAACCTCCAACTCCCAAAGCACTGCCACGCAAGGTTGGGAGTTGGCAGTTGGCAGTTGGCAGTTGGCAGTTGGCAGTTGGAAGTTACTGCGCGTGCACCCTGACGAACGCGGCGAACTTGTCCATCCAGCCCTGGACGAACTTCCGGGTGCCTTCGTTGGCGATGGCCCCGGCGGCGTCGAAGAAGCCTTCCTTCGCGGTGAGGAACACTTCCGGCTGGCCGAGGGTCGGCATGTCGAGGTAGGCGAGGATGGTGCGGAGATGCTGCTGCGCGCAGGCGGTGCCGATGGCCCCGATCGAGACGCCGAGCACGCCGGCCGGCTTGCCGCCCCAGGCGCTTTGCCCGTAAGGGCGCGACGCGTGATCGAGGGCGTTCTTCAGCACGCCCGGGATCGACCGGTTGTATTCCGGCGTGACGAAGATGACGCCGGAGGCGCCCGTGATCGCTGCCTTGAGGCGGACCACCGACGGCGCCGGCGCGGCATCGTCGTCCTGGTTGTAGCCGGGCAGATCGTCGATCTGCACGGTCTCGAAGGTGAAGTCGGAGGGACCGAACGTGGCGAGGGCGGCGGCGAGGGCCTTGTTGTGCGACTCCTTGCGGAGGCTGCCAACGACGACGGCAATCTTGTGCTGGCTCATGACGCCCATCGTATCCTCATGTCGCTCGACACAAAGGAGCCTGACCGGATGGCCTGGGTGATTCTCGTCGTCGCGGGACTGCTGGAAATCGGCTGGGCTATCGGGCTCAAGTATTCCGGCGGGCTGACCCGGCCGTGGCCGGCCGCCGCGACCGTCGCCATGATGGTGGCCAGCATGTGGCTGCTGGCCATCGCCGTGCGCACCCTGCCCGTGGGTACCGCCTACGCCGTCTGGACCGGGATCGGGACGGTCGGCACGGTCGCGGTGGGGATTGCCGTGCTGGGCGAGCCGGCCACGCTGATCCGGCTCGCCTGCATCGCGCTCATCATCGCCGGCATCGCCGGCCTGAAGATGGTCAGCTGATCTTCACCAGGTCGGCGATCCTCACCGGGCGCTTCTCGATGACGCTCTTGCGCGCCGCGATGCCGGTCAGGCAGGACATGGCCCCGGCGCGCGAGTCGGGCAGCTGCAGGTAGGCCGGCGCCTCGATCTTCTTGAAGATCAGATCCTGGAGCCGCGAGTCGCCGCCGCCGTGGCCGCTGTCGGCCTTGGGCACCTCGATCTTCTCGCGCTTGCCGAAGTTTCGGATCACGTTGATGTCGCTGTCCTCGGCGACCTCCCACGGCTGCCGCTCGTAGTCGCGCACCTCGAGCCGGCCCTTGGTGCCGTTGAAGGCCAGGTGGTAGCCCTCGATCGGCATGAAGGTGTTCAGCGAGTAGGACATCAGCACGTTGTTCGAGTACCGGATGCTGGCCGACATCGTGTCCCAGATGTCGATGTCGTTCTTGAACACGCAGCCGTCGCGCAGGTAGCCGTCGACCGACTCGGCCTCGGTGTAGAGGTTCATCCCCCGCGCCTTGGTGATGTCCCAGTAGAACTTGCACTCGCCCTTGTTCGGGCACGGCCGGCAGTTGGTGTTGTGGAACGGCCCCTTGGCGCCGTAGTGGCTCAGCTCACCGTACGCCTGCACCTCGACCGGGTCGGCGGCCAGCCACCAGTTGATCAGGTCGAAGTGGTGCGTCGCCTTGTGCGTCCACAGCGAGCCGTTCTGGCGCAGACGGTGCCAGCGGCGGAAGTAATCGGCGCCGTGCGAGGTGTCGAGATACCAGTGGAAGTCGACGCCGGTGACGGTGCCGATCTCGCCGCTCTGGATGATCTCCTTGATCTTCACGTGCTTCGGCGCGAAGCGGTAATTGAAGCCGACGACGATCTTGCGCTTGTTGCGCGTCTCGGCCTCGAGCACCTGGCGGACTTGCGCCTCGTCGGTCACCATCGGCTTCTCGGTGATCACGTCGATGCCGCGATCGAGGGCCTTGACGATGTACTCGGCGTGGAAGCGATCGACCGTGGTCACGGTGAGCAGCTCGGGCTTCACCGTGTCGCACATCTTCTCGAAGTTGTCGAAGGTCGGACACGACACGCCGAGCGCGGTCCTGGCCAGCTCGGCCCGCTTCGGGTTGATGTCGCACAGGCCGACGAACTCGACGTGGTCGGCGTAGCGCTGCAACAGCGGCCGGCCCCACATGCCGATGCCGCGCACGCCGGTGCCGATGATGGCGTAGCGGCGCTTCGTCCCGGCGCCGGCGCCCTGCCCGAACGCCGGCGTCACGCCCAGACCGGCCGCGGCGGCGGCCGTGCCGGTGGTCTTCAGGAAGTCGCGGCGGGTTGGAGACATGAAGGGCATTCTACTCGGCGGTGGACAGGGCCGCGGAACGGCAACTTCCAACGGCAACTTCCAACTTCCAACGCGGCCGGGTGCTATTGGACGTTGGGAATTGGGAGTGCCTTGGAACTTGCGCCTCGAGCGACCCCGCGCGAGCGAGGAGCGCATCCCGGTCGCGCGAATTCCTCGTGAGCGTCGCGGCGCGCTCGAATTCCGTCCGCGCCTCCTCGATCCGGCCAAGGCGTTCGAGCAGATCGCCGCGCGCGCTGGGCAGATAGGGATACGCCGCCAGTGACGGATCCGCCGTCAGGGCGTCGACCAGCGCCAGGCCGGCCGCTGGTCCCTCCGCCCGCCCCACCGCGACGGCGTGATTGAGCCGCACGATCGGCGAGCGCGTGACGTCGACCCGCCGCGCATAGAGGGCGGCGATGCGCGCCCAGTCGGTCGCCTCCGGCGTCGCCGCTCGGACGTGGCAGGCGGCGATCGCGGCCTGCAGCGCGTAGAACCCGCCGCCACCGTCCAGGGCCACGGCGCGCGCGAGGGCCGCCAGGCCGCGGCCGATCAGCAGCCGATCCCAGCGGCCGCGATCCTGATCGAGCAGCAGCACGGCCTCGCCGTTCGGTCCGACGCGGGCGCGGAAGCGCGAGGCGTGCAGTTCCATCAGTCCGACCAGGCCATGCACCTCGGCGTCGGCCGGCAGCAGCGTCGCCAGGGTGCGGCCGAGGCGAAGCGCTTCCTCGCACAACGACGGGCGGATCCAGTCCTCGCCGGCCGTGGCGGCATAGCCCTCGTTGAAGACGAGGTAGATCACCTCGAGCACCGAGGCCAGCCGCACCGCCTGCATCAGCCAGGCTCCGGGATTGCGCGGCACGCCGTCCGCCGGCCACTGCTCGAAGGCCGCGACCAGCGCGTCGTGGGCGAGGTCCTCGGCGACGCCGAGGTCTCGCACGAACCGCATCAGCCCGGCGGTCAGCTTCGGCGCCTCGAGGCGCCACACCGCCTCGATGGCGGCGTGGGCCTCGGAAGAGGTCACCGGCCAGTGTCCGCCGTGGGAAAGTCGTCGGCCTCGAAGATCTGCCGGATCTCGATGTAGCCACCCTCGAACGGATAGGGGTTCGGGCAGCGGCGCATCCACTCGATCACCTCGGCCTTGGACCGGCACTGCAGGATCCAGAAGCCGGCGATCAATTCCTTGGTCTCGGCGAACGGACCGTCCACCACCGTACGCTCTGCCCCGTTGAAGGTGACGCGCGCGCCCTTCGAGCTGGCCTGCAGGCCGTCGGCGGCCAGCAGGACGCCCGCCTTGACCAGCTGCTCGTTGAACGCCCCCATCGCCGCCAGCTCTTGCTGGGTCGGCATGACCCCCGCTTCCGATTCCTTCGTCGCCTTCACGAGCACCATGAAACGCATCTGATCTCCCTTCGTCCTGGGCGGCCGGCCGCGAGCCGCGCCGCCCTCTTACTTGCACGTCGATCGGCGGCGGCCGGAATCGACAGGTCGACGGCCGGATCGAGAAATATCAGGAAGGCTGACCGTGACCTGACCCGCAGCCAGGCCGTCCCCCCACACCGGGGCTCACCGGCCGGTTTCGGCGTGCGGGGCGTGCACCGGCTTCGATTCGGGCGAGCCGCGCTGGCGCAGGTACACCGCGAGCCAGACCATCGCCCCGACGGAGAGGAACTCGCTCTGCCAGTTCTGCAGCGACTCGAACCAGAACCGGCTGGACGTGGCGTAGCCGAGCAGCGTGATGGCCGCCTCGCCGTGCAGCCGCTGATCGGCGTTCTGTTCGGCCCAGCCGCCGACCAGGTGTCCAGCAAAGGACAGCAGGAACAGCAGGAACAGCGCACCGCCCAGCGAGTACTGGTAGGCCCACAGCGCCCAGCCACCGCGGCGCACCGGCCAGGGCACGTCGGGCTGGTCGCGGAACTGGCGCGGATCGGCGTCGACCAGTTCGTGCACGCCGGGCCGGCGCGATTCGGGCGAGCCGATCTGATAGAGGTAGGCGCTGAGCACGACGAACGCACTCATCTGGAGGAACTCGCTTTCCCAGTTCTCAAAGATCGCCTCCCAGAAGTGGCCGCTGGTGACATAGCCGCCGAGCGCCACCGCGAGCCCGCCGTGGGCCGTGAGGGTGTGGTTGTACTCGACCCACCCGGCCGCGATCTGGCCGACGGCGCAGACCGCGAACAGCGCGAGCATGGTCAGAGTCATCGACCGATCGCGCAGCCACCCGAACGCGTCAGACCTGCTCATTTCTGTCCCGCCATGAGGAACGCCCCGACACACACCAGACCGACGCCGACGCCGGCGCGCCACCCCATGGCCTCCCCGAGAAAGGCCACCGAGAGCAGCCAGGTCACCACCAGGCTGGCCTTGTCGATGGCCGTGACCGGCGTCGCCGAGCCGAGTTGCAGGGCCTTGAAGTAGGCCACCCAGGAGACGGCGGTGGCGATGCCGGACAGGGTCAGATAGAGCCAGGCGTGCCCGTCGAGCTTGGCGGCCGCGTTCTTGTGCTCGCCGGTGAAGACGACCACGCCGATCGACAGCACCAGAACGATCGCCGTGCGAACGGCATTGGCCAGGTTCGACGGGACGTCTTCGAGACCAACCTTTGCAAGGACGGAGGTGGCGCCGGCGGCGAGCGCCGAGATGACCGCGAGGATTTGCCAGGACATATGATCCAACTTCCCACTACAGCAAGACGGTTGCCACCGACGCGATGACGCCACCTCGATCGACGCTGCGAACCGGCCAGCCGGTCTGGCTGTCGCCGCGCCTGGCGCACCAGCCCCCGCGTCATCCACAGTTGTCGGGCGACCAGCGGACCGACGTCGTCATCGTCGGCGGCGGCATCACCGGTACGCTCGCAGCGCTCCGCTTTGCCCAGGCCGGCGTCGACACCATCGTGCTCGAGGCCGACCGCATCGGCCATGGCAGCACCGCGGCCAGCAGCGCCCTGCTGCTGCAGGAGCCCGACGCCCGCCTGTCGACGCTGATCGAGCGTTACGGCACTGCGACAGCGCGGCGGATCTGGCGCGTCAGCCACGACGCCGCGCGTGACCTGATCGCCCTGCTGCAGCGGTTGCCCTCGGCCGGCGCTGTTCCGAATCACGACACGGTCTACTACACCACCGATGTGGCCGACGTCGCGGCGTTGCACGCCGAGTACGTCGCCCGTCGCCGCGCCGGCTTCGCGGCGACCTGGCTGACGCCCCGTGACCTGCGCGTCGACGCCGGCGTCCCGGCGCGGGCCGGCATTCGCACGCGGGGCAACGCTCAGTGCGATCCGTTCCGCGCCTGCCTGGCGGTCGAGCACGAGGCAGGGCGACAGGGCGCCCGCTTCTTCGAGCGGTCGCCGGTGCGGCGGATCGAGACGCACCGCGGCGGTGTCCGCGTCCGCACCGCCAGCGGCGTCGTCGAGGGGCGGCAGGTGATCGTCGCCACCGGCTACGCCACGCGCCAGTTCAAGCCGCTCGCCGGCCGTTTCCAGCTGTCGCACACCTACGTGGTGGCGACGCCGCCGCTCGGCCCGCGGGCGCGGCGCGAGCTGGGCCTGCCAGACGTCATGTTGTGGGACACCCGGCGGCAGTATCACTACGCGCGCTGGACGGCCGATCACCGGCTGCTGCTCGGTGGCGCCGATCGGCCGATCCGCAGCGGCGGACGACCAGCGGCGGCGCGGCTGGCCGCCGCCGTCGCCGAGATCCGCACCCATTTCGAGCGCGTGCTGCCGGCGCTCGGCGATGTCGCCTTCAGCCACGCCTGGGAAGGCCGCTTCGCCAACACGCCGGACAGCCTGCCCTACGTCGGCCCGCACCGTCTCTATCCGGGGCACGCGTTCGCGCTCGGCTACGGCGGCAACGGCATGACGTTCGGGTCGCTGGCCGGCCGGCTGCTGGTCGAACAGTGGCAGGGCGTCGCCTCGAAGGACCACGCCCTGTTCGCGTTCAACCGGTGATCAGGGCAACGTGGCACCCCGGCCTCAGGCGGCGGATCGGCGAGCAGCCCAGCCGAGCAGACGGTCGAGCGGCCAGGTGTTGACGACGCGATCAGCCGCGACGCCGGCCAGCCGCGCGTGCGCCACGGCGATCTCGGCGTAGCGCCACTGGCCGACGCCGTGCGCGTCGGTGTCGATGGCGAGCAGGCAGCCGGCCGCGTCGGCGTGGCGGGCCAGGTCGTAGTCGAGATCCTGTCGTGACGGGTCGCCGTCGATCTCGATGGCGACGCCGCTCGCCGCAGCCGCCGCGAAGACGCGCGGCCAGTCCGCGGCCAGTCCGCGGTCACCCCTGGTCGCGACCCGTACATCCGGCCGCGCGGATGCCCGAGCACGTGGACACCGGGCGCGGTGACCGCCGCCAGCATCCGCGGCGTCTGATCGGCGGCCGAGGGCAGCACGGCGTGCGGCGCCGCGACGACGATGTCGAATAGGCGCCGATCGGCGGGCTCGACGTCGACGGTGCCGTCGGCGCGGATGTTCGCCTCGACGCCAGCGAGCAGCCGGAACGAGCCATCGCCGTCGCGGTTCAGCCGATCGATCTCCAGGCGCTGCGCGGCGAAGCGCTCGGGCGACAGGCCGTTGGCGATCGGCAGCCCACCGGAATGGTCGGTGACCGCGCAGAAGGCGTAGCCGTGGGCGCGCCCGGCCTCGACGATCGACCTCGGCGCGCCGGCACGCCGTCGGCATCCGCACCGGCGCTCATCGCCACGCCCTTACGGCTCGACGGCCGCCAGAGGCGATTCCGCCGGGCCGGCGATCACGTCGCCGCACGGCGTGAAACGCGAGCCGTGGCACGGGCAGTCCCACGTCCGCTCGGCCGGGTTCCAGCCGACCAGACAACCCATGTGGGGGCACGTTGCGGACCGCAGCGACACGACGCCGTCTTCGTCGCGGTAGGCGGCGACCGTCTGCCCGTCGAGCGCGATCACCTTGCCCTGCCCGCGCCGCACCTCGCGCAGCGATCGACCTTCGACGCCGGCAAAGCGATCGCGGACCATGTAGTACGGATAGTCGGCGTTCTCTTTGACGTAGTCCCAGATGCTGCGGCCCAGGGCCTTGCGATCCGGCGCGAACAGCTCGGCCCACGGGTTGGCGCGGCCGAGGATCGCGTCCGTGCACAGCATCGCGCCGAGGGTGCCGAAGGTCAGGCCGTTGCCCGAATAGCCGGTCGCGGCGTAGTGATGCTCGCCCATCCGTCCCAGGTAGGGCAGGCCGTCCGGCGTCTCGATCACCTGCCCCGACCAGCGGGCGACGACCCTCGAGTCGGGGAGGAGCACCCGCAGCGCCGATTCGAGCCGGCCGAAGCACTCGGGCGTGCCGGTCACCTGGCCGGTCTTGTGGTCCTCGCCGCCGAAGATGACGATGTCGTGATCGTCCTGCGGATCGACGCGGAGGTAATGGTAGGGATCGGCCGTGTCCCACCACAGCGCATCGGGTACGCGGCCTTTGGGCACGCGCGCCGCCACGACGTAGCTGGTGTAGAGCGCGAGCTTGGTCTGGAACAGCGTGGCGCCGGGCAGGCTGCTGAGGCCGGCGAGCGGGTTGTGCGTGGCGATGACCAGATCGTCGCCGGTCACCGCGAAGCCGTTGACCGAGACACCGAGCGGCTCACTGCTGAAGGACTCGACGGCGCTGTGCTCGTAGATGTGGCCGCCCGCCGCGACGACGGCGTGCGCCAGGCCGGCGAGGTAGCGACGGGGATGGATCCGCGCCTGGCCATCGACGCGGAGGCCAGGGCCTCCGACCAGCGGCACGGCGTCGACGAACGTGGCGTCGAACCCCAGTTCGTGCGCCAAGGCCGCTTCGTCGCGGAATGACTCGGCTTCCTCGGCTTGGCGCGATCCGGACGGCGCGTGCAGGTAGCCTTCGACCCAGTCGAAGCCGCACCCGATCCCATGCCCGCGGACGATGGCGTCGATCTGGTCGATGGCGGCCAGCCCGGCGTCCCAGACCGCTTGGGCGTGCGGTCGTCCGATGCGGTCAGCCAGCTCGGTCAGCCGCGTGTCGGTGACCATGGTGAGGTGCGCGCTGGTATGGCCGGTGTCGATCTCACCCAGGCTCGTCCGCTCGAGCAGCACGACGCGCTTGCCGGCGGTCGCGAGCAGATAGGCGGCGGTCAGGCCGGTGATGCCCCCACCCACCACGACCACGTCGGCATGCTCGTCGTGATCGACGCGCTCGTGGACCGGACTCGACAGGGACGCTGCCCAGTACGGGGTGGTATCCAGGGCACCTTTGGTTGCATTCGACATCGCCAGACCCTCCGTCTCGGTTCAATGCAAGACGGTCGCCCGATGTGACACATACCTCCACCTCGAGCAAAGCCGCCTCGCGCCATTGGCCTGCGCACGGCCCCACCGGGTGCGTTTGCAGCAGGCCGAGCTGGCCGGCGCGTGTCGGCAAACGGCTTGCACACGCCGGGGCCAGAGGGCCGATGCACAAGCCGACACCAGACGTGGAACCTCGCCGTATCGAACGGGATCCGATCGGAGACCTCGAGGTGCCGCTCCGCGCCCTCTACGGCATCCAGACCGCCCGCGCGCTCGACACCTTCCAGATCAGCTCGGTACGGAACCACCCGGCGCTGACCACGGCCTTCGCCGAGATCAAGAAGGCGGCGGCGCTGGCCAACATGGCCTCGGGCGGCCTCGACGATCGCCGCGGACGAGCCATCGTCCGCGCCGCCGACGAGGTCATCGCCGGCCAGTGGCGCGATCACTTCCCGCTCGACGCGTTCCAGGCCGGCGCCGGCACGTCGTCGAACATGAACATGAACGAGGTGCTGGCCAACCGCGCGCTCGAGCTGCTCGGCTATGGACGGGGCGACTATGGCCAGCTCCACCCCAACGACCACGTCAACCGATCGCAGTCCACCAACGACACGATGCCGACGGCGATCCGCATCGCTGCGCTGCGGCTGCTCGGCGCGTTGTCGACGGCTGTCGATGGGCTGGTCGACGCGTTCGAGGCCAAGGCCATCGAATGGGCCGAGGTGCGCAAGGCCGGCCGGACCCATCTGCACGACGCCACGCCGATGACGCTCGGACAGGAGTGCGACGCCTACGCCGCCAACATCCGGCGCGCCGGCGATCGGCTGCGGGCGCAGGAATCGCTGCTGGCCGAGGTCCCGCTCGGCGGCACGGCGATCGGCACCGGCATCAACACGCCGCCGGGGTTTGCGGCGCTGGCGGTGGCCCACCTCGGCGCCATCACCAGCCTGCCGCTGCGCGAGGCACCGAATCGCATCGCCGCGCAGCAGAGCCTGGGCGACTTCGTCGCGCTGTCTGGCGCGCTGCGCGGTCTCGCCGTCGAGCTCGGCAAGATCGCCAACGACCTCCGGTTACTGAGTTCAGGGCCGCACACCGGCCTCGACGAGATCGAGCTGCCGGCGCTGCAGCCCGGCTCCTCGATCATGCCGGGCAAGGTCAACCCGGTCGTCGCCGAGATGCTGAACATGGTCTGCTTCCACGTCATCGGCCACGACGTCGCGATCACGATGGCTGGCGATGCCGGGCAACTCGAGCTGAACGTCATGCTCCCCTACGTGGCCTACGCGCTGCTCGACAGCCTCGACGTGATGGCGCACGCGGTCGACGTCTTCGACACGAAGACGGTGCGGCTGCTGAAAGCGCACCCGGACCGTTGCGCGTATTTCGCCGAGCGCACCGTCGGCGCGGCGACGGCGCTCAACGAGGAGCTCGGCTTCCAGGGCGCGGCCGAAGTGGCGCAGGAGGCCATCCGCAGCGGTCGCTCGGTCGCGGAGGTGATGGCTGAACGGCGCGCCGCCGGCGGAGTGCCGGCCGGCGGACGAGGCTGAAGGGCGGACGCGGTCGAGCTCGGAACGGGGCCGAGCCGGGGGCGGAGACGAGCCGCGGGTACGCGTTTTATGCCGGCGCGTCGATGGCGCGGCGCACGCCGGCCGCGAGCTGCGCGATCGTGAACGGCTTGGGCAGGAACGCCACGCCGTCGGGCAGGCGGCCGAGCACCGTGGCTTCAGCGGCGTAGCCCGACATGAGCAGGACATGGGTCGTCACGCCCTGGGCTCGCAGGCGCTCGAACAGCTCGAGGCCGCCCATCCGCGGCATCACGAGATCCAGCAGGATCAGGCGCACCGCCGGAACGGTGGGCAGGAGAGTCTGCGCTTCGAAAGCGTCGGCGCACGGCAGCACGGTGTAGCCGAGGTGCTCGAGGGCGTGCCGGATCAAGTCGCGCACCGGCCCATGATCCTCGACCAGCAGGACGGTCTCGGTCCCGCGGACGATCTGATCGGGCGGCGCCGGTGCCGGCAGCGGGGCCGACTGGCCATCGAGGGCCGGCAGATAGATCCGGAACGCGGTGCCGCGGCCTGGTTCGCTGTGCACGCGGATGGTGCCACCGGTCTGTTCGACGATGCCGTAGACGGTCGACAGCCCGAGACCGGTGCCGCGCCCGGGTTCCTTGGTGGTGTAGAACGGCTCGAAGATCCGTTGCCGCGTCGCTTCGTCCATCCCGGTGCCGGTGTCGGTCACGTCGAGGGCGACGTAGGAACCGGCCGCCGGCCCTTCCTGCGAGCGCGCGAACCATTCGTCGACCTCGGTGCGCGAAGTGCGGAGCTCGAGGCGCCCGCCGCCGGGCATCGCATCACGGGCGTTGGTGGCCAGGTTGAGGATGACCTGCTCCATCTGGCCGCGATCGATCCGGACCGGCGGCAGCGCGCCGGCGGTCGTGACGCGGAGCTCGACGTCCTCGCCGATCACCCGCTCCAGCATGCCGGCCATGTCGCGCAGCACCGCGTCGAGGTCGAGCACTTCGAGCTTGAGCACCTGACGGCGGCCGACCGCGAGCAGCTGTCGCGACAGGTCGGCGGCGCGCTGGGCCGAGTACTCGATGGCGTTCAGGCCCTCGGCGGCGTCGGCCGTCAGCGGCAGCGTCGACCGCAGGATCTCCGAGTAGCCGAGCACGACCGTCATCAGGTTGTTGAAGTCGTGGGCGATGCCGCCGGCCAGCTGGCCGATGGCTTCCATCTTCTGCGAGTGACGCAGCTGCGCCTCGGCCTTCTGCAGCTGCACCTGCAGCTCGAGCTGATCGGTCGCGTCGCGGAAGACGATGACCGCGCCGACGACGGCGCCCTGCTCGTCGCGGATCGGCGCCGCCGAGTCCTGCACCGGCACGCGCTTGCCGGCGCGGGTGACGAGCATCGTGTCGGGGGAGAGTCCGAGGATGACGCCTTCGGCGATGACCCGTGTGATCGGGTTCTCGATCGGTTGGCCCTTGCCGTCGACCAGCGGCAGGACCTCGGTCAGCAGCCGGCCGACCGCTTCCCCGGTGGTCCAGCCGGTAATCGCCGCGGCCACGTCGTTCAGGTTGCGGACCCGGGCCTCGACGTCGGTGGTGATGACGGCGTCGCCGATGCTGCGCAGCGTCGACGTCAGCCACCGCTCCATGCGCCGCAGCTTGGCCTCGGTGCTGTGGCGGAACACGCCGAGATCGAGCGCCGCCTTGAGCGCGCGCCGATCGAACGGCTTCAGCACGTAGGCAACGGGATCGGTGCTGCGGGCCCGGCCGAACGTGTCGTCGTCGCTGTGCGCGGTGAGATAGACGATCGGGACGTCCAGCGTCTCGCGGATGCGGCGCGCCGCCTCGATGCCGTCCATCGCACCGGCGAGGCGGATGTCCATCAGCACCACGTCGGGCGCCAGCGCCGGCACCTGCTCGGCGGCTTCTTCGCCGCGCGAGAACTGGGCGATCACCTCGTAGCCGATCGCCTGGAGCTGCAACTCCAGGTCCATGGCCACGATGGCTTCGTCTTCGACGACGACGATCCGGCGGGGAGCCGTTGCGGAACTCATGTGCGTTCTGCCCAGACTCCAGCCGATGCCGGCCGAGCGTCACCCGGCCCGGCCGGCCCTGAAAGGTGTACTTGAGGCAATTGGTCGGGAGCTCCGTGACGATCAGGCCACACGAATGGCCCGGTCCATATAGCGAGAGTAATCGGCTCGAGGGCAAAGATCATCTAGATCTCGTCGCCCGCGTTCGAGCCCCGTACCTGGGGGGCCAGCGCGCGCAAATACTCGTCCATCAGGACGCGGCCGATCGTATCGGATTGATACAACATCTGGTGCAGGAGGGCCATTGGCCCGTATCCGCACCGCCCACGCCAGAGGGGGTCGGCTACGGCAGGAGCAACGTGATCTTGGTGCCCCGGCCCGGGTCGGACGTGATCGCGAGCTCGCCCCCGATCACGGTGGCGCGCTCGCGCATCCCGAGGACGCCGAGACCGCGCCGCCCCCCGCCCGGTGCCGGCACCGAGGACGACGCCAGCAACCCGATGCCGTTGTCCTCGACGCACAGGGTCGTGCGGCCCTGCTTGCGTTCGACCACGACGTCGACCGCAGTGGCGGCGGCGTGCTTGTGCACGTTGTTGAGCGCTTCCTGCGCGATGCGGAACGCCTGGGTCTCGACTTCGGGAGGGAAGCGGACCCCGTCGAGCCCACTGGTGCGGAAGCGCGCCTTGATGCCGAAGGTGGCCGACCAGTCCTCGACCGCCTGTCGAAGCACGGTGATCAGGCCGAGCTCGTCGAGCCCGGCCGGCCGAAGATCCTTGAGCAGGAAGTCGATGTGCTGATCGACCCGGCGCGCGGCGTCCTGGACGGCGGCGACGGCGCCGGGCAGATCGGCATGCGTGCCAAGCGCGCCGGCGAGCCATTCGAGCTTCAGCCGCAGCGCGGTCACCTGCTGCCCGAGATCGTCGTGGATGTCGCGGGCGATGCGGTGCCGCTCGGCCTCCTGCAGCGTGAGCATCCGCCGCACCAGATCGGCGTGCGCGCGCCGGGCCTCCTCGCGCGCGCCTTCCAGCCGGCGGCGTTCGGTCACGTCGTCGAGGGCCATGAAGTATTCGATCAGGGCGCCCTCGTGATCGCGGCGCGGCCGGCAGGACAGGCGCACCACGCGCTCTCCGCGCGCGGTGTAGACGCGCACTTCCTCGCCGCCCATGCGCTCGTCGAGCCTCTTGGCGCAACTCCGCAGGTAGCCGAGGAATCGGGCCCGGTCGTCAGCCAGGATGGTCGGGATCAGCGGCACGCCGACCAGGCCGGCGCGGGGCCGGCCCAGGAGCGCCGCCGCCGTGAGGTTGATCTCGACGATCAAGCCAGCGTGGTCCAGGGTGCAGTAGCCGCTCGGCGCCGAGTCGTAGAGCTCGACGTAGCGGTCGCGGGTTTCTTCGAGCTCCTGCAGCGTCGCGATCAACTTCTCGTTCTGCGCGCGCAGTTCCTCCTGGTGCACCTCGAGGTCGTGCCGGAGCACCGCCCGCTCGTGGTCGACCGGGATGGCCCCCGGTTTCGGCGATGAACGGCGGCGCCCGTCGGCCAAACGTCTCACCCGTCCTGTCTGGCCACGAGCAGCAGCTGGCGCTGCGCCGGCTCCTCGTGCGACAGGAGACCCCGCGCCTCGAGCGCCCAGCGCACGCCGGCCTTGCCGGGAACCGTCTGCCGCGCCACCGCGCCGACCTCCGCCTCGAGCAGGGCCCGCAGCGCGGCCAAATCCCAGCCGGCCGGGACCACGTCGTCGAGCCGCTGGCTGCGCAGGTCGCCGCCGCCAACCGTCAGGCCGGCGAATGCGGCGTTGGCGTGGTGCAGCCGCAGATCGACGTCGACGAGCGCCACCGGCTGCCCGCTCGCGTCGATGATGTTGCGCGACAGCTCGGTCGCCGCCCGCGCCCGCTCCTCCGTGCGCTTCGGCCCGTCGGTGTCGAACAGGGCCAGGACGGCGCCGTCGATGCGGTTGTCGATGTCCTTGTAGGGGCGGATGCGCAGGGTGTAATAGCGCCCCTGACGGTCGCGCACCTCGCGCTCGAGCACCGAGACGTTGTCGATGCACTCGGCGATCAGCTGGTCGAGATTCGGGCAATCGATGTTCGGGTTGATGTGGCCGATGGCCCGATCGAGGTCGGCCGGAATCAGGTTCAGCACCTTCTCCGCCATCGGGGTGAAGCGGCGGATGCGCAGGTCGGCGCTGACGATGACGATCGCGATCTGGACGCTGGCGAGGAGGTTGATCAAGTCGCTGTTGACCAGGCACAACTCGTCGTTGGTGCCGTGCATCTCCTCGTTGACCGTGTTCAGTTCCTCGTTGGTCGACTGCAGTTCCTCTTTCGCGGTGTCGAGCTCCTCGTTGGTCGACTGCAGCTCCTCGTTGCTGGACAGGATCTCCTCGTTGGCCGACTGCAGTTCCTCGTTGGCCGCCTCGAGCTCCTGGATGATCGACTGCAGGTAGTCCCGGCTGGCCGCCAGCTCGCGCTGCAGCAGATCCACGGCGCCCTGGCGCTCGCGACGCTTCGGGCCGGGAGCCGGCGGCGCGGCCTCGGCGTCGGGCCGCGCCGCATCGAACAGGACGAGATAGTGCAGCCGGCCGGCCGTGGTCAGCGGGATCACGTCGAGCGTCACCGGAATCCACCCCGATCCGGCCCGCACCTGGAGTCCCGACTTGCGCACCGCACCGCGGTTCTTGCGCGCCATCTGCAGGGCGGTACGCAGGCCGAACAGCAGGCCCTCGCGCGCCATCTTGAGGACGTTCAGGCTCGCTTCACCGGGCGCCGGCTCGAGGAACGCGCCGGTCTGGCCGCGGAACTGGACGATCTGGAGATCGCTGTCGACGACCACGCCAGGCGGCGCATAGCGGTCCATGATCGCGCGGCTGACTTCGGTCTGCAGCACCTTCTCGGCGCTCGGGAGCTCGACGGAGCGCTGCGTGCCGCGCGACAGGCCAGCGGCGGCATGGTCGACGGGAAAGGCCATCGACGTCGCCACCGGGCCGTCCTTGCGGCGGTGGATGCGCAGCTTCTTGTCGACGAGGCTGAACAGGCCGCCCTGCGCGCCGACGCTTTCCGCCTGCCCCAGCATCAGGAAGCCGCCGGGGTTGAGGGCGTAGTGGAACACCGACAGCAGCTTCCGCTGCAGCACGGTGTCCATGTAGATCAGGACGTTGCGGCAGAGGACCAGGTCGAGGTGCGAGAAGGGCGGATCCTTGGTCAGGTCCTGCCGCGCGAACACGCACAGATCGCGGACCGACTTGGTGACGCGATAGCCGCCATCGATCCGGGTGAAATAGAGCCGGAGCCGCTCGGGCGAGACGTCGGCTTCGATGCTGATCGGATAGACGCCGGCGCGGGCGAATTCGATCGCGGTCTCGCTGACGTCGGTGGCGAAGATCTGGACCCGGGTGGCCGGGCGCTCCTTCTGCAGGAACTCGAGCAGCGCGATCGCCACCGAGTAGGCCTCTTCACCAGTGGCACAACCGGACACCCAGACGCGGATCGGACGATCGGCCGCGCGGTCTTCGACGACCGCCGGGAGCACGAGCGAGCAGAGGCCGACGAACGAATCAGGATCGCGGAAGAACCGCGTGACGTGGATCAGCAGGTCCTGGTAGAGACTGCGCGCTTCATTGGTGTCGCGATCGAGGAGGTCGAGATAGGCGCCGACCTCGGTCAGCCGGTGCAGCGCCATGCGCCGGAAGAGGCGCCGCTTCACCGTCGGCAGCTTGTAGTGCTTGAAGTCGACGCCGCTCACCGGCCGCAGCACGTCGTAGACGCGATGCAGCTGTTCGGGCGCGATGTCGTGGTCGTCGGCGAACGGCGTCACCGGAAAGTGGCCGCGGCCGGCGAACTCCGAGAGCTTGACGCCGATGTCCTGCGGCGCCAGGACGAGATCGATCAGGCCGGTCTCGATCGCGGCGCGCGGCATGCCCTCGTACTTGGCCGAGTCCGGCGCCTGCGCGAAGGTCAGGCCGCCGCCGTACTTCACCTCGCGCAGGCCGACGGCGCCGTCGCTGGCGGTACCCGACAGCACCACGGCGACCGCGCGCGGGCCGGCCGCCTCGGCCAGCGACGCGAAGAACGTGTCGATCGGGGTGTAGCGCGATCGATCGCCAGGCCGCGGCGACAGGTGCAGCTCGCCGCCCCGCATCTCCATCTGCACGTTGGGCGGGATGACGTGGACGTAGCCGGGGCGGACCCGCATGCCCTCGATGGCCTGCACGACCCGCAGCGTCGTCTGGGCCGACAGCAGCGTCACCAGCGCGCTCTCGTGATCCGGCGACAGGTGCTGGACGAAGACGATGGCCAGGTTCCTGGACTCGGTGACGGCGCGCAGCAGTTGGGAGAACGCTTCGAGCCCGCCCGCCGAGGCGCCGACACCGACCACCGTGAGACCGGGTTCGATCGGCGCCGGAGGGTGTGCCGGTAGCGGTGGCCGCGGTGGGTCGAGGCGTTGGCGATCCGCGCGCGGGCGGCTGCTCGCGCGGGGCTTGGCCAGCGAGGTCGGACGCGGGGCCGTCGTCGAGGCCGCCGCCCGGCCGGCGTTGGCGCGCGGACGTGTCTTCGCGGACGTCTTCTTCTTGGACATGGCGGCCGCGCGGGGCGGGTCGCCAGTCTATCGCGGCCGGGCCCTGCGGCGCGTCGTGGTTGGCTCGGCCTCGACGCGGTCCTGCTGGCCGAACACCAGGCGGCGGATCGTCTGCGCCTTCGTGTGATGGTCGCGGCCGTCTTCGGCGAATCCGGCCGCGACGATCGGCATGCCCGCGGAGTCCGCCCGCGCCGACATCCGCTGGCGCAGCTCGGCATGCTGTTCGAGGATCCGGACCGCGGTCCACAGCGCCTGCTCCACGGCTTCGCCGTGTTCGGCGAGCAGGCTGTCGGGCGCGTACTGATGGCCGACGTGACAGGCGTAGCGGACGGCCCCGCCATCGTGCGTTTCCCAGAGGGCCCCGCCGCAGGCCGGGCAGGTAATCGGCGTCGGCGGTCCGTGCAGCGTCTCCATGTCGGCGACCTGCGTCTCATCGGATGGCCGCTGCGGCTCGGGGTTCGCGAGTGGCGGCATGGTCATCTCCGGCCGCGCCGGCGACTCGCACAGCCGCACGATCGCGGCGGCGATCTGCGCGGCGGGCAGGACCGCGTCGACGGGCGTCTGCCGCAGCGCCGCGAGCGGCATGCTCGACACCTCGGCATCGTCCGGATCCTGGACGATGGCCCCACCGCCCTGTCCAACGATGGCCCGCAGTCCAAAGCTGCCATCGTCGAGCGCGCCCGACAGGATGACCCCGACGACGCCCGCGCCGCGGGCCCGTGCGGCGGTGCGGAACAGCGGATCGATCGCCGGACGGAATCCATTCTCGCGCGGCCCGCGCAACAGACGCAGGCCGCTCGCGCTGATGACGACATGGCGATCGGCAGGGGCGATGTAGACGGCGCCACGGCGCAACTCGGCGCCGTCCACCGCCGCTTCGACGGGCAGGCCGCTCCGCCGGGCGAGGATCTGGGGCAGCAGGCCAGCCGTGGATCGTGTGTGGACGACAACCACGACCGCGGCTGGCAGCGTCGGCGGCAATCCGGCAAGGATCGCGCCGAGCGCCTGCAGCCCACCCGCCGACGCACCGATGACGACGAGGTCGCGCTCAGCCACGCTCGCTCACCGGACCAAGGTGATGTTACGGCTTGTCGACGGCGTCCTCATCCTCGTCCTCGTCCTCGTCCTCGTCTTCGTCCTCGTCCTCGTCGTCTTCGTCGTCCTCGCCGTCCACTTCGGCGGCATCGTCGTCTTCGTCTTCGTCTTCGTCTTCGTCGTCGTCCTCGTCGTCCTCGTCTTCGTCCTCTTCTTCGTCGGCGCCTTCGGCCACCGCGACGGCACTATTCACCAACTCGTCGGCACCGTCACGTCCCGACGGCTCGTCGAGCTCCTCGAGCGACGCTGGAACGATGTCACCTTCGATCACCGGCGCGATCTCGCTTTCGATCCGCTTGCGTCCTTGTGCTGGCATGGGTCTCCCTCCGACTTTTCGCTTTTCGCTTCGCAAATGCCACGCCAGCGGCGTGACGCCTCAGAACGGCAGCATCGACGCGCTCTGCGTGTCTGCCCGACTCGACACGGTTTCCCCGCGAGCGACCGTTTGCCCTGCATTCGCAGAGCGCTGCCTCAGGCAGGATACTTAGACTTACCGTGGGAAGCGACCGAGTCGCTGGCTAATGGCCGGCGACGGGACGGAGCGGACGCGAGGCGTGGGCATCGCGCACGAGCCGCTCGGCGATCGCCTCGGACAGATCGGCGGCGCGTTGGCGGGTCGCCGTGCCGCCGCTGGCGGGCCCACCGGCGAGCCGGCCGCGGCTGGCGGCGAGCATCGCCTCGGCGAGCATGGGTACGCCGCACGGCTTCACCAGGTAGGCATCGGCCCCGGCGGCGAGCGAGTCCCGTCGGGTCTGATCACGGGCTTGGGTGGTGAGCACGACGAGCACCGCGGACTGGAGCGCCGGCACGGCTCGAATCTCGTGCAGCAGCGATACGCCGCCGCCCGGCACCATCAGCTCCACGACGACGACATCAGGCACGGCCGCCCGGGCCGAGGCGAGGCCCGCCATCGCGGTGCCGGCTACCTCGACGATGAAGCCGCACTGCGTGAGCCACATCGAGTACAGCTCGCACGTGTCGGCGTGCTCTTCGATCAGCAGCACGCGCGGCGGTGGGTAACGGGCCGCGCTCACCGGCACCGGACTCCGAGTCGCCGGGGCGGGTCCACGGGCGGATAGGGGGACCACAAGGTCTATTCAGGCCGCGCCAGCCAGCCGGGTTCGTCCGGCGGCTAGGGCAACACCCGTTGTGACACATGGCCAACGGTGGAGCGATTGGGGAAAGCACGTCGACCTACGGAAGATCCCCTAGGTCGGCCGATCGACGGGGAGGGTGACCAGCACCGTCGATCCCGTCACGTCGCTGCGTAAATCGAGATGCCCGCCGTGCCGTTCGACGAGCCGGCGGGCGATGGTCAGGCCCAGCCCGAGGCCGCCGTGCGCGCGCACGGCGGACCCGTCCTGCTGCGTGAACGGCTCGAAGACGTGCTCGAGATGACGCGGCTCGATACCGGGGCCGGTATCCGTCACGAACAGCAGCACCCGATCGCCACTCTGCCGCAGGCAGGTGCGCACGGACCCGCCGCCCGGCGTGAACTTGATGGCGTTCTCGACCAGATGGCGCAGGGCCAGGCGCAGGCTTGGTCCATCGCCACGTACCCAGACTGGCTCGGCCCCGCCATAGTCGCTGGCGGTGCCCGCCGCGGTCGCCTCCTCGGCGAGTTCGACCTGTGCCACCGCCGCGGTGCCCTCGAGTCCGTTGAGAAGGGTCGTCAGCATGGCTCTCAGGTCGATCAACTGCCAGTCATCGGGCGCCGACGGTGGGTCCGCCGCCGCCAGCAGTTCTTCGACCAGCGCGAGCTGCCGGCGAGCGTTGCGGTCGATCACCTCGAGGCCGCGGTCGACCTGCTGCGACGGCTCGCAGCGGCGCGTCCGCAGCAGCTCGGTCCAGCCGAGGATCGCGTTGAGCGGCGTGCGCAGTTCGTGCGAGACCGTGGCGAGGAATTCTTCCTTGACCCGTCGCGCGTCGCGGACCGACGACAGCCGGCGCTCGCGCGGACCGGTCCACGCGGCGATGCCCGTGCCGAGCAGGCCGAGCAGCGCCGTCGCGGCCAGGTCGGCGACGCCGATTGCCGTACCCTCGGCCTGGACCACCAGCAAGATCAGCGAACAGAGGGCGCCCGTCGCCGTCGACACGTAGCCGGCCACGCGTCCCCACCAGCGCGTCGACACGAGGACCGCCACGAGGAAGAGCAGCAGGCCGCTGCGGCGCAGCGGCATCCCCACCGCGAGCGAGGCCGCCGCCGAGGTCAAGGCCAGCGCCGCCCCGAGACCGGCTCCCGAGACGTGTGCAGGCATCCCTGAATCCCAGGACGAGACTCGTTCAGTCAGAGCCCGCCCCTTTCGCGCGTGGCTGTTCGGCGACCCGGCGCAGCGCGTCGACGAGTTCGCGCGGCGGGATCGGCTTGGCGAGGTGCTCGGCAAACCCAGCTCGCGCGGTGCGGGCACGCTCCTGGGCGCCGGCGTGCGCGGTCATGGCTACTGCGGGCACGGCGCGGCCGGGGCCGCCGTGGCTGCGGATCGACGCCAGCAGCCCGTAGCCGTCGGTCACCGGCATGGCGATGTCCGTCAGCACGACGTCGGGCCGCCAGCTTTCGAGCATCTGGATGGCTTCAGCCGCCGAGGCGGCGATGCGGGCCTCGGCGCCAGCCGCGCCCAAGATATGGCCGAGCAGCTCGCGCCAGTCCGGCTCGTCGTCGACCGCGAGCACGCGCACGCCGCGCAGCGGTGTCTCAACGGTCGCCAGGGACGGCTCGAGCGGCTCCGGACGCATCTCCGCCCCAGCGAGCGCTGGCAGCGTCACCGTGAAGGTCGCCCCGCGGCCCGGCCCGTCGCTCTGGGCAGTCAGCGTACCGCCATGGCCGACGACGATGATCCGCGCCAGCGACAGCCCGAGTCCGAACGTCGCCTGGTCGCGCGACGCCGCCCCGGGCTGCTGGCGGAACGGCTCGAACACGTGGGGCAGGAAGGCGGGGTCGATGCCGGCACCGGTGTCGCTGATGGCAATGGCCACCTCGCCAGCGGTGCGGCTCGCGCGCACGGTGATGGTGCCGCCCGTCGGCGTGAACCGGATCGCGTTCGCCAGCAGGTTGCGCAGCACCTGCTGCAGACGACGCGGGTCGCCGCTCACGAGCACGGCCGGCGCCGGCTCGCAGTCGAGCCGGAGGGACTTGCGCTGCAGGTCGGGCCGGAGGGCCTGGCACGCCTCGTCGACCGCATCGGCGATGGCCATCGGAGCCGGATCGATGCGAAGTGCGCCGCTCACGACCCGCGACATGTCGACGAGATCGTCGAGGAGCTGCCGCTGGCGCAAGGCGTTGCGGCGGATGACCCGTAGCGCGTCGGCCACGTCATCCGGCAGGTCCTGGCGGGGCTCGAGCACCTGCGTCCAGCCCAGTATCGCGTTGAGCGGGCTCCGCAGCTCGTGCGAAACCGTGGTGACGAAATCGTCGCGTCGCTGCGCCGCCTCGAGGGCGGCGGCGCGCGAGCGGGTCAGTTCGTCGATCGTGTCGCGCAGTTCCCGCAGCTGGGCCGATGCGGCGGCGCCGGTGTCGCCCTCTGGCGCCGGATCGGCGTCGGCGCGGCGACCGCTGAACCACACGGCACCGGACAGCCCGGTAAGTACAATCGCCGCCCACAAAGGCCACGACAACGCCGACGACAATGCGAGCGGCAGCAAGGCCGTCTCCGCCATATCCGCTCACGTAGCAACAACGCTGCCGCCGACAACCTGACTTGGGCGTTGCCCGCAGCGCATTGTGCGCGTGGAGGATGTCGCCGCCGGCCCCGGGATTGGCATTCGGACGCCTGCCCCTGAGCGCACGCGTTCACAAGGTGGGTGAGCGGCTGCCGCGCAGGCAGCGCAGGCTCGGAGCCGCAGAGGAGGCGATTTTGGGGGCTACGTTTCCTGGAACCAGTTGCGCAGCAGCGCGTAGCGGACGAGTTGCAGGCGCCCGCTCATCCCCAGCTTCCGCATGCCGTTGGTCTTGTGGACTTCGACCGTCTTGACGCTCAAGCCCAGGTTGGAGGCGATTTCCTTGTTGCTGTGCCCCCAGGCGGTGAGCCGCAGCACCTCGGTCTCCCGCGGCGTCAGGTTGGGTGGCTTTTTGGCCGCCCGGCCCTGGGCGAACAGTCCCATCAGGCCGTTGTTCAGCTCGGGATCGAGGTAGGGCCGGCCGCTGGCCACGGTGCGGATGGCGTTCATCAGTTCGCCCGAACTGCTCTGCTTCAAGGCGTAGCCGACGGCACCGGCCCGCAAGAGTTCGCCGAGGTAGCTCTCTTCCGCGTGGCGCGTCAGGGTGAGGACTTTGACCGACGGCGCCTTCTCGCGGATCGCGGCGGTGGCCTGCAGTCCGTTGATGCCCGGCATGCTGACATCCATCAGCAGCACGTCGGGCCGAAGGGTCACGGCCGCGTCGATGGCCTGCTGGCCGTCCTCGGCCTCGCCGACGACCTGGAAATCCGGCTGGACGCTGAGCAGCAGCTTCAGCGCATCACGGATGGTGGCGTGATCGTCCGCAACGACGAGTCGGATGGCGTTCATGGTCGCTTCGGGTCAATGACGGGGTTAGATTCTACGCGCATCGGCAAACTGGAGCGGCCTGTGTGACCGTTTGCAGCCGGAGGGCTGGACGGACGTGCCAGGGTGCAAGACAAGTGCCGGTCGGGGATCGTCCGGACTGGATCGGGGCCGTCGCTGATAGAATCCGCCCGCCGGACGTCAGCATGGGGCCCGCTCCGACACGCCTACAGTTCAACGCGCAGATGCGCGGTGCCCGGCGCGAGCCGGCCGTGGAACTCCTCGCGATCGCCGACCCCGGCGTCGCGGATGGCCAGACCGCGCCTCTGGTCCACCTCGCTGGCGGCGCGGCATTCGTCGTCGATGCCTCGCTCCGTTGCCTGGTCGCTGCAGGTGACGCCATCCAACTCGCCGGCCTGGGCCAGGCTGACATCGTCGGCCGGCCGTTCGTCGAGTTGATCGATCCGCGGCTCGCGGCGTCCCTCGAGCCGCATTGCCGGCTCGCCCTCGACGGCCATCCGTTCGCCTGCGAGCACGAAGCCGACGGTCGCACCTATCGGTCACGCGGCGTGCCGCTGCGCGGCGACGGGGGCGTGATCGACGGCGCGCTGATCGCTACCTACGACATCACCGGCCAGCAGGAGGCGGAAGCGCTGCGGCGGCGCAGCGAGGAGGCGTTCGCGACGCTCATCGAGCACGCGCCCTTCGCCGTCTTCGTCGTCGACGCCGTCGGCCGCCTGCGGGCGATGAATCACGGCGCCGACGCCGTCTTCCGCGGCATCGAGCCGCTGCTCGGCCGCGCCTTCGCCGACATCGCCCCGTCGCTCTGGCCGGAGTCGGCCGCGACCGCGATCATCCGCCAGTTCCGGCACACGCTGGCGACCGGCGAGCCGTACGCCTCGCCGCGCGACGCCGCCGCGCGCACGGCCGGCCGGATGGCCGCCTACGACTGGCAGATCCAGCGGGTCACCTTGCCCGACGGCACCGCCGGCGTCGTCTGCTACGCCTACGACCTGGCGCCGATCCGCGAGGCCGAGCGCGTGGTCGCGCAGGCGGCGGCGCGCGAATGGCAGCCGAGGGAGATGGCGCTCGCCGTCGAAGTCGCCGAGCGGACCTGGGCAGCCGTCGAACAGGCCCGCGCCGAGGCGCGCCTCCGTGACAGCGAGTCACGGCTCAAGCTGGTGCTGGACGCCTCGGGCATGGGCACGTTCGTCTGGCATCTCGACGAGGATCGGGGCGAGCCCGATGCCCGCGCCCTCGAGCTGTTGGGCCTGGCCGACCTCGGCGTCTCGCTCGACCAGGCACTCGATACGCTGATTCCACCCGAGGACCGCACGCCGTGCGCGGCGATCCTGGCCCGCGCGCTCGATCCGGCCGGGTCGGGCCGGCTGCAGACGGACATCCGCGTCCGGCGTCCGGATGGCGGCGAACGCTGGCTCGCCGTCACGGCCCGGACCGTCTTCGCCGGCGAGCCGCGACGCGCCGTGCGACTGGCCGGGGTCGTCACCGACATCGACGAGCGCAAGCGCACCGAGGCATCGCTGCGCGCCCGCGAAGGCGCGCTCACCGGCGCCGACCGGCGCAAGGACGAGTTCCTGGCGGTGCTGGCGCACGAACTGCGCAACCCCCTGGCGCCGATCCGGGCGGGCCTGGAGCTGATCCGGCTGAGTGGCACGACGGCGACCATCGCTCGGACACGCGAGATCATGGAGCGCCAGGTCGGCCACATGGTGCGCCTGATCGACGATCTGCTCGACGTGTCGCGCATCACGTCGGGGAAAATCCAGTTGCAGCGCCGGCCGACGACGCTCGAGGCGCTGGTCACGACGGCCGTCGACGCCAACCGCGAGGCCCTCAACGCCGCGGACCTCCAGCTGTCTGTCGCGTTGTCCGACGCGCCGATCTGGCTCGACGTCGATCCGACGCGGCTGGTGCAGGTGATCTCGAACGTCCTGCACAACGCCGTCAAGTTCACCGACGGCCGAGGACGCATCGACATCACGGCCGTGGTCGAGGCCGACGGGCCTGGCGGTCGGCCCGCGCTGGCGCTCACCATCGCCGACTCGGGCATCGGCATCTCGGCCGAGATGCAGCCGCGCATCTTCGATCTGTTCACCCAGGATCGCACCGTGTCCAGCCGCTCGCACGGCGGGCTCGGCATCGGCCTGGCCCTGGCCCGCCAGCTCGTCGAGATGCACGGCGGCACCATCGAGGCGGTGAGCGAGGGGGCCGGCCGCGGCAGCGTGTTCACCATCCGCCTGCCGATCGCCGCTGCCATCGACAGCCCGCCAGTGGCCGCGCCCGCGCGTCAGCCCGTGACGCGGACCAGCCATCGGGTGGTCGTCGTCGACGACAACCTGGATGCCGCCCATGCGACGGCCATGCTGGTGACGGCGCTCGGAGGCGAGGCCCGCGTGGCGGGCGACGGCGCGTCCGGGCTCGCCCACGTCCTCGACTGGCTGCCGACGCTCGTCCTGCTGGACATCGAGATGCCGGGGATGGACGGCTACGAAACCTGCCGGCGGATCCGCGAGGCGATGGGCACGCGTGTCGCCATCGTCGCGCTCACCGGCTGGGGCCAGGAGCAGCACAAACGGGACGCCGAACGGGCCGGCTTCGATGCGCATCTGACCAAGCCGGCCGATCCGGCTGCGCTCGAGCGGCTGCTCGCCGAGTCACCGCGACGCTAGAGAGCTGATCACGCAAGGTTACACCGCGATCGCAGGGTGCGACGCCGCAGTGGCGGCGTCCTGAACTCGGGAAGAACCATGGCGGCTGCGCACGGGCCGTCGCAACGATGTCGTTGTGGCGATCACTCGGCGCGACGTCGGGGACGCGGATCGCGCCAGGACACCCGTCCCGCTGCCCACGACGCCGTCCTGCGCCTCGGCACCGCGGCAGGCCAGGCGCGACGCGAAGGGTTAGAGGCCCACGGGGCCAGCTCCGTCGCGCAGGACGCCGCGCGGCACGTCGGTCTGGGTGTTACTCCCGCGCGCCGTGAGGCAAGCCGACACGTCGAGGCGCCGAGCGTTGCACGGAGGCGACGCGGCGAGGGGCAACCGCGCACGGGAGGCTCATACACACGACGGCGCACGCAGGTGCGCCGTTGATCGTGAGGATACACAGCGGCCGGGAGTGCGCGGTTGCCGGCGCAGGCCGTCCCGGCGCGCGGGAGGAATACCCAGACCGCCCTGGCGGCGTCACTCCAAAAGCACGCGTGATTACTTACCTGTTCAGTTCGCTAGTCCGGGCCTGCGCCTTGGCTCAGGCGCCGGACCGACGCGGCCGCGTGCGTCCGGTCATCACCTTCTCGCCCCCGGGCCGCGTGTCAGTTGCGACTTTGGACTGGGGTGACAGGAGCAGGGTCCTGATCCGGTCGATGTAACGCGCCGTTTCGCTGAGC
>JBDSLU010000298.1:0-24020 GCA_039916225.1 Vicinamibacteraceae bacterium
AGACACGCCGGGCGGCGCTCGTCGCTCTCGATCAGATGGGCCGCGATGCCCTGACGTCGACGACGGTCGTGCCGCTCCTCGACGCGGGCGAGAGCGTCGTGCGCGACACGGCCTGGTGGATCGCCGAACGACACCCCGACTGGGGCGAGGCGCTTGGCGGCTACTTCGCCCCGCTGCTCGCGAACCTGCCGGCCGGTGACGACGAGCGGGCACTCCTCGAACGCCGCCTCGCGCAGTTCGCGGCGACGCCGGCGATTCAGACGCGGCTGGCGCGAACCGCGACGGACGGCGGCGCGAGGGCGCGAGCGCTCGTGCTGAGCGCGATGGCGCAGGCGCGGCTGAAGACACTGCCACACTCCTGGGTGGCGCCGCTCACGGGCCTCCTGACGGCGAGCGAGGCTCGCATGCCAGAACGAGTGCTTGCCGTGCTGCGTGCCTCTCCGCCCGAGAAGGCTGATGCGCCCCTCATCGATGCGGCGCTGCTGGGCGCCGGCCGCGACGCCGACCTGCCCGTCGCCCTCCGCCTCGAAGCCCTGGCCGCGATGAGTGGCGGATTGCCGCGCGTCGAGCCCGAGGTGTTCACGGTGCTGCAGAAGGCGCTGGCGCCGAGCGAGCCGGTCGCGCTGCGGATGACGGCAGCGTCGATCTTCGGGCGGGCGCGTCTCGATGCGGCGCAGCTGCTGGCGCTGACCGCCGCGATTCCGGCCGCCGGTCCGATGGAGCTGCCCCGACTCCTGCCGGCATTCGACCAGTCAGTCGACCCCACCATCGGCGCCGCGCTGCTCGACGCCCTGGCGCTCGCCAACGGCCGGTCGAACGTATCGCCGGAACTGCTGCGGCCACGTCTTGCCGCCTATCCGGAGTCGGTGCGGCAGCGCGGCGAGGCGCTGCTGGCCACTTGGCGTTCCGACGCGGCGCGCCAGACCAAGGAGCTCGATTCGCTGATGGCCGGCGTCCGCGCCGGCGGCGATCACATACGTGGTCAACTGCTCTTCAACAGCCCGAAGGCTGCCTGCAACGCGTGTCATGCCATCGGCTACAAGGGCGGGAAGATCGGCCCCGACCTGACCTCGATCGGGCAGATCCGCAGCGAGCGCGACCTGCTCGAGGCGATCGTCTTTCCGAACGCGAGCTTCGCCCGCGGCTTCGAGCCGGTCGTCGTGACGACCACGACGGGGGAGTCGGTGACCGGCGTCCTCAAGAGTGAAGGCGAGGTCATCGTTCTCGGGCTGGTCGATGGGCAGGAGCGCCGCATCCCGCGGGCCGAGGTCGCCGACCTGCAGCCGGGCGCCATCTCCCTGATGCCGGCCGGCTTCGCCGAGCAGCTCTCGCGGCAGGAGCTCGCCGATCTGCTGGCGTTCCTGAAGGGCACTCGATGGGGGGCCTGACGCCGGATGTCCTGCGTCTAGTCGCGGCCTGCGTCCCGGCAAAGACTGGCACCAGACAAATAATGGAACCACTCCAGAATCTGGGTTAGGCTGCACCTGCCCGTGCCGACCGATTCAGCAGCCCTGTTCCGCGAACGGGGCATCCAGGTGACCGCCCAGCGACTGGCTGTTCTGCGCGCGGTCTCGGGGCAGCCGCACATCACGGCCGACGCCGTGGCCGACGTGGTCAGGACCGAGATCGGTGCCATCTCGCTGCAGGCGGTCTATGACGCGCTCGGCCTGCTGGTGTCGGAGGGACTGATTCGGCGCATTCAGCCCTCCGGCTCGGCGGCCCGCTTCGAGGATCGCGTTGGCGACAACCACCATCACCTGATCTGTCGCAACTGCGGCCGCGTGGTCGATGTCGACTGCGCGGTCGGCGCGGCGCCGTGCCTCAGCGCCATCGACGATCGCGGCTACGAGATCGACGAAGCCGAAGTCGCCTACTGGGGGCGATGTCCGGACTGTCTCGAACAGGCGCGCGCCGGCACGGTCCAAACCCCTTCACCCCTGACCCGCGAAGGCAATCCGCGGAACAGCCACCGGCGACCACGCCGGTCGAACAGCAGAGACTAGCGCCATGGAAGACGTTCAGAAGTGCCCGTTCTCGAGCAAGTCGCGCACCGGCCGGATCAACCAGGAATGGTGGCCGGAACGGCTCAACCTGAGCTCCCTCCACACGAATCACCCGGCGGGTGATCCGATGGACGACGGGTTCGACTACGCGAAGGAATTCCTGTCGCTGGATCTCGCGGCCGTGAAGAAGGACCTCACGGCGGTGATGACGGATTCGCAGGACTGGTGGCCGGCCGACTTCGGCCACTACGGGGGCCTGTTCATCCGGATGGCGTGGCACAGCGCCGGCACCTACCGCATCCACGACGGTCGCGGCGGCGCCGGTTCCGGCCAGATCCGTTTCGCGCCGCTCGGCAGCTGGCCCGACAACGCCAACATCGACAAGGCACGCCGCCTGCTGTGGCCGATCAAGCAGAAGTACGGCCGCAAGCTGTCGTGGGCCGATCTGATCGTGTTGACCGGCAACGTCGCCCTCGAGTCGATGGGCTTCAAGACGTTTGGGTTCGCCGGCGGCCGCAAGGACGTCTGGGAGCCCGAGCACGTCAACTGGGGGTCGGAGAGCACCTGGCTCGGTGACGAGCGCTACAGCGGCGACCGCCAGCTCGCCAATCCTCTAGCCGCGGTGCAGATGGGGCTCATCTACGTGAACCCCGAAGGCCCCAACGGCAAGCCGGATCCGGTCGCCGCGGCGCGGGACATTCGCGAGACGTTCCGCCGCATGGCGATGAACGACGAGGAAACGGTGGCCCTCATCGCCGGCGGCCACTCGTTCGGCAAGACCCACGGTGCCGCGCCGGCCACGCACGTCGGTCCCGATCCCGAGGGCGGCAACCTCGAGGAACAGGGCTTCGGCTGGAAGGGCGGCTACGAGACCGGTGCGGGCGCGCACGCCATCACCAGCGGTCTCGAGGTCACCTGGACCACGACGCCCGTCAAGTGGAGCCATGACTTCTTCACGCACCTGTTCCAGTACGAGTGGGAACTGACCGAGAGCCCCGCGGGCGCGAAGCAGTGGCAGCCGAAGAACGGCGCTGGCGCGGGCACCGTTCCGAACGCCCATGACCCGTCGAAGAAGATCGCGCCGGGCATGCTGACGACGGACCTGGCCCTGCGCGTCGATCCGGCCTACGAGAAGGTGTCGCGCCACTTCTACGAGAACCCGCAGGCGTTCGCCGACGCCTTCGCCAAGGCGTGGTTCAAGCTGACGCACCGCGACATGGGGCCCATCACCCGGTATCTCGGGCCCGAGGTTCCCAAGGAACCACAAATCTGGCAGGACCCGGTGCCCGCCGTCACGCACGCGTTGATCGACGAGAAAGACATTGCCAGCCTGAAGGCCGCGATCCTCTCGGCAGGCCTGTCGGTCTCCCAGCTGGTCTCGACTGCCTGGGCCTCGGCATCGTCCTTCCGCGGCACCGACAAGCGCGGCGGCGCCAACGGCGCCCGGGTCCGCCTGGCGCCGCAGAAGGACTGGGCCGTCAACAACCCGCCCGAACTGGCGAAGGTGCTAAAAGCCCTGGAGGGGATCCAGAAAACGTTCAACGACGCCCAGGCCGGCGGCAAGAAGCAGGTGTCGGCGGCCGACCTGATCGTGCTCGGCGGATGCGCGGCCGTCGAAAAGGCTGCCAAGGACGCCGGACACGACGTGAAGGTCCCGTTCACGCCCGGTCGTGCCGATGCCACGCAGGAGCAGACCGACGTCGAGTCGTTCGCCGTGCTGGAGCCGGACGCGGACGGGTTCCGCAACTACCTCGGCGAGGGACACGAGGTGCCGGCCGAGCATCTGCTGATCGAGCGAGCGTTCCGGCTGACGCTGAGCGCGCCCGAGATGACCGCGCTCATCGGCGGTCTGCGCGTCCTGAAGGTGAACGCCGGGCAGGGCGACTGCAGCACCTTCACCAAGCAGCCGGAGAAGCTGACCAACGACTTCTTCGTCAACCTGCTCGACATGGGCACCGAGTGGAAGCCGACGACACCCGCGGCGCACGCCTTCGAGGGGACCTGCCGGAAGAAGGGCGATCCTCGCTGGACGGCCAGCCGCGTCGACCTCGTCTTCGGATCGAACTCCGAGCTTCGGGCGTTCGCCGAGGTCTACGCCTGCTCCGACTCGCAGGAGAAGTTCACGCGCGACTTCGTGGGCGCGTGGGACAAGGTCATGAACCTCGACCGGTTCGACCGCGTCTGACGCGTGACCTGAACGTCAGTCCGCCGCCGCGAGGTTGGCGAACTGACGCTTCAGGGCGTTGACCCGGGCCAGGTAGTGTCGCGGGTCGTGGTCGCCGCAGCGCTGGCCGCCGGTGAAACGGAAGCCCCGGCGCACGTATCCGTCACCGGCGCCGCCGCCACACAGGTGGATGATCGTCGCAAGGTCCTGCCGCTGCTGCAGCGACGCGGACTGCCGGCCGTGGCGGGCGAGGCTCTGCGCGACGGTCCGATCCAGCAGCGCGGCGGTCATCTCCACGGCATGACCGGCCACCACCCGCGTGTAGAGCGAGTTGAACCAGCACGAGTCGAGGTCGTTCCAACGGCCGGCCTCGACGACCACGTGATCGTGGATGCAGTAGCGCTGCGCTTCGGCGAACGTCCCGTCCGTGAGCTGAAACATCCCGACCGCGCTCGAGGCCGGCCGATAGAGCTCGAAGGGGTTCCAGCTGAATCGCCACCGCCAGTAGGTGAGAGCCGCGGGGTTGCCGCTGCTCTCCACCTGGGCCAGGGCCGCCAGCAAGTCCGGGGTGATGACCGCGGTGGAATGCGCGTCGAACAGCGAGCCGTATTGCTGCCAGGTCTGCCCTGGCACCTTGGCCCGTGACGCGCTGACGGCGCCGAACACTTCCGCTGGTTTGCGCGCTACCTGAACCAGCCAGTTCACGGGCACCCAGACGGCCACCAGCAGTGCCGTCGCGACGATGATCTGGACCACGGGCGGGGCGACTCGGAAGACACTGAACGCACGTCGCCAGGCGCGCGCCGCCGAGCGGCGCACGCGACCGCGGGGCCCGATCGACTTGAAGACGGCCCGCATGATCATCGCGTGGGGTGCGACGGGCATCCAGCCATTATCGAGCATCCGCGCGGCCATGCTGCCTGAACCGGAGCGGCAGCCGTCGAGCTGCAACTAGTGGCCCGAAACGACTGATACAGGCCACTAGGTAGTCCGCGTGATCGCGGCGTCACATTCCGCCAGGCGCCGGTCCAGGTAGCGCCGTTCGGCCGGATTCGTGACGAGCGTCAACGCGCGGCGATAGGCGCGGGCGGCGGCGTCGAACCGTCCCTGACGCCTCGACAAGTCCGCCTGTGACGCCGGCAGCAGGTAGTAGCTCGCGAGATCCGGGTGCTGTTCCAGGCGCGCGATCCATGTCAGCGCGCGATCGACGTCGGTCGCGAGACCGAGCGCGACGGCCGCATTCAGTTCGACGATGGGCGTCGGCAGGTGCTGCAGCAGGGCGCGGTAGAGCGCGGCGATCTGGGGCCAGTCCGTCGCGGCGGCGGTGTCGGCCCGCGCGTGCAGCGCCGCGATCGCGGCCTGAATCTGATACGGCCCCGGCGCGCCGTGCGTCAGCGCCTCGTCCAGCAGGGCCACGCCTTCGTCGATCTGCCGGTGCTGCCAGCGACCGCGATCCTGTTCTTCGAGCGGCACGAGCTCCCCGTCGGCGGTGAGGCGGGCAGGACGACGCGCGTCGGTCAGGAGCATCAGCGCCAGCAGGCCGCTCGACTCGCTCGACTCGGGCAGCAGTTCCACCGCAACGCGGGCGAGACGGATGGCTTCCGCCGCCAGGTCCGGACGGACGAGCGAGGGCGCGTCCGTCGAGGCGTATCCCTCGTTGAAGATCAGGTAGAGCACCGACAGGACGACGTCGATGCGCTCGCGCAGCCTGGCCCGCGGCGGCACCTCGTAGGCGATCCGTGCGACGTGGATCTTCCGCTTCGCCCGGACGAGACGCTGCGCGGTCGTTGGTTCGGGCTCGACGAAGGCGCGCGCGATCTCGCGCGTCGTCAGGCCGCCGAGGGTGCGCAGCGCCAGCGTCTTCTGCGCCTCGGGCGACAGCGCCGGATGGCAGCACACGAAGAGCAGCCGAAGCCGGTCGTCGTCGATGCCCGACGGGTCCGCGGGCTCGGGCTCGTCGCCAGCAGCGACAGGCATCTCGATCGGGCCGGCGCCAGCGACGTCGTCGTCGAGCGGCGCATTCCGCTTTCGCCGCGTGGTCTCGCGCCGCAGGGCATCGACCAGCACCCGCCGCGACACGGTATTGATCCAGGCGCCGGGCTGGGCCGGGAGTCCATCCCGGCGCCAGACCACCAGCGCCCGCGCGTAGGCTTCCTGCAGTGCGTCCTCGGCCGCGTCGAAATCGCCGCCGGTCAGACGGATGAGCCCGGCGAGCACGCGCGGGCCGTCCGTCCGGGCGACCTTGTCGACGATGCGGTTCAGCAGCACGCCGGAAGCCCGAGGGCGTCACTCACCCATGCCGAGCGGACGGATCTCGACCGTGCCCGAGCCCATCGCCGGCATCTTCTCCGCCCAGTCGATGGCCTGGTCGAGGGTGTCCACGTCGACGATGTAGTAACCGCCCAGTTGCTCCTTCGTCTCGGCGAAGGGGCCGTCGGACGTCTTGGGTTTGCCGTTGGTGAAGCGGATACTGGTCGCCGTCGCCACCGGCTGCAGCTCGTAGCCGCCCCGCATCACACCGGCCTGGACCATCGCCTCCGAGTAGGCACCGTGCTTCTCGTAGACCTTGGCCAGGTCCTCTTTCGACATCGACGTCCACTCGCGCTCGTCACCGTAGATCAGCAGAATGTATTTCACGCTCGGTCCTCCTTGTCTGCCATGTTGACGCGGAGGCCCGTGCGGATCGACATCCGCACCGCCCGGTCCACGGTCCGTCCTGCAAGTGACAGATTCTAAAGGAGAGTCTTCGATGGCTCGTCGTGCCCTGCTCCCGACCCGGCCCCATGCTCTGGCCGTCGCGCTCACCCTGGCGATGGCCGCGGCCCTGACCGCTGCGAACCGATCGCCCGCGGCGCAGGGGGTGACGGCGAAGCCGACGCCCGGCTTCGAGCGGCTGCGCAAGGTCGACATCCACTCCCACATCTACGAGGACCTGCCCGTCGTCAACGCGATGCTGCGGCGGATCAACCTGCGGGTGATCAACATCAGCGTGCCGGCGACGGACGGCCATCTCGAGTTCATGCATCGCTTCAACGCCGCGCTGGTGAAGCAGCATCCGGACCTGTTCTCGTTCGCCTCGACGTTCGACCTGGCGAGCCGCAACGAGCCGGACTACGGCGCGCGCGTCGCCAAGGCGCTCGACGCGACGTTCGCGCAAGGCGCCGTGATGGTGAAGATCTGGAAGGAGGTCGGGCTCGAACTGAAGCGGCCGGACGGGTCGTTCCTGCTGCCGGACGATCCGATCCTCGATCCGGTCTACGCCCACCTGGCGTCGAGGCGGAAGCCGCTGCTGGCGCACCTCGCCGAGCCGCGCGAAGCGTGGCTGCCACTCGACCCGAAAGGCGTGCACTACGGCTACTACTCGCGAAACCCGAAATGGCACCTCTACGGCAGGCCGGAGTTCCCGACCCACGCCCGGCTGATGGAGGCCCGGGATCACATCCTGGCCAAGCATCCCGGCCTCGTCGTCATCGGCGCGCACATCGGCAGCCTGGAGTGGGACGTGGACGAAGTCGCCACGCGCCTCGACACGTACCCGAACTTCAACGTCGAGGTGTCCGCGCGCACCCGCGACCTGACTCGCCAGCCGTCGAGCAAGGTGCGAGCGTTCTTCGTGAAGTACCAGGACAGGATCCTCTACGGCGTCGATCGCTCGTGGATGCCGCACCGGACGCCGGAGGTGAAGCCGACCGACGCTCAGCGGCAGGCGTTCGCCACGGAGCTCGAGGCGCAGTACCGCCGCGACTGGGACTACTACGCCGGCACGGGCTCGATCAGCTACGGCGCCGACACCGTCGAAGCGCTCGGCCTCCCGCAGGACGTGCTCGAGAAGTTCTACTGGAAGAACGCCGAGCGAATCATCGGCGTGAAGTGAAGGTCTGCCGTCGGTCGCCCGGACCCGTGATTCATCCCGGCGGCATCCCAGCCGATTTCGTAGCTGGACTGTTCGATGGCCCAAAGGACCGCCGTGCGCCTTGCCGCCCGTGTGTCGCTCGCCGCGGTGTTGGCCGTGGCCTGCGTCCGCCCGGCCGCCGCCCTCGACCCGGCGCGTTCGCTGCCGCAGCTCGTCCAGGAGCGCTGGTCCACAGTTCAGGGACTGCCGCAGGACACGATCCAGGCGGTCCTCCAGACCCGCGACGGCTACGTCTGGATCGGCACCCAGGAAGGCCTGGTCCGTTTCGACGGCCACCAGTTCACGGTGTTCGACCGGCAGAACACGCCGGCGATCGCGCACAACAACGTCGTCGCGCTGTGCCAGACGCGCGATGGCGCGCTGTGGGTGGCGACGAGCCGCGGTCTGGTGCGCTACGCCGCCGGCCGTTTCACCGGCTATCTCAAGGCCAACGGCCTGCCGGACGAGAGCATCCAGGCCATCACCGAAGGGCGCGACGGCACGCTGTGGCTCGGCGCGGCGGGCGGCGGCCTGATCCGGTTCCGTGCCGGCGCCTTCTCGCTCATCTCCACCGCCCAGGGCCTGCCGGACGGTTTCGTCACGGCCTTGCTCGAGGGATCCGACGGCACGCTCTGGATCGGCAGCAATGCCGGGCTCCACCGCTTTCGGGGCGGCCGATTCGAGGCGATGACACCGCCCGGGATGCGGCCGGACGCCGTCAACGCCATCGTCGCCGGTCCCGGGGCCGCGGTCTGGGCTGGCGGCCGCCAGGGATTGTGGCGGGTCGACGGCGAGCGCATCGACGTCGTCGCCGGCCTCGGCCCCCATCCCATCCGCAGCCTGTCGCGCGATCGGGACGGCAGCCTGTGGATCGGCACCGAGGCGGGGCTGTCGCGGCTGCACCAGGGACATCTGCAAACGCTCACGGCGCCCGACGGGCTCCCTGACGCTGTCGTCATTGCCCTCCACGAGGACCGCGAGGGCGGCATCTGGCTGGGCACCTACAGCGGCGGGCTGGCGCGCCTGCGCGACAGCGCGTTCACCGGCTACGGCCGTGCCGACGGCCTCGCCAACAACGTGCGGTCGGTCTTCCAATCGAGCGACGGCACGATGTGGATGGGCACCTATCGCGCCGGCCTGACACGCCTGCGCGACGGGGTGTTCACGACCTACACGACCCGCGACGGCTTGCCCGACGACACCGTCATGGCCTTCGCCGAGTCGCGCGACGGCAGTATCTGGATCGGCACCAACCGCGGGCTCTCGCGCTTGCGCCAGGGCCGGTTCGACTCGTGGTCGACGCGCGACGGGATGCCCAACGACGCGGTGCGCGCGCTGCTCGTGGATCGGCACGGCACCCTCTGGATCGGGATGCGCGGCGGCGGGCTGGCCACCTTCCGCGACGGGCGGTTCACGCCGCACCCGGGCGCGGTCGGCTCGATCGTGCGCGCGCTGCACGAATCGCGCGACGGCGTCATCTGGGTGGGCACCGATAGCGGGCTGTCGCGCATCGATGCCGCCGGGACACGCACCTACACCACCCACGACGGCCTCTCGCTCGACGTCGTCTTCGCGATTCACGAGGACCGCGATGGCGTCCTGTGGATTGGCACGTACGGTGGCGGCATCAACCGCTTCGAGCACGGCCGGTTCACGCGCTACACCACCAAGAACGGCCTGTTCGACGACATCGCCTACCAGGTGCTCGAGGACGGCGAGGGCTCGCTCTGGGTCTCGTGCAACAAGGGGCTGATGCGCCTCAGCAAGCGCGAGCTGAATCTCGTGGCCGAGGGCCGGCAGGCCGCTGTGCACACCAAGGTCTACGCCGCGATGGACGGGTTGCCGGCCTCGGAGTTCAATGGCAGCTCGCAGCCGGCCGGGTGGGCAGCGCGCGATGGCCGGCTCTGGTTCCCCTCGATCAAGGGCGCCATCATCGTCGACGCCTCGGCGCTGAGGCCGAACCCGCTCCCTCCGCCCATCGTGGTCGAGCAGGTGCGCATCGACCGGCAGCTGGTGGCGGGCGGGAGCACCTTCACGGCCGGACCGGGCTCGGGCGAACTCGAGTTCCGCTACGCCGCGCTGTCGTTCACCACGCCAGCCAGGATCCGCTTCAAGTACCGGCTCGACGGCTTCGACGTCGATTGGCGAGACGCCGGCGATCGGCGCGCCGCCTTCTACACGAACATTCCCCCGGGGCCGTACACCTTCCGGGTCATGGCGGCCAACGCCGACGGCGTCTGGAGCGCGCAGCCGGCGACCGCCGCGATCGTGCTCCGGCCGCATTTCTACCAGGCCTCCTGGTTCCATCTGGCGACGGTCGCCACCATCGGGCTGGTCGCCGCGATCTGGATCCGCGGCCGGCGCCGCCTGGTCAAGGCGCGCGAGCGGGCGCTCACCGCGCTCGTCGACGAGCGCACCCACGAGCTGCGCGCCCAGATTGGCGAACGGCTGCAGGCCGAAGCGTCGGCGCTGGCCAGCGAATCACGCTATCGCGAGCTGTTCGACGATGCCCCCGTCGGCTATCACGAGCTCGACACCGAGGGCCGGCTGGTGCGAGTGAACGGGACCGAGCTGCACCTGCTCGGTCATGGCGCCGGCGAGATGATCGGCCGCGGCGGCTGGGAGTTCGACGCCGAGCCGGACGCGGCGCGGCGCGCCATCGGCGGGATGCTGCACGGGACGGTGCGGCCGGCGCCGACCGAACGGACCCTGCGCCGTCACGATGGGGCGCTGATCCCGGTGCTGGTCGATTCGCGCCTGGTGCGCGACCACCGCGGCGCCATCACCGGCCTGCGCATCACCGTCCAGGACATCAGCATCCGCAAGCGGATCGAAGAAGCGCTCGATCGCGAGCGGCAGCAGCTCCTCGGCATCATCGGCGATGCCCCGGTCTCGATGGCCATGTTCGATCGCGACCTGCGCTATCTGGCGCACAGCCGCAAATGGGTCGACGACATGGAGTGGCCCGGCGTGTCGCTGGTCGGACGGCTGCACTACGAGGTCGTGCCGGACATCCCGGACAAGTTCCGCGAGGCCCATCGGCGCGCGCTGGCCGGCGAGATCATCACCTGTCCCGAGGACGCGTTCGAGCGCGGCGATGGATCGGTGACGTGGCTGCGCTGGGCCGTCCACCCGTGGCACGCCACCGACGGATCGATCGGCGGAATCGTGCTGGTGACCGACATCATCGACGAGCTGGTGCGGGCACGCGAAGCGGCGCTCGAGGCGTCGCGCCTCAAGTCCGAGTTCCTGGCCAACGTCAGCCACGAGATTCGCACGCCGCTGAACGGCATCATCGGAATGAGCGAGCTGGCGCTGTCGACGCGGCTCGAGCCCGAGCAGCACGATTTCGTCGCGACGATCCGGTCCTCGGCCGACTCGCTGCTGACGGTCATCAACGACATCCTCGACTTCTCGAAGATCGAATCGGGCAAGTTCTCGCTGCAGGCGCAGACCTTCGACGTGCGCGAGGAGATTGCCCAGACGATGAAGATGTTCGTCGTGGCGGCGCGGCCGCGCGGGCTGGAGCTGACCTGCGACGTCGACCAGCACGTCCCGCCGATGGCCGGCGGCGATCCCGGGCGTCTGCGGCAGGTGCTGATCAATCTCGTCGGCAACGCGGTCAAGTTCACCGAGCGCGGGCGCGTGTCGGTGCGGGTCGGCGTCCAAGAGATCGACGGGATCGATGGTGACGCGGTGGTCTTGCGGGTCAGCGTCAGCGACACGGGCATCGGCATCCCGGCCGACAGGCTCGAGGCCATCTTCGAGCCGTTCACGCAGGCCGATGGGGCGATGACGCGCCGCTTCGGGGGGACCGGTCTCGGCCTGACCATCTCGGCGCGGCTGGTGGAGCTGATGGGGGGCCGCGTCTGGGCCGAGAGTCCCGCGCCCGCCGACGCCCAGGGGCGCGATCTGGGCGGCCCCGGCAGCGTGTTCTCCTTCACCGTTCGGCTGACGGCCGCCGAGAGCCGTGCCGCCGACGTCGCCGCCCTACGGGCCGTGCCGGGCGGCGAGACGCGCCTCGCCACCAGCTCGCACGGCGGCACGACCGCGCCCCGCATCCTGCTGGCCGAGGACAATCCGGTCAACCAGAAGGTGGCGATGCACATGCTCCGCCGTCGCGGCTACGACGTGAGCATGGCCGGGACCGGCCGCGAGGCGGTCGAGTTCGTCGAGCGCGAGACGTTCGACCTCGTGCTGATGGACGTCCAGATGCCCGAGATGGATGGCTTCGCGGCCACGGCCGCGATTCGGGAGGCCGAGGCGCGCACCGGCCGCCATCTCACCATCATCGCGATGACCGCCCACAGCATGGCCGGTGACCGCGAGCGCTGCCTGGCGGCCGGCATGGACGGCTATCTCTCCAAGCCGATTCGGTCCGCGGACTTGTACGCGCTGCTCGATCGCGAGCTGCGTGGCGACGTGACCGAAGGCGCGGCCTGACCGTCCGACCTGGGATCGGTTACCTGGTCAGGTCGACGGCTACCGGCCCATTGACGGTGGACAGGGTCACCGCCACCGGACCGCTGCCGAACTCCACCGAGCGCGAGGTGTCGTCCCAGGTCCGTCGCCCGTCGCCGCAGCCCTGGCAGGACCAGGGCGAGTGCTGCGATGAACGCACTCGCACGCCCGAGGCGAACCCGCTCGGCACCTGCAGCGCGAGGGGGCCGTTCTGCGCGTTCGCGGTGAGCGAGCCGCTGGTCCACTTGCTGCCGGCCAGGCGCACGGCGACGGGGCCGTTCTGGGCGGCGAGGTCGATCGTGCCGCTGCCGCCCTCGTAGGCGATCGGTCCGTTCTCGGCGCGCGCCGACACCCGGCCGCTCACGTCGAGCAGCTTGATCGGGCCGTTCTGCGAGCGGGCCGTCGTCGCTCCGGTGATGTGCGCGACCTGCAACGGTCCGTTGTTGACCTGGAGGTCGAGCTCGGCCGGCTTGGGCGCGGTGATGATGAAGTAGACGATCCAGCTATCGGACCCCGGGCCGGTCGCCGTCAGGGTGCCGCCGCTCAGGCTGGCCCGCACCTGCTCCAGCGAGCCGCTGCCGCCGGCCGAGCCGGGCGCCGCCGCCTTGCACGCGGTGATCGCGAAGTCCTGGCGGGCCTCTCCAAAGACGTAGACGCCACCGTTGCGGCTCGCCTGGACGGTGAGCTTCTGTGCACCCGGCGCGGTGAGCTGATCCACCGCCGTCACCGCCGGCCGGCCGTCGAAGGTGACCTCGAGGTCCTCGCATGTCCGGACGTCGTGACCATTCCGGACAGAGACATTCATGTTGTCGGCGAAGGCCGGGGCCTGGCCGAGTGACAAGGACGCGAGCAAGCCGGCCGCAGCGATGGGGTAGCGCATCAGAGATCCTCCGGCCCGTTAGACGGAGGGGACCTCCGACGCGTTTGCTCGATCGGCTTTTTATGTTGCCGGGCGAACGCCTCGGCGATCTGGAGTGCAAGGGGGCCGACGCCCTTGGCATCCGCGACGTTCGCGGCGATGGCAACGGCGAGGCCGAGGTCCGGGAAGGCCAGCAGTGAGACGGTGCCACCCGCCGGGCTGCCCCGGTGACTGACGACCCGCACCGGTGCGCCGGCGAGCGGCGTGCTCGCGACCGTCCAGCCGAGGGCGTAGGTCGTCGACGCGCCGGAGGCGAGGCGCGTCGGCCGCTGGAAATCGGCGATCGTGTCGGCGCGCAGGAAGCCCGGTTTCAGCATCGCCGAGCCGAGCCGGACGAGGTCGGTCGGCGTCGAGAGGAAGGCGCCGCCCCCGGCCAGGCAGGAGTAGTCAGGCCCACCCCCGGGCCCGTGCGCGACGTCCACCAGGCTCTCCGTCTCCTCGACGACGGTGCGGGTCATGCCGAGGGGCTGGAACACCTCGCGGTCCATGAATCGTCCGAACGGCTGCCCGGCCGCGCCTTGCACCGCCGCGCTGACCAGCACCCAACCCCAGGTGGAATAGCGGTGCTGCGTGCCGGGCTCGAACAGGAGCGGCTCGTCGGCCAGCAGCGCCACCGCCTCATCGAGCCGGTCGCAGTGGGTGGTGGGCATGGCGTCGTTGTTGTCGCCGCGGATGCGGTGGACGCCAGCGACGTCGCCGAGCAACTGGCGCGCGGTGAGCGGCCATGCCTTGTCCGGATAGTCCCGCACGTAGCGCTGCACCGGCGCATCGAGGTCGAGACGTCCCTGGTCACGCAACCGCGCGGCCGCCATGGCCGTCAACGGCTTCGAGAGGGCGCCCAGGCGAAAGCGCGTGCGGGGCGTCAGCGGCGTGCGGCTGTCGACGTCGGCCCAGCCGAAGCCTTCGGCCCAAGCGATCTCGCCATCGACCGCCACGGCCACCGAGAGCCCCGGAAGGTCGTCGCGAGCGACCAGCGCCCGCGCCAGCCGCCTCGCGTCCTCGGCGGCGCCGGTGTAGTGGCCGGTGGGCGCGATTCCCGCGGTGGACGACACCGACGCGGCGTCCTTGTGCACGGGGGCTTTGGATACGGACCAGATGACGCCGATCCCGACGGCCAGAACCGCCACGGCAAGCGGGACGGCCAGAAGCGCGGCCTTCATCACGGGAACCTCATGGCGTCCAGCATCGCGTGCGAGCCCATCGATGTCTTCATCGGGCGGTGACCGTTGCGTGAGATCCCGGTGAGCGATCCGGCCACGTGCGCCTACGGCTGCGTATAGGTGCGGCCGTCCTTCATCACGAAGCGGACCCGCCGCAGCGCCGCGACGTCCTTCGTCGGATCGCCCTCCACGGCGATCAAGTCGGCGAACAGGCCGGTCTTCACGCTCCCCAGCCGGTCGCCGACGTGGAAGGTGGTGGCGTTGCCCGACGTGGCGATGCGCGTGGCCTCGGCCGACGTCACGCCGGCCGCGACCATCATCTCGAGCTCCCGCAGGTTGTCGCCGTGCGGGAAGACGCCCACGTCGCCGCCGAAGCACAGCGTGACGCCGGCCTTCATCGCCTCCTGAAAGACGACTCGCTTCCGCGACAGACGCGCCGGCTCTGGCTCCTGGCCTTTCTTCCAGCCGCCGTACTGCGCCGTGGCATCGCCGGCCGCGAGCGTCGGGCAGAGCGCCACGCCCTTCTCGACCATGAGACGCCAGATGTCGGGGGTGCCGGCATCGCCGTGGTCGATCGTCGCCACGCCGCCCATCACGGCCCGCCGCATGCCCTCGGCCGTGCTGGCGTGCGCCGCCACGTAGCGGCCGCTGCTCTTCGCGACGGCGACGATCGCCGCGATCTCTTCGACGCTGAACGTCGGCCGGGCCTCGCCGTTCGGGCCCCAGCGATAGTCGGCGTAGATCTTGACGAAGTCGGTGCCGTGGCCGATCTGCCGGCGGGCCACGCGGGTCACGCCGTCGATACCGTCGGCTTCCTCCGCGCCCTGCGGCACTGCCATCTCGGGGGCGAAGCCCTTCGGGCCATACGTGCCCGTCGCTACCATCGCCGGACCGGACACGAGCATCCGCGGACCGGGAACGACGCCGTCCTCGATCGCCTGCTTCAGGCCGACGTCGGCATAGCCGGCCCCTTCGGTGCCCATGTCGCGCACGGTCGTGATGCCGGCCATCAGCGTGTCGCGCGCGCTCACCGTCGCCCGCGCCACGCGGTAGGCGATCGGCTCGCGCAGCACCTGGTCGTTCCAGGGCGCCTCGTTGTACGGGTGGAGCAGCAGGTGCGAATGGCCCTCGACCAGGCCCGGCATGAGCGTGAGTCCGGCCAGCGACACGCGCTCGGTGCCGGCCGGCGGCGTCAGCGTGGTCAACGGCCCGACCGCCTCGATCGTGTGTCCGCGGACGACGACGCCCCAGCCTTCGTGCATCGCCCTGCCGTCGTAGACGCGCGCCGGCTCCAGCAGACGGGCCGGCGGGGGCGCCTGGGCCATGCCGACGAGCGGGATGGCACATGCCGCGAGGGCGATGAGAGCACGCGAACGGGACGGCAACGGCACACTCCTTCGAGAGGATCGCGGGCGCCAGCTCCTGCGCCCGTTCGTGCCAAAGTAGCGCGTCCACGCGGCCAAGGCACTACCCCATGCAGGTCGAGAGTCGACTGACCGGACTGTCTATCATCCTGTGGATCGGTCTGCTGGTGGCAGTCTCGGCCGGCCAGTTGTCGGAGCGCCGGTTCGCCGGCTCCATCGAGCACCCGGCCATCGAGTATCCGACCCGGCCGGCGACAGATGGTGTGGCTCGGGTCGACCGACGGCTGGCGTCTGGCGAATTGGAACTGGCCGCTGAGCCTGCGACGCGTTATCTGCGCGCGGTCCTCGGCGCGCTCGACGTCCCGCTGGCATCGCAGATCCTGGTCTTCAAGAAGACCGGCGTGCAGGCGCACTTGACGAGTCCGGGCAACCCCCGCGCCTTCTATTTCAACGATTCGGTCGTCGTCGGTTATGTCCGTGGCGCCCCGCTCATCGAGGTGGCGTCGCTCGATCCCCAGCAGGGCGTCGTCTTCTACACCCTGGCGCAGGACGCCACGGCCCAGGTCCGCCTGGTCCGCGACAACGGGTGTGTGAGCTGTCACGAGTCGCTCGGCAGCCTCGACGTCCCCGGCATGCTGGTGCGCAGTGAGTTTGCCAACGCCGATGGTCGCCCGCTGCGTCAACTCGGCACGTTCCTGATCGATCACCGGACGCCGTTCGCGCAGCGGTGGGGCGGCTGGTATGTGACGGGCACGCACGGTGCCATGCGGCACATGGGCAACGCCACCGTGAGCGACCTCGAGCATCCGGAATCGATGATCACCACGGACACGCTGAACCTGACGTCCGTGGCCGGCCGATTCGACACGACCGGCTACCTCTCGGATCAGAGCGACATCGTCGCCTTGCTGGTCTTCGAGCATCAGATGCACGCCGCCAATCTGCTCGTCCGCGTGGGCTGGGACGCCCGCGTGGCGCAGTTCGATCAGAGACTCGATGTGGCCGGAGGCCCGTTGCGGGAGGCGATCGACGAGCTGGTCGACTACTTCCTGTTCGTCGACGAGGCGCCGCTGACGGCGAAGGTGGCCGGCCACGCGGCCTTTGCCGACGGGTTCAGCGCGGCCGGTCCGCGCGACCGCCGCGGACGCTCTCTCCGCGACCTGGACATGACGACGCGCATGATGCGCTATCCGTGCAGCTACATGATCTACTCGGCTGCTTTCGACGGCCTGCCTGCCGTGGTCAGAGACGCGATTTACCGTCGATTGTGGGTCGTGCTGTCAGGGCAGGACGATGCGCCACGCTACGCGCGTCTGTCTGGCGAGGATCGGCGCGCCGTCATCGAGATCCTGCAAGAGACGAAACCGGGCCTTCCGGACTACTACAGTTCGCAGGGACCCAAGGTCCCGGGGGACTGAGTCTTACAAGGGCCGCAGTGTCGGCCACTCCAGCTCGAACCCCTGCGTTCGCAAGCCTTGCTGGAACGCCTGCAGCCGTTTGGGGTCGTTGCGGATCTGCCGCGGCGGCTCCTTCGCCTCGAGCACATGGGCGGCCAGCGCGCCAGCGGCTTCTCCGATGGTCCACTCGACGGGATGGAGGCGGTAGCAGCCGTTGGTCAGGTGGGTCGTGCCGATGTTCTTGCAGGCCGCGAGCAGATTCTCGACGCGCTGCGGGATCAGGGCCCCGAGCGGCACCTGGAACGGCAATGAACTGATGTCGACGTAGTTGCGGTTCGCCGTGCTCGGATGCAGGTCGATGCGGTAGGCGCCGATGCCGACGCTGTCGTCGAAGCGCGCCGCCGTCACCGCCTCCTTCGCCAGCCCAGTGGCCTGCATGCGCGCCTCGGTGCCGACGTGCTGCTCGGCGATGGTGAACGCAGCCTTGATGCGCCGGCTCTCGCGGACGTAGAGGGCCTTGGCCAGGCCGTCCGCGGTGCCGACCAGGTCGCCGCGCAGTCGCAGGCCGCGCCAGCCGGCGCCGCCATCGGGCCGCGGCGCTTCCGTCTGCATCCAGTGGAGGAGCGACAGGCTGACCTGCTTGCTCCGCTCTCGATGCTTGGCCGCGGCTTCCAGGGGGACGCCGAGCAGCGGGCCGAGCCAGTAGTCGTTCTGCGGCCAGTTCACCAGCGAGATGCCGCCGGCATACGTGCCGGGCTCGAAGTTCGCCGGATCGGCCAAGCGTCGGTAGATGAACAAATTGAGCCCGCCGGTTCCGGGACCGGTGGGATCGAACGTCACCTGGCGCGTCCCGAGGGTCTGCGGGTCGCTCATCTGCCAGCTGAGGAGACGCCCGGGCCACGCCGGCGTCATCTCGGGCACATAGTCGCGCCAGAAAGCGTACTCGGCGGGGCGATCGACGGTGTGGTCTTCGCCGGGCACGTAATCGATCGCGAAGCACCAGGTGACGGCCTGCTGGTCGAGAGGATTGGCTACTTCCAGCGCGCGCGGTTCGCCGGTGTCGCGCCGCGATTCGGCGCCGATGACGAACTCGGTCTGGGTAAGCGGCAACAGATCACCGAGCTCGGTCGCGTCGACGAAATACGGAGCGGACAGGACCGTCCGGCGATCGGTGATGCGATCGCGGACCGTCACCGCCCGCACGCGATCGCCGTCGACGTGCGCGGCGACGGCCTCGTGTTCGAGCAGGACGCGCAGACGGCCGGTGCTCACGTGCGGCGCGAGCATCTGCTCGAGCACGGCCAGCGCGACGCGCGGCTCGTGACAGAGACGGGAGACGCCGCCGTTGCCCGGGTTCAGCAGGACGTTGGCGCGCGCGGGTCGTGTGAGCGGGAAGTGGTCGCGGTAGTAATCACGCACGCCGTTCCGGAACTGCCGGTAGGCGCGCGTGCAGCCAAAGCTCTCGATCCATGGATGCTCATCCGGCGGGACGGCCTGGGAGGTCAGCTGGCCGCCGATCCAGTCGGTCTCTTCCGTCAGGATCACCCGCAGACCGGCCCGGCAGGCGGCGAGCGCGGCAGCGCATCCGCCGACGCTGCCGCCGACGATGACGAGATCGGCGGCCCGCTCGGCCGACCGATCCGTCCGCTGAGCCTGCGTCCACCCGGTGGAGGCCAGCGCCGGCAGGGCCAGCGCCGTCGTTTCGAGAAAGTGTCGGCGTCGCATACGGAGGGGTCTCGAGATTCGATTTACTGGGTGTCTTGGGGCAGCGACATCAGGCCCTGTCGCTACGCCTCCGAGGCCTTGCGTCGCCGATAGTAGGCGGCCGCCTTGGCGCGGCTCCCGCAGCCATCCATCGCGCACCACCGGCGCCGCCGGTTCTTCGTCGTGTCGTAGAAGAAGCGGATGCAGGCGCCGTTCTCGCAGCGCCGCATCAGCGCGCGATCGCCGTGCTCGAGCAGCCAGGCTGCCGATTCGGCGATCGGCGCGAGCAGGGCGGCCGGCGAGGGATCGAGGGCGACGCGCACGGTGGCATGGGCGTCACCACGCCGCTCGAGGCGCAATGTGCTCGCGCCCGCGACCAAGGCGTGGTTCAGCGCCGGGACGACGTCCCCGGGCAGCGGGCGACCGTCGGCGAGGGCCTCGACCGCGCCGCGGAGCACCGCCCGCAGCGCCGTGGCGTCCTGCAGCACGCGCGCCGCCTCACGGCTGGTGCGCCATCCGGCGGGGAGGCCGCGCAGGCCGGCCGCGTCGACCAGGTCGGCTTCGCCGGCCCAGCGCAACACGTCGTCGATGCCCGGCAGGCGGTCCACACGCTCGTCCTGGCGCATGACCTCGGTGTTCACGAAGTCCACGCAGAGGAGGTTGCCGACGAACGAGAACTCGCCGGCGGTGGTGGGCTGGGGGGCGGACGACAGTGCGGCGCGGCGGGGAGAAGCCATTATTACCATCAAAATATCATTTGACTGGTAACCAAGTTGGTATTACCGTCATTTAACTGTTTTGACGGTGATAAAGGCCGTCACGTCAACCCGGAGGATGTCCAATGTCCGCGCCCGTCGCCGTTCCCGTCACCGGCCACATCGGCCTCAACGTCAGCCAGCTCGATCGCTCGATCGACTTCTACCGCACGGTGTTCGGCTTCGAGCTGGTCCGGCGCTCGGCCGACGCCGCCCGGCCGTATGCCTTCCTCGGCCATGAGGGCGTCATCGTGGTCACCCTGTGGCAGCAGAGCGGCGGCGCGTTCGCGTCGGATCGGCCCGGCCTCCACCACCTGTCGTTCCAGGCGGCGTCGCTCGACGAGGTGCGCGCCGCCGAGGGCCGTGTCCGCGCCGCTGGCGCCCGTCTCCATCACGACGGCGTCGTGGCGCACGCCGAGGGCGCCGACTCGGGCGGGCTGTTCTTCGAGGATCCGGACGGGATCCGGCTCGAGATCTTCGTGCGGCAGGGCGTCGCCGGTTCGCCGGTGCCGCACGCCGACGGTCCGACCTGCGGGTTTTTCTGATCGGAGGGTCCCAGGCCGCGGAGCAGGAGGTGTCCCATGGCGTCCGATGTCTTCCACGACGGTGAGCGAGCGGTGCAGCGCCTCGCCGGCGTCACGGCACTGGCCGATCGCGTCGGCCGATCGATCCGCCGCGAGCTGCCACCCGTGGCGCGGACGTTCCTCGCCGAGCGGCACTGGATCGTGATCGCCGCGCTCGACGGCGCGCAGCCCTGGCCGGCGATTCGCGCCGGCTCGCCAGGGTTCGTGCGCGCCATCGATGATCGGACGGTGCGGATCGTCGCCACGGCCGCGCCGGGCGATCCGCTCTCCGACGCGTTCCTTCAGCCCGGGGCGCTGGTGGGGCTGATCGCGATCGAGCTCGCGACGCGTCGCCGGCTGCGCGTCAACGGCCGCGTCGTGGCCCACGATGCGGCCGGGCTGGTCATCGAGACCGACCAGGCGTACTCGAACTGCCCGAAGTACATCCAGCGGCGCGACGAGCGGCCGTTCGTCGACAGCGGGCCCGCGGAGACGCGCGCGACGTCCATCGCACTGACGGACGCGCAGCGCGATCGCCTGCGTGCGGCCGACACGTTCTTCATCGCCTCGGCCCGGCCCGGCGAGGGCGTCGACGTCTCGCACCGCGGCGGCATGCCCGGCTTCCTGCGGGTGGAGGGCGATCGTCTCGAGTGGCCGGACTACGGCGGCAACGCGATGTTCAACACCCTCGGCAACCTGCACGGCCACCCGCACGCCGGCATCCTCGTCCCCGACTTCGAGCAGGGCGGCGCGCTGATCCTGACCGGGCGCGCGGTCATCGACTGGAGTCGCGAGCGCGCCGCGGAACACCGCGCCGCCGAGCGCGTGGTGACGGTCCAGATCGAGCGGGTGGTGGAGCAGGCGGGCGTGCTGCCCCTCGCGTTCCAGCTACGCGAGTACTCGCCCTTCAACCCGCGCTGAGGCGCGCCACCGGCCAAGGCGCAGCCGGCTCCCATGCGTGCGATGATGCCGGTCGCATCAACGCAGGGAGGAATCGTGACGCAAGGGCGAGGACTGGAGATTCGCGCGGGTGTCGACCGCGCCTACAGCGACGTGCTCACGCCGCAGGCCGTCGCGGCGCTGCTGGCGCTGCGATCGCTGGACGCCCGGCGGGGCGAACTGATGCGGGCGCGGCTCGATCGGCGACGCGGCCGGCAGGCGCGCAAGGAGCGCATCGCGTTCCTGTCCGCCGACAACCCGCTCGCCGGCACCGGCCTCACCGTCGCCGATGCCCGGGCCGGCCGCTTCGCCGGCAGCGAGATCCCGCTCGACCTGCAGCGGCAGTGGGTCCAGGGCACCGGGCCGGCGGCGAAGCCGGGCGTCACGGTCGAGAAGAGCATCCGCAACGTCGCCTACGCGCTGCTGTCGGGCGCCGATGGCTGGATGTTCGACGGCGAGGACGCGCTCGGCCAGGTGTCGACGATGTCGCTCGACAACCAGCGGAACCTGAAGCTGGCCATCGCCCATGCTCCGCTGTTCCTGCAGGTCGCCGAACAGGTCGCCGGCGAGATGAACACCTGGGCGCGGCAGTTCTTCGGCCGGCCGATCGTCGAGGACTGGCAGCGACAGCTCGACTTCACCACGCGGATCTTCCGTGCCCGCGGCCTGCACCTCGACGACCGGCAGCTGCGCCACGCAGGCGGCGCCGGCCTCTCGGCGTCGATCGTCGACACCGTGCTCTACGTGGTGAACAACCACGAGGCGCTGCGCCATGCCGGTGGCTCCGTCGTCCTGTATCTCCCCAAGATCCAGACGGCCACGGAAGCCGCGTTCTGGAACACGATCCTGACCGAGCTCGAGGCATTCCTCGCCATCCCGCACGGCACGATCAAGGTCTACGTCCTCGTCGAGCAGGTCGAGGCCACCTTCCAGCTGATGGAGATCCGCGCCGCGCTGGCGCCGCACTTCGTCGGCTTCAACACCGGCCGCTGGGACTACATCAATAGCGTCGCTGACGCGATGGCGTGGGATCCCGCGTTCGTGAACCCGAACATCGCCGACGTCACGATGACATACGGCTACATGCGCCGCTACGAGGATCGCGTGCGGCGCGCGGTCAACACGCCGGATGCCAACGGTCGCTTCGCCCTGTGGCAGGGCGGCATGGAGCCGAACATCCCGGTCGGCACGGATTCCGGCGTCGCCAACGCCATGAAGCGCGCCGTGGCCGGCGCCGAGCGCGAGCAGCGGGAAGGGGCCAGCGGCAAGTGGGTCGCGCACTGGAAGATGGTCCACATCATCCGGCCGGTGTGGGAGAAAGCCGCGGCGGCGAACCAGCTCGGTCGCGCGTTCCCGCCGCTCGGCTACACGCCGGACGACGCCGACGGACTGTTCGCCCTCGAGGCCGCGCCGCGGACGGTACGCGGCGCTCGCGATCTGATCAGCGTGGCGGTCCAGTACGGCAATGCCTTCGGGCAGGGCATGCAGGCCGCCGCCCTGAAGCCGGCCGATTCGTTCGGCAACGACGATGTCCTCTATCTGATGGAGGACATGGCGACCGGAGAGATTCGCCTGAGCATCGTCTGGGAATGGCTGCACAAGGCCGGGACGTTCACGGAGGACGATCCCGAAACCGGCGTCCACGCCGGCGACCCGTTGACGCGGCCGCTGTTCGATCGGCTGCTGCGCGAGGAATACGCCAAGCTGCTGTCGGCGAACCCTCGCGACGTGCACGAGCCATCCAAGGCGACGACGCTGCCGATTGCCCGCGAGATCGTCGAGGTCTACGTGACCAACCCGGACAAGCTGCCGTGGTACATCGACTTGCTCAACTTGAATTTGGAGAACGGCGATCTCGACGAGGCTCGTCGGCGGATAGCGGCCTGGCTCGCCGCATTCGCCGGCGGCGAGCGCCTGACCGCGAACCAGAATTTCGGTGACGCGGCACCGCTGACCGGCTCGGCATAGGCGACCAACGTCATCGTCAACAGGACGAGGTGCCGGTCCGTTCGGGTCACTGGCCGAGAAGGCGAAACGTGCCGTAGGTGGCGTAGCCTTCGAGCACGGCCTCCGGTTTCCTGGCCTCGTAGCGCTCGTGCATGGCGACCGGAACCAGCATGTCCAACAGCGGTTCCGACTGGAAGCTGACCTCGATGGTGGCCCGCAGGCGTCGATCGTCGACGATCAGCTCGCTGACGAGCACACGCCCGGTCGCCGGCTCGATCCAGAACCGTCCCGCGGCGGGCTGATCCTTCCGCTGCGCGGTGCGCATGAGCGTCCGGGGCTGCACTTCCCGGTAGGCGATCACCCAGACCTCGGTCGAGACGCGAAAGACGCCAGCGGCGGGCGCGGTGCCCGATGAGACGGGGGCCACAGCTCCGTCGCTGGCCCGCGCGAACCTGAACCGACCCTGGTTGGCTGCCTCGAGAAACCGCAACGAGAAGAGCGGCGTGTTGACGTTGCGGTCGACGTCGCCGATGTTGAAGCGTGCGCTCTCGGCGACGATGGCCGACGCGCGAGCCAGGTCCTTCGCGTGCGGGAGCAGGTCTTCCAGTCGACCGTCGCGGGGCCGGATGGCGCGACCGTCGACCTCGAACACGTCGCGGAACTCGGTCCACGACGTGTCCTCGCCCACCTGCATCAGGACCAGGTCCGATCGCAGCTCGCGGCGCCCGAAGCGGCGCCTGCCGTCCTCACGC
>JBDSLU010000299.1:0-18275 GCA_039916225.1 Vicinamibacteraceae bacterium
GTGAGAGCGCGGCCGTGAGACCAGTAACGCCGCATATACTTTGAGGCGATGCTGCTCGACACCGCTGGGGCCCGCGTCGCCCCGGTCGATTGCGAGGCCGTGGTCCGCGCCAACGCCCGGCTCTCCCCCGATTACCACGTCCTCACCCTCGACGCGCCCGACGTGGCCGCCCGCACCCAGCCGGGACAGTTCGTGATGGTCAAGCCGGGCCGCGGCCTCGATCCGCTGCTGCGCCGGCCGTTCTCGATTTTCCAGATCCTGCGGGACGCCAGCGGCACGCCGACGGGCGTTTCTATCCTCGGCAAGATCGTCGGCAAAGGCACCGGCCTGCTCTACGGCCTCGAGCCGGGCGAGCGGCTCGCCTGCCTCGGCCCGCTCGGCCGCCCGTTCACGCCGCCGCCGGCCGATCGCCCGGTGTGGCTCGTCGCCGGCGGCGTCGGACTGGCGCCGTTCGCGACGCTGGCCGAGTCGTGCCTCACCCGCGGCCTGCACCCGACGCTGTTCTACGGCGCGCGGCGGGCCGGTGACCTGCACTACGCCGAGTGGTTCGCCGAACGCGGCGTCGACGTCCGCGCCGCGACCGAGGACGGCAGCGCGGGCGCGCACGGCTACGTCACGACGCCGCTCGGCCAGGCGCTGGCGACGCTGCCCGCGGACGCCGGCCCGTCGATCTATGTCTGCGGCCCGACCCCGATGATGCGCGCCGTCGCCGACCTCGCCAGCCGCCACGGCCACGACGTCGAGGTATCGCTCGAGCAGACGATGGGCTGCGGCATGGGCGGCTGCTACAGCTGCGTCGTGCCGGTCGTGCAGCCGGGACGCGGGCCGCACTTCGTCCGCTCGTGCCTGGCCGGCCCGACCTTCCGTGGATCCGCGCTCGCCTGGGAGGGGCTCTCCCATTGAGGCGCTCCGATCGCGGCGTGGCGGCACGACGATGACCGAACCGATCTCCACTCCGCACGATCCGTCGGCCCCGCGCGACCTGGCCGTTCAGGTCGGATCCCTGACGCTCAAGAACCCGCTGATCGCGGCCAGCGGCTGCTTCGGCTACGGCGTCGAGTACGGTGCGACCATCGATCTCGCGACGCTCGGCGCGGTGTGCGTCAAAGGCCTCTTCCTCAACGAGCGGGAGGGCCACGCGCCGCCGCGGATCGTCGAGACGCCGGCCGGCATGCTCAACGCGATTGGGCTGCAGGGCGTCGGCGTCCATCGCTTCGTCCGAGAGACGCTGCCGGAACTGCGTGCGCTCGGCGCGGTGGTGATGGTCAACGTCTGCGGCAGCACGATCGACGAATACGCCGAGGTCTCGCGCATCCTCTCGGACGCCGAGGGCGTGGCCGCCATCGAGCTGAACATCTCGTGCCCGAATATCAAGGAGGGCGGCATCCAGTTCGGGTGCAGCCTGCCGGCGGCGCACGAAGTCATCGCCGCGGTCCGCAAAGCGACGCCGCTGCCGCTGATCCCCAAGCTGACGCCGAACGTCACCGACGTCGCATCGTTCGCCCGCGCCGCCGAAGAGGCCGGCGCCGACGCCGTGTCGCTGGTCAATACGTTCCTGGCGATGGCCATCGACATCGAGACGCGGCGGCCCAAGCTGACCAACGGCATGGGCGGCCTGAGCGGTCCGGCGATTCGGCCCATCGCCGTGCGCATGGTCTACGAATGCGCGCAGGCGGTGCGCATCCCGGTCATCGGGATGGGCGGCATCGCGACCGCCGAGGACGCGCTCGAGTTCCTGATCGCCGGTGCCACCGCCGTCCAGGTCGGTACCGCCAACTTCGTCGATCCGTTCGTGTGGCCGAAGCTGGTCGACGGCATCACGGCGTACCTGGAGCGCCACCGCATCGCCCGCGTCGCCGACCTGGTCGGCACCGTGCAGACGAAGAAGAAGGCCGCCGCCGAACCCACATGCAGCACGTGATCGATCATCGTTCCCGGATCCTGGTCGCGCTCGACGTCCCGACGGCGGCGGACGCCGTCCGCCACGCCACCACCCTCGCCGGCACCGTCGGCGGCCTCAAGATCGGCGGCACGCTGTTCACCGCCGAGGGCCCGGCCCTCGTCCGCGGCTTCGTGGAACAGGGTCACCGTGTCTTCCTCGACCTGAAGTTCCACGACATCCCGCATCAGGTCGGCGGCTCGGTGCGATCCGCCGCCGCGCTCGGGGCGTGGATGCTGACGATCCACACGTCCGGCGGCGCCGACATGATGAAGGCGGCAGCCGACGCCGCCCGCGACGCCGCGGCCAAGCTGGGCACGACGCCGCCGCTGGTCGTCGGCGTCACCGTCCTCACCAGCCTCGACGACGCGACGCTCGCTGGCGTGGGCGTGGCCCGCCCGATGGCCGAACAGGTCGAGCGCCTGGCCGTGCTCGCGCGCGAGTCGGGGATCGACGGCGTCGTCTCGTCGCCGCAGGAAGCGGCGCGGCTGCGGGCGCTGTGCGGGCCGGACTTCCTGCTGGTCACGCCGGGGATCCGCCCGACGCCGGCGCCGGGCGCGCCGCGGTCCGACGATCAGGCGCGGACGCTGACAGCCGCGCAGGCGATCGCCGCCGGCGCCAGCTACCTCGTCGTCGGCCGTCCGATCCTCGGCGCCGGGGATCCGCGCGCCGCCGCCCACGCCCTCGCCGCCGAAATCGGCTAGCTCCCGGAGACCGTCCGGGACGCGCACAACATCGCAGACAATGAAACGGCCGGCCCCTCTTTCGAAAGGCCGGCCGCGGCGAGACGCGTAGTCCGCGCTACTTCGCGGTGATCAGGAAGTGCCCGCGGCGGTTCTGCGAGTAACAGCTGTCCGCGCGCTCGTTGCAGAACGGCTGTTCCTTGCCCTTGCTGACGACGGTCACCCGGTCGGCGCCGATGCCCAGGCTGGTCAGGTAGGCCCGCACCGCGGTGGCGCGGCGTTCACCGAGCGCCAGGTTGTATTCCGCCGTGCCGCGTTCGTCGCAGTGCCCCTCGACCGAGATCTTCAACGACGTCCACCGCTTCAGGTAATCGGCGTTCTTCTGCAGCGACGCCCGCGCCTCGTCGGCGAGGTCGGAGTGGTCGAGCTCGAAGAACACGTCGCCGAGCGGCTTCTTGGCGTTGAGCTCCTCGAGCGACATGCGCGCGAAGATCTCGTCCTCGGTCGGCACGCGCGTCTCGGGCGCCGGCGTGGGGGCCGGAGGCGGCGGTGGGGGCGGCGGCGGAGCGGCCTCGACCGGCGGTGGCGGAGGCGGAGCCGGCGGCGGCGGGGGCGGCTTCTTGCCGCACGCCGCCAGAGCCATGGCCAGGCAGAGGGAGAGGGTCAACAGCCGCGCGCGAGATTGAGACATCGAGGAAACTCCCGGGAGAAGGGCCAGTCGGCGCGACGTGTCGCCGCCGTCGACAGACCACGAAACTATACACGCAGCGCCCGATCGTCGGGGACCCGTGTGGACGCTACTGCGGCGACAGCCGGCCCGCGTCGATGACCGAGGCCTCGAAGACGCGGAGGCCCAGCGCCCGACGATCGCCATGACGCGGATCGCCGGCGGCGACATGGTCGGCCGGCACGTACGTTCGGCTCGATCGGAGCACGATCCGTCCGTTGGCCGCCCGCAGGACTTCCGCCGGCACCGTCGCCTCGATGGTGAACGCGTCACCGGGCGTCGCCCGGACCAGTTCGCGCTCACCAGCCGACAACGTGACTATCGGCGCATCGTCGAAGGTCTTCAGGGGAGATTCCGCGACCAGCCGGATATGGACGTCGCGATCGACCGGCCACACCTGGATCCAGGACTCGCCGCTCGACCATCGCCAGCGGAGTCCCGTCCGCGGCTGATACTCGTCCTCGAACCAGCCGTCGGCGTAGGCGAACTGCACGCGATCGAGCGGTTGCAGGCCGAACTGTTCGATCGCGGCCGGCACGATCCGCGTCGATCCGTCGGTCGGTGCGGCGGTGACGACGAAGCGTTCGAGCGTCGGGCCTGCTACGGCCGAGCCGGCGATCGTCAGGCTGCGGACGAAGAACCCGGGCGCGGCGGGCACCTCCCACGCATCGAGGACCCGATCCCCGAGCTGCAGGGTGAACCGGACCGGCGGGCCACCCGGCCCGGCGAGGTTGCGGCCGCCGATGACGAGACGCCGGTCCGCGGCGCTGCGCCGCAGCCAGCCCTCGGCGCCACCCTGCGCCGGTCCCTTGCCGTCGGCGTTCGAGACGCCGGCGATCTCCGGCGACAGGGCCCAGCCCCGGCCAAGGAACCAGGCCGGCGGACCGTCGACGACGATCCAGTCGAGCGCCCCCGGGCGCGTGCCCCCGAGCACGCCCGCCGCCAGCGGCGTCGACCAGTCGTAGTGCCCGTGGGCGCGCTGACTACCCGGATCGATGAGCGCCAGGTCGGTGCGGCGCCAGTCGGCGAGCACCCAGGTCCGCGCCGTCCCACCCTCTTGCCAGTAGCGCACCATCTCGAGCCATTCGTGCCCGGGCGGCGCGTCGAGCAGCCGCCACGGGAAGCCAGCCGGCCCGAGCAACCCGCGGACACGTCGCGTCTCGGCATAGGCGCGCCGGTGCATCGCGACGATGACGTCCGACGGCGGACTCGAGATCGCTGGCCGATCGCGTGGCTGGCCCGCGCTACGCATGTCGGCGAACAGGCGGAACACCGGCGCCCGTTCGCCGGTGTAGGCAAGGAGCGCGGGAACGCCCGTCGCCACGCAGATGACGATGACCGCCGCAGCACCACTCCGCAACGCCCAGCGGCCGATGCCGGCCGAGCCGAGCCCGCGCAGGCCGATCGCCGCGAGCATCGCGATCGCCGGCACGAGCGGCAACGCATAGCGCGTCGTGACGTTCTCCTGCCAGACCAGATGGAAGATGGCGTAGGGCAAGGCAGCGCCGGCGAGCAGCACGAGCCCGCGGCGATCGCGGCGGAGCAGCACCACGATGCCGATCGCAGCCAGGGCGAGCACGACGATGGCGACCGGCAGCGGCCCCCACGGCAGCAGGAACGTCTGCAGCAGGTTCATCGCCAGCCGCCACACCGGTCGGGTGCTCGTGAAGAGCATGTCGACGCCCGCGAGGTCGTCGCCGGCCTGCGAGGCAATCGCGCGCCAGTAGGCGCCGGGACCGCCGGAGGCCACGACCAGCGGAATCGCCCACGCCAGGAGCCCCACCGTGAACGTCACCGCGCTGCCGACGACCGCGGCGGCGGCGCTGCGTCCGGCGCGATCGGCGATGACGAGGACCAGCAGCGGCACCGTCAGCCAGGCCGTCTGCGTCCGCAGCCCGATGGCGACACCGGCGGCGAACGCCGCCAGCACCACGAGCCGGCCCGTGGCGGCGAGCTCCGCCGGCAAGACCTCGCGCGTCCGCCAGCCGCGCTGCCGCGCGAACGCCGTCGCCAGGAGCGCCTGGACGCCGAGCGCCGCAGCCAGGCCCGGCGCGTCGCTGAGCGGCCGGCTGGCCGTGACGAGCGCCAGCGGACAGACCAGGGCGATCACGCCGGCGGCGAGCGCCGTCTCGCCGTCGCCGCTGACCGCGCGCGCCACCGGCAGCATCGCGACGATCAGCAGGCCACCGGCCAGCATCGCCAGGAGCGACAACGCCGCGGTCTCGACCGGCACGGCGGTCCACGGCGCCGGCACGAGGAAGGACAGACCGCTCGCCGCGTGGGCGAGGCCGGCGACGACCTTCCCCGCCGCGATCAGGATCGGGTAGCCAGGCGGATGCGGCTGATGCTGGGCGACGTCGAAATCGCGGACGCCGAGCGTGAAGTTGATGGCGTCGACGTCGTCGAGATGCCCCGGTCCGGCGACGACGTGCAGGAGCAGCGCGAAGAGCCCGATGACCAGGGCCAGCCAGGCCCAGACGCGCCTGCCGCCGGGGCCGTCTCCCACGCCGACCGGCGACGGTTGGGGCACGGACGTCAGTCGACCACTCTGAGCGGAATGCGATCGTTGAGGCTGCCGGTACGATAGCCCTCGAGGTCGAGGGCGACGAAGCGGAAGCCGGCGGACTTGACCGCCGCCGCGATGGCCCGGGCGGTGTCGGGCTCGACGGCACGCGCGAGGTCGGCACGCGCCAGCTCGAGGCGGGCCACGTCGTCGTGGTGGCGCACGCGACAACCTCGGAAGCCGAGCGCGCGCAGCGCGGTCTCGGCCTGGTCGATGGCCCGCAGCTTCTCCGGCGTCACGGCGGATTCGTACGGCACGCGCGACGACAGGCAGGCCGAGGCCGGCTCGTCCCACTGCGGCAGGCCGGCCTTGTGCGCGAGGGCGCGGATCGACGCCTTGTCGAGCCCGACTTCGTCGAGGGGGCTGCGGACGCCGGCTTCGCGCGCCGCCTGGCGTCCGGGTCGGTAATCGCCGCGATCGTCGGCGTTGTTGCCGTCGACGATGACCGCGAGGCCGCGCTCACGCGCCAGCCCGCCGAGGACGGTATAGAGCTCGTCCTTGCAGTAATAACAGCGGTTGACCGGATTGGCGCGGTACTCGGGCCGATCGATCTCCCGGGTGTGCACGACCTCGTGCGGAAAACCGGCCTGACGCGCCAGCGTCAGGGCGAGATCGTAGTGGTGGGCGGGATAACTCTCGCTGAGCGCCGTCACCGCCAGCGCGTGGTCGCCCAGCACGTCGTGGGCGAGCCACGCCAGATACGCGGAGTCGACGCCGCCGCTGAAGGCGACGAGCACCGAGCCGTACCCGGCGAACAGGTCGCGGAGCGCGCGCTCGGCCTCGAGCGCGGGCGCGTCGGGAAGCATTGGATCGGGTGGCGGACTACTCCTCCCAATCCTCCTTTTCTTCTTCCTCATCCTCGTCGTCGGCGTCGTCTTCCTCGCCGTCGTCCGATGCCTTTTCTTCTTCCTCGTCCTCGTCGTCGTCGTCCTCATCCTCGTCGTCCGCAGTTTCGAACTCGAGGGGGGACAAGCTGTTCACGAGGAGGCTCGCGCCGCACTCCGGACAATTGACGGTGTCGCCTTCTTCTACATCGAACTCGTCGACTTCCAAATCGTCCGCGTCGCACGCCGGGCAGGTGGCCATCTCACGCTCCAGTTATGGTCCGAGCCGCGCCCCCTTTGTGCCATCCAGGGGTCGAAGCGAAGCCGGATTATAGCAGCCTGCGCGCGAGACGGCGCAACCGCCGGCAACGCCAAGAACGCCTTGAAATACAGGCCTGTGGCAGAATGGCATGGACAAAACCAGTGGTCGCCAAGACCGTCCTCATCGCGGACGACACCGCCTACGTGCGGGACCGTTTTGCCGCGGCACTCTCGGACGCGGGGCATCGGCCCATCCTCGCGGGAACCGTGCCGGAGGTCCTCGCCTGCCTGCGTGGCGCCGGGGCGCGCCTGGATCTGCTGGTCATCGATCTGCAATTGCCGGGCGGCAAGGGGCAGGACCTGCTCAAGGCGATCCGGGACGGCGGCTGTCACGCCCCGATCCTCATCTTCAGCGGCACCATCGCCAACGCCCGCAACGTCCGCGATCTCGCGCCCTACAAGGTCAGCGGCTTCATCAACGAGTACACGACGCCGACCCACATCCTGTCGGCCCTCGCGCCGCACCTCTTCCCGGACAGCTTCAACCGCCGCGCCAGCCCGCGGGTCGCCCTGTCGGTCACGGTGTCGCTGCGGATCGACAACGTCATCGCGTCGGCGGTCAGCGCCAATGTCAGCAAGGGTGGGCTGCAGCTGCGAACGATGACGCCCCTGGCCGTCGGCCGGCGGCTGCGGGTCCGTTTCCGCATCCCGGGCGGCGGCCGCGAAGTCGAAGCCGAATCGACGGTGGCGTGGAGCGATGCCCGCAGCGGCATGGGTGTCCAGTTCGACCGGCTCGATCCGGCGGCGCAGACCGAACTGGACGAGTTCGTCGACCGCAGCTTTTTCTCGAATCGCAAGGCCTGAGCGGCTCGAGCGCGCGTTGGGGCGCGGCCTTCAGCGCCTGCCGGCTCGCGTGAGGCGCCGCCCGTGAGCGCGCGGCCGCCAACCCGACAACGTCAGCGCGTCCGCGAGAGGCCCTGGATTTCCCAGGTCACGCGCCAGGCGGTGCCATCGGCGTCGGTGCGCGCCTCGGCGAAGCTGCCGCGCATGATCCCCGTGCCCGGCTCGATCTCGACGCGGAAATCGGCCAGCGTTCCCAGCGTCGTCGAGGCGCCGGTCGACGGCGTCGAGATGATGGTGCCGTCGAGTGTGAGCCGGCCGAGTTCGGTGATGGTCCCGCTGGCCGCCGCCGAGGGCGACGCCAGCGGTGGGCTGAGCGAGAGCGTGCCGGTCACGCGGTCGCGCGCCTGGGTGAGCACGAGCGTCGTCGACGCGACGCGGTTGGTGGGGTAGGACGTCGCGCAGACGTCGGGGCGCGGATGCAGGCAGGCGCTGACGCGACGCGTGCCCGTCCAGGTGCCGGCGAAGTCGGGCACCGCCCGCATCGCCAGCGACGCGGTGTCGGCGCCGAACGTCGCGCGGATCGTCGTGCTGCCTGGCGCCAGCGCCGAGATGCGGCCCGCGCGATCGACGGCGACGACGCGTCCGTCGGTGCTGCTCCAGTCGGCCGCCACGACCGTCGTGCGCCCGGTCGTCCCGCCTTCGCTGAGCCGCGCCTCGAGCAGGACCGACGATCCGACGGTCAGGAAGTCGGGCCGCGGCGCGATCGCCAGCCGCGCGCCCGGCGTCGGCGTCGTCGGCGGCGTCTCGGTGTCGGAGCCGCAGGCGGCGACGAACAGCGCCGCCCCGAACAGCAGAGTCAGCCGTCCTTGCATCGGCCGTATCGTCGCACACGTTGCAGTTTCTGCATCGTCGAGCCCCTGGCTCTGAGCTGGGCTCTGAGCCGGGCTCTGAGCCGGGCTCTGAGCCGGGCTCAGAGCGGGGCTCGGAGCCAGTTCCGGGTGGTCACTTCGTGCGGAGGAGGCGGAGGGCGTTGGCGACGACGATCAGGGAGCCGCCCACGTCAGCGAGGACGGCCATCCAGAGCGTCGCGACGCCGGCCACGGCGAGGACGACGGTGACCACCTTGATCGCCAGGGCGGCGGCGACGTTGACGCGGATCGTCGACAGCGTGGCCCGGCCGAGGCGGATGGCGAGCGCGGCGCCGCGCAGATCGTCGGACATGAGCGCGACGTCCGCGGTCTCGATCGCCGCCGCGGTGCCGGCCGCGCCCATCGCGATGCCGACGTGTGCCGCGGCGAGCGCCGGTGCGTCGTTGACGCCGTCGCCGATCATCGCCACCGGCCCGAAGCGGGCGGTGAGGTCGCGCACCAGCCCGACTTTCTGATCGGGCAGCAGCCCGGCGGCGACGGTGTCGACGCCGCTCGCCTGCCCCGCCGCGTCCGCCGCCGGCGCGTGATCGCCGCTCAGCATCGCGACGTGGCGGACACCCGAGGCGCGCAGCTCGGCGATCGCGTCGCGCGCGTGCGTCTTCAGTTCGTCGCCGAGGCTGACGAGGCCGATGGCCTGCCCGTCGCGCGCGACGAGCACGACCTGCAGCCCCCGCGCCGTCGCCGCATCGGCGCGCGCCGCCAGAGGCGCGGAGAGCCAGCCGCGGGCGGCGAAGTGGCGCGGCGATCCCAGTTCGACGCGGACGCCTGCGACATCGCCGGCGATGCCCAGGCCAGGCATCGCCTGGACGTCCGCCGCCGGCATGAGCGCGACCGGCGCGACGCCCCGCGCGTGCCGGGCGTGCGCGGCGATGGCGCGATCGACGGGGTGCGGCGAGCGCGCCGCCACCGCCGCGGCGGTCGCCAGGACGGTGTCGGCGTCGGCGTCCTGATCGTCGAGCGCGACGACGTCGACGACACCGAGGACGCCATGCGTCAGCGTGCCCGTCTTGTCGACGGCGACCGCAGTGATCGCGGCCAGTCGCTCGAGGTGCAGGCCGCCCTTGATCAGGACGCCGCGCCGCGCGGCCGCGGCCAACGCGGAGACGATGGAGATCGGCGTGCTCAGCACCAGCGCGCACGGGCAGGCGATCACCAGCAGGACGAGCGCGCGATACAGGGCGACGCCGACGTCTTCGCCGAAGGCCAGCGGCGGCACGATGGCCACCAGCGCCGCGAGCACGAGGACAGCCGGCGTGTAGCGCGCCGCGAAGCGATCGACCCAGGCCTGCGACGGCGCCCGCGTGGCCTGCGCCCGCTCGACGAGGTGGATGATCCGGGCCAGCGTCGTGTCGTCGCCGATCGCGGTGACGCGGATGTCGAGGGCGCCGGTGCCGTTGACGGTGCCGGCGAAGACCCGATCCCCGGCGGCGCGCGACACCGGCAGCGATTCACCGGTGATCGGCGCCTGGTTGACGTCGCTGGCGCCGGCTACGACGTCGCCGTCTAGCGCGATGCGCTCGCCCGGCCCGACGATCAGCACGTCGCCGACGGCGACCGCGGCGATCGGTACGCGCTCAATCTGACCGCCACGGCGGCGGGCCACATCGGCGGGAGCGTCGGCGACCAGGGTGCGAATGGCGTGGCGGGCGCGATCGAGGCTGCGCCGCTCGAGCGCCTGCGCCAGCGCGAACAGCACGACCACGGTCGCGGCCTCGATCCATTCGCCGATGAGCGCGGCGCCGGCGACCGCCACCGTCATCAGCACGAACATGTCGAGGCGGCCCTGGCGCGCCGAGACGACGGCACGTCGCAGCGTCGTGGCGCCGCCGGAGACGACAGCGAGCGCGAGCAGGCCGACCGACCACGGGCGCGGCGCGCCGACCGCGACCGCCGCCAGACCAGCCGCCAACGCCGTCGCGCTGATCGCCAGCCACGACACGCGCGAGCCGGCCGGTGCCGCCGGCACGTCGCGCGGCTCGTCATCGGGGAAGGCGCGGAGGCCGGTCTCGGCCACCGCTTCGGCGATGGCGCCGCGCGAGGTCACCGCCGCGTCATAGGCGACGCGGAGGCGCTGCCGCACCACGTCGGTCGAGGTGCGTTCGACGCCGCGCAGCGTCCCGAGCCGGCGCGCCAGCAACTCCGCTTCGTGCTGACAGCACAGCCCCTCGACCTTGAAGGTCGACTCGGTGTGCTCGACGCAGACCGCGCACTCAGCCGCGCGAGCCACGTCGCCTCCCGCCCACGAACCACGCCGAACGGATGAACTGGTGGGTCACGCGCGCGCCTCCTCGATGTGGCGGCGGCCCTGGTCGAGCAGGGTCCGGATGTGGGCGTCGTCGAGCTGGTAATAGACCTGCCGCCCGGCCCGGCGGGCGCGGACGATGCGGAGGCTGCGCAGCAGCCGGAGCTGGTGCGAGACCGCGGACTCGGAGAGGCCGACGACCGTCGACAAATCGGAGACGCACAACTCGCCGTGCGCCAGCGCATCGACCAGCCGGACGCGGGTCGGATCGCCGAGCACCGCGAAGGTGGCCGCCAGCTCTTCGGCTGCCCGCTCATCCAGGAGCGGAGTGGCCGCCGAAGGTTGAACGGCTGGGGCGGGACGGGTGGTCATGGACTCGATTGTGATCATATGAGCAGGCGTTCATATGTTAACACGTGGCACCCTCGCTCCCGGCCGAAACGCCGTCGGCCTCGTCAGATGACCCGTCAGATGACGGGGAAACCATTCAGCGCGCGAGCGTTGACAGTGTTTTTGGCGTCCGAGTACGATGCCGGGTTCGGGACGGCCCCGCCGCCCGGCGTCAACAGGGAGAGTTACTGGTGATCGAGGTTCAGCACCTCACCAAGCAGTACGGCCGCTTCACCGCCGTCGACGACCTCAGCTTCCGCGTCGACAAAGGCGAGATTCTCGGGTTCCTCGGGCCGAACGGCGCCGGCAAGACGACCACGATGCGGATCCTGACCGGCTACATGCCGGCCTCGGCCGGCAAGGCGGTCATCGCCGGCTTCGACATCTTCGATCAGCCCCTCGAAGCCAAGCGCCGCATCGGGTACCTGCCGGAAACGCCGCCGCTCTACCCGGACATGACCGTCCGCGACTATCTGCTCTTCGTCGGGCGGATTCGCGGCGTCGCGTCCAAGGCGCTGCGGGCGCAGGTCGACACGGCCATGGAGAAGGCCCGCGTCGCCGACGTCGCCACGCGCCTCTGCGGCAAGCTGTCGAAGGGCTACAAGCAGCGCGTCGGGCTGGCCCAGGCGATCCTGCACAACCCCGAGGTCCTGATCCTCGACGAGCCGACCGCCGGCCTCGATCCCAAGCAGATCATGGAGACGCGCGACCTGATCAAAGGGCTCGCCGGCTCGCACACGATCATCCTGAGCACCCACATCCTCCCGGAGGTCTCGCAGACGTGCGAGCGGGTGGTGATCATCAACAAGGGCAAGGTGGTCGCCGTCGACACCCCGGAGGCGCTGACCGACCGCATCCAGGGCAGCCAGACGATCTTCGTGCAGGTCGACGCCCCGGCCGGCACCGACGTCGCCGGCGCGCTCGGCGCCGTCGCCGGCGTGTCACGGGTGACGCCGGTCGAGCAGCGCGGCACGCTCACCGGCTTCGAGATCGACTGTCACAAGGGCGAGGATCGCCGCCGCGACGTGGCCCGCCTGATCGTGACCCGCGACTGGGGCCTCGTCGAGCTGCGGCCGTCGCGGCTCAGCCTCGAAGAAATCTTCCTGCAGCTCACGACCGACGAAGCGAAGGGCGCCGCCGCGCCCGACGCCGCCGCCTGAGGCCAGCCGTGTCCAACATCCTCGCCATCGCCAACAAGGAGCTCCGCTCCTACTTCAACTCGCCGATCGCCTACGCGGTGATCGGGTTCTTCGCCGTCGCCTTCGGCTTCATGTTCTGGGTGTTCCTGCGCGGCTTCGTCGCCGAGAGCATGCGGATGAGCATGAATCAGATGGGCGCCGCCGGCCCCGTCAACATCAACCAGATGATGCTGCGGCCGCTGGTGATGCAGATCAGCGTCATCGTGCTGTTCATGCTGCCGATGGTGACGATGCGCACCTACGCCGAGGAGAAACGCTCCGGCACCATCGAGCTGCTGCTGACGGCGCCGCTCACCGATCTGCAGATCATCCTCGGCAAGTTCCTCGGCGCGGTCGGGCTCTACTCGGCGATGCTGCTGGTGACGGTCCCCAGCGTGCTGGTGCTCTTCGCCTACGGCAACCCCGACTGGCAGCCGGTGGCGACGTCCTACCTCGGGCTGTTCCTGCTCGGCTCGAGCTTCATCGCCTTCGGCCTGTTCATCTCGAGCCTGACCCAGAACCAGATCGTCGCCGGCGTGCTGACCTTCGTGCTGCTGCTGATGCTGCTGCTGGTCGGCTGGCTGAAGGACTTCGTCACGTCACCGGCCGCCCTCGCCGCCGTATCGGCGGTTTCCGTCTTCGAGCACTTCGACGACTTCACGAAGGGCGTGCTCGACACCAAGCATCTCGCCTACTACGTGAGCGTGATCACGTTCGGGCTGTTCCTGACCGCGCGCAGCGTGGACGGCGAACGCTGGCGCGGGTAGACACCACATATGTTCGGTCGCATCGCCAACATCCTCGGCTGGGCGGGCGTCGCCCTGGTTCTCGCCGGCGTCGCCACCTGGCTCTTCCGCGAAGACCTGGTGACGCTGCGGCAGGGCTTCGCCCTCGGCGGCCTCGTCTGCATCGTCGTCTACGCCATCAGCCAGTGGCGCGAGATGGCAACCACGTTCAGCAAGCGGCCCGCCCGCTACGGCGCGCTTGCCGTCGTCAGCGTGCTGGTCGTCCTGGCCCTGCTCGTCGGCCTCAACTACCTGGCCGAAAAATACAACAAGCGCTGGGACTTCACCGCGTCGCGCGAGTTCACGCTCTCCGACCAGACCCGCCGCGTGATCGCGTCGCTCAAGGAACCGCTCCGCCTGCTGGTGTTCGGCCTGGCCGAGGACATGCAACCGTTCCGCGATCGGCTGGCCGAGTATCGCTATCTCTCGAACAAGGTGCAGGTCGAGTACATCGACCTCAACAAGGATCCGGCACTGGCGCGCCAGTACCAGATCCAGTCGCGCGGCACGATCGTCATCGAGTACCAGAAGCGCATCGAGCGCGTCACCAGCACCAGCAACGAGCAGGAGATCACCAACGCCATCATCAAGGCGGTGCAGGGCCTGCAGCGAAAGCTGTACTTCGTCACCGGCCACGGCGAGAAGGATCCCACCAGCAGCGACGAGCGGTCCGGCTACAACGCCGCCAACGCTGCGTTGCAGCGCGACAACTACACCGTCGAGAGCATCGCCCTGGCCCAGCAGCCAGAGGTACCGGCCGACGCCGCCGCGCTCGTCATCGCCGGCCCGACCCGCGACTACCTGGCGCCGGAGATCGAATCGCTGCGCCGCTACCTGAACAAGGGCGGCAAGGCGCTGATCATGCTCGACCCGCCCGACACCGCCGAGGCGCCGCCGCTGACCAATCTCGTGGCGCTGGCCGCGGAGTGGGGCGTCGACGTCGGCAACAACGTCGTCGTCGACCAGAGCAGCATCGGCCAGGCCGTCGGCCGCGGGCCGGGCGCACCGGTCGTCGTCGCCTACCCGGGGCACCCGATCACCGAGCGCTTCCGCTACATGACGCTGTTCCCGCTGGCCCGCTCGGTCACGCCGGCGGCCGGCGGCGGGCGCAACGCGCAGCCGCTCTTCCAGACCAGCGCGCAGAGCTGGGCCGAGAGCGACGTCAAGGCGTTGGCCGAGCGGCGCCCGGTGTCGCTCGATGCCGGCGATCAACAGGGTCCGGTCGTCCTCGGCGCGGCCATCAGTCTCCCGGCGCCCGAAGCGCCACCGCCGGCCCCGCCCAAGCCGGGCCAGAACCCCGCCGATCAGCCGAAGCCGGCCGAGACGCGGCTCGTCATCGTCGGCGATTCCGACTTCGCCTCGAACGACGCGATCGGCTTCGAGGGCAACAGCAACCTGTTCGTGAACGCGCTCAACTGGATCTCCGAACAGGAGAACCTGATCGCCATCCGGCCCAAGGCGCCGGACGATCGCCGCGTGACGATGACCGAGGATCAACTCCGGCTGGTCGGCTGGGTGTCGCTGATCTTCGTGCCCGGCGCGGTGTTCGGGATCGGCGTCTACACGTGGTGGAGGCGGCGGGGATGAACCGCGGGCGCAACACGGCGATCCTCGCGGCGCTGGCCACGGCGCTCGTGGCCTACCTGTTCTTCGTCGAGCGCCACCGCGAACCGGCCCCGGCCGACGCACCGGACGCGCCGCAGGGCAAGGTGTTCGCCAAGGTCGACGGAGCGAAGATCGAGGAGATCCAGATCGCCACTGCCGGCGGCGAGACGACGACGCTGCGCAAAGTCGACAGCGCCTGGCGCCTGGTCGCGCCGATCACCGCGCCGGCCGATCAGACCGAGGCGACCAACGCCGCCTCCAACCTGGCCTCGGCCGACGTGCAGCGCGTCGTCGACGAACAGCCGAAGGATCTGGCGACGTTCGGGCTGGCCACGCCCCGCCTCACGATCACGTTCCGCGTCGCCGGCGACAAGGCGCCGCGGACGCTGCTCCTCGGCGACAAGAACCCGACCGGCAGCGATCTCTACGCCAAGCTGCCCGACGCGGCCCGCGTGTTCCTCGTCTCGGCCTACCTCGAAGGCACGTTCGACAAGGGCACCTTCGGCTTCCGCGACAAGCGCATCCTGGCGTTCGATCGGGAGAAGGTCGACAAGCTGGAGGTCACGGCCGGCGCCGCCAAGGCCACGGTAGCGCGCCAGGCGGATACCTGGAGCGTCGTCGCCCCGGCCGAGGCCCGGGCCGACTTCGGCGTCATCGAAGCCGTGCTCAGCCGGCTGGCCAACGGTCAGATGAAGGCCGTCGCGTGGGACCCCGACGCGCCGGCCACGACGACAGCCGCGACTCCGGCAACGGCTGCACCCGGCGCGGCCAAGCCGCCGGCAGGCGCCACGCCGGCCAAGCACACGTTCAAGGAATTCGGCCTGGATCCAGCCGAGCATCGCCTCACGCTCGGCGCCGGCAGCACGGTCGCCGAGCTCCTGCTGGGCAAGGCCACGCCGGAGGGCGACGTCTACGCCAAGGACGCCTCGCGCTCGATCGTCTTCACCATCGAGAAGGCGCTCGCCGACGACCTGACTCGGAACCCGGCCGACTTCCGCGCCAAGGACGTCTTCGCGCTCCGCGCCTTCACCGCCACGCGCCTCGAGATCGCCCGGGCCGGCACCACGACGACGTTCGAGCGCAAGAAGGGCCCCGAGAAGGACGCCGTCCTGAAGTGGGTCGCGGTGCCGCCGACGCCTGCCGCCGACGAAGCGAAGATCGAGGACCTGGTCAACAAGGTGGCCACGCTGCGCGCCGAGTCGTTCGTCGATGCGCTGCCGGCGGGAGCCGCCGAGTTCGCGCGCGTCCAGACGGCGTTCGAGGACGGCAAGAAGCACGATGCGGTGGTCATCCACCAGGCCGGGCCCGACTACTACGCGGTACGCCAGGGCGAGGCCGGCGCCGGCAAGCTGCTCGCTCCAGCTGTCACCGACATCGTCACGGCGCTCGACGCGACGAAGAAGCCCGACGCACCGAAGAAGTAGGCGCCGCTCGAGAGCCGATGAGCGCCCGCCGACGTTCGCCGCACTCTGGTGTGCCCGCCTAATGGAGCGCGAGGGCTACTGCGGTGGTCTCGCCTTCACGAAGACGTACCTTCTGACCGAGCCGGGCCACTCGTCGCAAGTACTCGGGATCGATGGCGTCGAGATCATCGGCGTCGCGCACGGCTAACGCCAGATAGTTGCCCGGCGGGAGGCCCACGATACTGAAGACGCCGCCAGGCTGAGGGCTCGTCACCGCGACGTAGCGTGACGAAGGCAGCGACCATTGATTCGCGTCGTCGGAGAACACGAGCACGGTGCAGGGGCCTGCCGGCGAATGGTCCGCCGGCGGCTTGGCGATCCGGCCGGTCAGTTCGGTCGGCGATGACGTGAGCATGATGGTCACATCCGACACGCTCTCTCGAGGACTGACGATCACGCCAGCGTCGGCGACGTCGCGACCGAAGAGCTCGACACGAGCCAAGGCCATGTCGGGAGCGATGTCGCCCACGCGCAGGATGAATCGCCCCGCCACTCCGCGGATCTCGAAGGTGCCGTCGCGGGTCACACCCACTTCGCTGGCGCCGGCAATCGTCGCGTCCTCATCGAGGGGCCGAGCGACGACAGCGACGTACTTGCGCCCTGGAGTGTATGGACGGCCATCGACGGTGATACGGCCGGCAATCCGTCCACCGGCTGACAACGGCAGCTCGAGCTCCGTCACGTCCTCGCCATTTACCGTCACCTTCAGCGTGGCGAATTCGGCGCCCGGGTCGCGCGTGAGCGGCTCGGAGCTCCCCGTCCGGGCCACTTCGCGGAGGACGAGAGGAGACACGGATCGCGCGATCAGCACGTAGTCGCCCGGCGGTACGGCTTCGATGGAGAACGCACCGTCGGCGGCCAGGGCACTGTGGCCGGTGAACGCGTCGAGACGCCCGGCCCCGAACATCGCGGACGGCGCGAGCCGCACGCTCGCACCCTCGACGTCCAAGCGACCGCGAGTTCCCGAAACGTGACCACTCAGTCGGGCAAGCCGACGTTTCTCGACACGGATATCGATCCCCGTCATCTCGTCGTCGGCACGAAGACGCACTGACGACGCATAGGCGACGGTGGTGGATCCGGGATAGAACGTCGGCCCGTACCCAACGGCTTCGGAAAGGCGAGTTCCGGGCCCTGGCCGCTTCTGCGGTGGGTTTGGCGCTATCGCGCTGACGTAGTAGGGCCCGGGCGGGAGACCTTCGATCCGATAGATGCCGAGCCGATTGGTAACCGCGGTCGGTCCCCACGACGACCCGCGTCTCGGAGATGACGCCGCCTCGATGGGCCACACCTCCAGTTGCGACCCGACGCCACGGACCCGCTGCGCGCTCACCTTGGCATCGGCCAACGGACGCAGCTGATCGTCGATGACGCGTCCCTCGATCACGCCACCGCTCGAACGGGCTCGCCCCTTTTCAGTCGACGGTGAGCGGCCGCCACAGACCTCGGCCTCGTCGGCCATGGGCGACCTCTTGGCGGAGCTCGTCGCACTCTGCGCGTGAAGCAGTACAGAGCGACTGGGAATCGAGAGGCACAGGATCAGCAAGTACGGCACCAGTCGCATGACCGTCCCTCCGCTCGTCGCAATCCGCCTCGAAGTGACGCGAGAATAGAAGTCCACGACAGGACCGTCAACGCTCCGGGTCAAGCTCGAGCAGGGCCTCCCTTTTCAGCTGCGCGAGGGTGCGTGAGGGAGTCTCCGGGGCGATGCCGGTAAGTGTAGCGAGATTCTCGCAGCTCACCGGCAAGGCGACGCGCACCCACCCGTGAGGTCAGCGCGCCCGTGAGGCGCGCGCGGCGCGGTCCATCCGGGAAGCCATCGCGCGGGCCACGACCGGCGACC
>JBDSLU010000300.1:0-17941 GCA_039916225.1 Vicinamibacteraceae bacterium
GTTCCGCGTCAGCCCGTGCCAGGCTTCCCGTCCGACCTCGCGATAGACCGCCAGTCGCCTCAGCATCACGACTCGTAACGGAGCGCTTCGGTCGGCGGGAGCTGCGCCGCGCGGCGCGCCGGCAGCGTGGCCGTGACGACGCCGACGACAACCAGCGCCCCCAGCGCCAGCGCGCCGGTCTGCCAGGTCACGATCATCCCGGAGAAGCGGATCGGCAGCGGTGCCAGCGTGTTCACGGCAAGACACAACCCACCGGCGACGATCAGGCCGGCGAGGCCGCTGGTCATCGTCAGCACGAAGCCTTCCAGGAAGAACTGCCGCTCGATGGCCCGCGTCGTCGCGCCGAGCGCCTTGCGGACGCCGATTTCGCGCGTCCGATCCTTGACCGCGATCAGCATGATGTTCATCACGCCCATGCCGCCGAGAGCCAGGGTGACCACGCCGACCAGGGTGAAGAACTGGCGCATGTAATAGACGATGCGCTCGAAGAACAGCGACTGCATCGCCGTGTTCCACATCGAGATCGCCTCGGTGTCCTCGGGATCGAAGCCCTTGCGGCGGGCGACGATGGCGCGCACCTCGCGCTCGATCGGCCAGTCGACGTCGGCCACGCGTCCGGTGCGGCGGGCCAGGATGTCGGGCATCTCGGCAACCGCTTCCGGCGTCGGCGACACGATCAGCTGCGACAGCGTCCCCGGATCGGCGTTGGGAATCGGGAGGATCTGCGACATCACCGCGAACGGGATGAAGATCTTGTTGTTGTCGGGCCCGCTGTAGCTGCTGTCCTGATCCTTGCGGCGCAGCCGGCCGACGACGGTGAAGCGGACGCCGGCGATGGTGACCGTCTCGCCGATCGGGTTCCGCGCGCCGAACAGCTGCTGGCTCATCTCCCAGCCGATCAGGGCGACGCGCCGCGCTTCCTGCTCGTCCTGCCAGTTCAGCCGCCGCCCATACTGCAGTTCGATCGTCCGGATCTCCTGGTAGGGCGGCTCGATGCCGTGCACGCCGACCGCCGCGGCGTTGTAGGGGCTCTTCACCTGGACGCCGCCGCGATTGATCTCGGGGCTGAGCGTCGAGACGAGCCGCGCCTGGCGCTCGACGGCACGGGCATCCTCGACGGTCAGGCGGATGACACGACCGGCGCGCTCGCCGCCGGCCTGCAGGCTGGTGCGGCCGCCCCACACGATGCCGATATTGCGGCCGAACTCACGCAGCACCGCGTCGTTGCCGCGCCGGAAGCCCTCGCCCATCGCCGACAGCACGACGATCGAGACGATGCCCCAGAGGATCCCGAACATCGTCAGCACGCTGCGCAGCGTGTTGGCGCGCAGGTTCTCGAGCGACTGGCGGATGGCTTCGCGCACGGCCGTGCCTAGCGCGGCAGGAGGACGCGGTCGCCAGCCTTGACGCCCGAGACGACCTCGGTGCGCGTGCCGCTGCCGACGCCCAGCTTCACGGCGACGCGCCGGCGGCCGTTGGCCACGGCGGCGTCCGGCACCTCGACGAACGGGTTCTTGCCGGCGTCGTAGACGATGGCCGCTTCCGGCACGATCAGCACGTTCGGGTGCTCCTCGAGCACAATCTCGGCGTTGGCCGTCATGTTGGCCTTGAGCGCGCTGCCCGGGTTGTCGATCGACACCTCGACCTCGAACGTCGTGACGTTGTCGCGCTCGACCCCGATCGGCGAGATCTGGGTGACCTTGCCCTCGAAGTTGCGGTCCTTGAAGGTCTCGACGCTGATCCGTGCCGCCTGACCGAGCTTGACCCGGCCGACGTCCGCCTCGTCGACCTTGCCGCGGACGAACACCCGCTCGATGTCGCCGACGGTCATGACCAGCGACGCCGCCGAACCCATGTTCAGGATCGACGAGACGGGGCTGCCGATCTCGACGTCGCGGGTCAGCACCATGCCGCGCAGCGGCGAACGGATGGTGGCGTTGCGCAGCTCCTCTTCGGCCCGCTCGACGGCGGCCCGGGACTGGGCCACGTTGGCCTCGGCCTCGGCGACCTTGGCGTGCGCCACCACCAGCTGGCTCTTGGCGCTGCGCTGGCGGTTCTCGGCCACTTCGAGGGCGGCCTGCGCCTCGTCCAGGCCGGACTGGGCAATCAGCTTGTCGTCGTGCAGCTTGCGGGCCCGCTCGAAGGCGCGGCGGGCGAACTGGACGTCGGGCCCTTCCGCCTCGACGATGTTCTTTTCGAGCCCGGCCTCGGCGCCGCGCAGGCCGGCGGTGGCCGCCTGCAAATTGGCCCTGGCCTCGCGGAGGCGGGCGGCCAGGGTTTCCTTGTCCAGCTCGACCAGCACCTGGCCCGGGACGATGACGTCACCGACATCGACGCGCAGGGCCTCGATGATGCCGTTGGCCTTGGACTTCACTTCGACCTTGGTGATCGGCTCGATCTTGCCGGTGGCGACGACCGACTTGGTCATCGTGCCGCGCTCGACGGTCGCAACCGAGGCGGGATCGAAGTCGGCCCCGGCGCTGGCGGCGCCGGCCAGCAGGTAGACGCCGGCCACCAGACCCACAACCGTGACCGAGCCCCCGTAGACCAGGCGGCGCTTTGCTTTCTTGCCCATGAACTCTCCTGCCGGCAGTTGGACGGCAACTGGACGACCGCGGTTCGTTGACGGGCATTGCCCGTCAACGGGACGACGGCTCCGGACTCCGTCCTCGCCGTTCGTGGCGTCGGCTGCCCGCTGTTACAATGCCGGCGAAATGACAGTCGGCATCCTGGTAGAGACCTTCCCGGGCGAGCGGCGCGTGGCCGTCATCCCGGCCGGCGTCACGACGCTCAAGAAGGCTGGTTTCGCGGTGGTCATCGAGCCCGGTGCGGGCACGGCCGCCGGCTTTCCCGATGATCAATACGTTGCCCAAGGGGCGACGGTGGGCAGCTCGCGGGCGGACGTGATCGCCCAGGCCGACTGCCTGCTGCAGGTCCGGACACCGGGTGCCAACCCAATCTCCGGCCGGGCCGACGCCGAGGCGCTCCGCCCCGGTCAGGTCATCGTCGGCATGGCCGATCCGCTCGGCACCCCTGAAGCCGCCGAATACCTCGCCTCGAAAGGCGTCACCAGCTTCGCCCTCGAACTGATTCCCCGCATCACCCGCGCCCAGAGCATGGACGTGCTGTCCTCGATGGCCACGGTGGCCGGCTACAAGGCCGTGCTCCTGGCCGCCAACACGATGCCGCGCATGTGCCCGATGATGATGACCGCCGCCGGCACGGTGCAGCCCGCGCACGCGTTCGTGATTGGCGCCGGCGTCGCCGGTCTGCAGGCGATCGCCTCGGCGCGGCGCCTTGGCGCCAAGGTCGAGGCCTATGACGTCCGGCCAGCCGTCAAGGAACAGATCCAGAGCCTGGGCGCGAAGTTCGTCGAGCTGCCGCTCGAGTCCGCTGGCGCCGAGGACAAGGGCGGCTACGCCAAAGCCCAGGACGAAACCTTCTACCAGAAGCAGCGCGAGCTGATGGCCAAGGCGGTCGCCGCGGCCGACATGGTGATCACCACGGCGGCCATTCCCGGCAAGAAGTCGCCGGTGCTGATCACCGCCGCCGCCGTGAAGGGCATGAAGCCGGGATCGGTGATCGTCGACCTGGCCGCCGAGCGCGGCGGCAATTGCGAGCTGACCAAGGCCGACGAGGTCGTCGTCGTCAACGGCGTGACCATCCTCGGCCCGACCAACCTCGCCGCCGAGGTCCCGTACCACGCCAGCCAGATGTATTCGAAGAACATCCTGACGTTCTTCACCTCGCTGGTGAAGGACGGCCAGGTCGTCATCAACCTCGACGACGAAGTCTGCCGCGATACCCTGGTGACCCGCGACGGACAGGTCGTCAACGAACGGATCAAGGCGCTCGTCGCCCCCGCCAGATGAGTAACCGCATGTGGATTCTGACGACGGACGACGCTGCCGTGGATCCTCCGGTAGTCATCCGCCTTGCCACCGGCGCCGAGCGCACGGTGGGACGGGCCAACCGGTCGGATTTCATCCTCGACGCCGCGCTTGTGTCGCGCGTACACTGCCGCCTCCTGACCGATGCGAGCGGCGACCTCAGCGTCGAGGATCTCGACAGCACCAACGGCACCTTCGTGAACGATCAGCGAGTCAGCGGCCGCGCCGCCCTCTCGCCCGGAGATCGCCTGCGCGTCGGTCGGGTCGAGCTCTCGGTCAAGAAGGCCGAATCGTAAGGGGGGACCAGCCCATGGATCCGCGACACAACCGAATCGAGTATCTCGAGCTGGGCGCCAGGAACGCCGGCGACTACGCCAAAACCAAGGCGTTCTTCGAGACGGCGTTCGGCTGGACCTACCAGGACTACGGCCCCGACTACTGCGACACGAAGAGCAGCGGCGTCGGCAGCGGCATCAACGGCGACTCGGATCACCGCACGCTGCAGCCGCTGCCGGTGATCTTCGTCGAGGACCTCGAGGCGGCGCAGGCCAAGGTGGTCGACGCCGGCGGCATCGTGACCCGCGCCATCTTCAGCTTCCCGGGCGGCCGCCGCTTCCACTTCGCCGACCCGTCGGGCAACGAGCTCGGTGTCTGTTCCGACAAATAGCGCCGCCCGTGGGCCGGCGCCGCTGCGCGCCCAGCGCAGCGTGACGAATGGCGAGGACGACGTCCGGAGCCATCGTCAGGTCGACGCGCGGAGGCGCGTCGACAAATAGCAGCCGGCACACTCAATGGGCGGCCCGCGGCGGTTTCTGAGGGAAACCGCCGCCAACGATCAGATACTGATCGAACCACTTCACCGCTTCGCCGGGGTAGTTCAGCCAGCCTGGCTTCGGTTGCGCGAAGCCGAAGTCGGCGCCGTGCCTACCCCCGGGCACCGTGATCAGCTTCGTCGGCACACTCGCCGCCTTCAGGGCCGCCTCGTAGCCAGCCGATTGCGCGTAGGGCACGAGGTCGTCGGCGTCACCGTGCATCAGCAGCGTCGGCGGCGTCTTCGCGGATACGTGCGACTGCGGCGACGCCTCGGTCCACAGCACCTTCGACGTCGGCACGTTATCGCCGTACGGCACCTCGAGGAACGACACCACCAGGGCCAGGCCGGCCGGTACCGCCGTCATCTTCGGCAGATCGACGAGCGGCGCGCGCAGGACCACCGTCTGCAGCGTCGCCGGCTGACGGTTGACCGGATCGGGATCACCGGCGATGCCGGGCGCGCCGAGCGTCGAGACCAGGCCGACGAGATGCCCGCCCGACGATCCGCCGAGACCGCCGAGATGATCGGGATCGATGCCGTAGACCTTGGCGTGGTGGCGGATGAAGCGGACCGCGCGCTGCACGTCCTCGACCGCCGCCGGATAGTGGAAGCGCGGCGCGGCCCGATGGTTGACGGCGAAGACGGTATAGCCGGCCGCGACCAGCGCCGGCCCCCACAGCTGCACCTGCGTCTCCTTGAGCGGCGTGGCGCCGTACTCGAGCGGCGCCTGCCAGCCGCTGCCGGCGACGAAGACGATGCCGTAGCCGTTCGACGTCACCGGCCGATGCACGTCCATCAGCAGCGCGAAGCCGGAGTACATGCCATAGATGACGTTGCGCTCGACGTTGACCGGCGTGATGCGGACCGGCGGCGCCGTCTGCGGCGCGGCGATCGCGGCTGCGATGGCGGTCGAAGCGAGAGTCAGGACGAGCAGGGCAGCGGCGATCGGGAAGAGGCGTTGTCGCATGTGCCCCGCATTATGAGTCGCAATCATGGCGTCGCGGGTATCGGCTTCGGCGGCTCGGCGCGTGCCTGCGCGATCTTCGGCAGTTCCAGGTTGCCGTCCTGGTAGAGCACCTTCAAGGTGAGGCCGATGATTCGCCAGCCGGCCCGCCGGTGCACGAACCGCGCCTGATAGATCCCGGCGACCATCCACGTGTCGCCACCGGGTGCACCGGCGATGCGGTGGTAGCCGCGCACCGACGTGCAGCCGAGGACATCGCCCTGGCGCTCGGCGACGACGAACGGCCCGGTGAGGTGCTGGGTGGCGTCGAAGGCGCCGACGAACGAGCGCCACTGGCCAATCTGATCGTCGCTCGACACGGTCGCCGGGGGTGCCCCGAACAGCGAGCTGTAGTCGACGTCGACGTGATCCGCGAACGCGTCGCGCACGTGTTGCCAGTCGCGTAGATCGAGCGCGTGCAGCATGCGCGTGAAGACAGCGCCAGTCTCGTCGCCGATGCTCATCGGTCCTCCTCGTTCAGACACGGACACGGATCACGAATGTCCCCAAGATACGCCGCGAGTCGGCTCAGAACCGCAACAGCCAGCTGGACTTGACGAAGAGCTGACGCCCGGTGGATCGCAGCGCCCCGTCCGGCATCAGCTCGCGCCGCGTCGGGTCGAGGCGCTGGCCATCGTAGCCGTCTGTATAGCCGATGTAGAACGCGGTGCCCGGATGGGCGAGCCACGTCAGCAGGACGTCGGCGCCGAAGTGGCGGCTGCGCTCGCCATGGAAGACGGCCACGTTCGGATCGAGCGAGTTGTAATCGAGGATGGCCCGCAGCGACCACTCACGCGTGAACTGGTAGTTGGCGCGCGAGCGGACGATCCGGTTCTCGAAGATGCGAGCGCCTTCGGCCGGCGTGCCGTCGCGGCCGTCCAGCCGGTTCCACAGCAGGGTTTCTGACAGCGACAGCCGCGACACCGGCTTGACCTGGATCCCGAAGGCGACGTCCTGGAAGTCGCCGAGAAACGGCGTCAGCTGGCCGGCCGGCGTGTAGTTGGGCCGCGTGCCGAACAAGGCGGTGGCGTCGAACGACAGCCAGCGCAGCGTCGACGTGCTGAATTGGACCAGATCTTCGCGCTGCCCCAGCTCGACGCCGCCCACAGTCTCCGAGAGGAGCGCGTGCCGGTAGAACGCCCGGCCGTTGCGAATCAGCCCGACAAAGCTCGCCGCGCCGTGCCGCGTGTCGCCGGAGACATCGGTGTCGTGGCTGCCGACCGCGTGGACGTCGAGGAACCAGTTCTGGTCGAGGCGCAGGTGCGTCGAGGCACCGGCCACCTGGTTGCCGGCGCCAGCGAACGTGCGCGACGTGGCGATGAGCCCGACGTTCGACTGGTTGGCGAAGTCGCGCCGCGCGCTGCCGACGACGTCGACGGCGCGATCCTCGAAACCGCGGCGGCCGGGCTCGACATCGTGGCCCGGCGCGCGATCGTCCATCACCAGCGCGCCGGTGGCCCACTTGCCGTACTTGCCGGTCATGCGCGCGCCGACCTGGGGATCGCGGATCCGCCGCGAGAAGAACAGCGTCAGCGGTGCGGCGAAGAAGTCGGCATTCTCGAGGAAGAACGGCCGCTTCTCCTGGAAGAACACCTCGAAGCGCTGGTTGACGGTGACCTGCGGCTCGTCCGATTCGACCTGGCTGAAGTCGGGATTGATGGTGAAGTCGAGCGTCAGCGCGTCGCGCGGCACCAGCTTGATGTCGACACCGGCACGCCATTCGTTCTTGCGCGCGTAGGCGGCACTGCCGTCATCGAGGAAGCGGGCACCGGTAAACGTCCCGTGGGGCACGAACTGGATGTTGCGCCCCGGCGAGACGCCGGCGATGCCATCGGCGGTGGCGAACTGGGCAATCAAGCCGGCCAGGCGCTGCGTGTTCGCCGGCCAGAAGACGCTCTCGTTGTTCGCTCGAATGGACCGCACCAGGCCGAGCCCCCAGTCCTGCGAGCTGCCAGCCCTGACCGGAAACCGCATCGCCTTGAAGGGCACCGTGATCAGGACGACGTAGCCGTCGTCGGTCACCCGGCCGTCCGAGCTCCACTGCGTGTCGAAGCTGTAGTCCTCGCCGCTGGTTTCGGTGATGACGCCGTCGCCCTGGATCCCGACCGGCGACGAGAAGAAGAAGTAGGCGCGCTGCCGGTCGTGGAAGGTGTCCAGGTAGACGCCGACCACGTCGTCCGAGCCGAGGTCCTCGCGCTTCTGCAGCCGGGCCCGGATGTCGCCGCGCGGCTGGGTGCAGACGAAGGCGACGTAGACGTTGGCGGCGTCGTAGGACAGATAGGCGGCCGTCGGCTGGGTGGACGGCTCGAGATCCTTGGGCTCGCCATGGTCGGACAGGCCAGCACGAGCAGCGGCCAGCAGGCGAGCAGGCGAAAACCGACGTTCACACGAGAAACGGGTTCGTCCGCCGCTCCACGCCGATCGTCGTGGACTCGCCATGACCGGGGTGGACGACGGCGTCGTCACCGAAGGGGAACAGCACGTTGCGGATCGACGCGATCAGCGTCGGGTGGTGGCCGCCCGGCAGGTCGGTGCGGCCGATCGAGCCGGCGAACAGCGTGTCGCCGACCACCAGCGTCTTCTGTGGCGAGCCCGGCTCGGTCACCTCGAGGCAGACGCCACCCGGTGAGTGTCCGGGCGTGTGGTGCGCGCGGACTTCGTAGCGCCAGAAGCGGAAGACGTCGCCGGGCTCGTAGTAGCGATCCGGCGCCGGCTGCGGCTCGAGGCGGAAGCCGAAGGCGATGCCCTGCTGGACGATCGCGTCGTAGAGCGGCCGATCGTCCGCGTGCAGGATCACCGGCACGGCAAGCGCCTCGCGGGCACGGCGGACGCCGGTGATGTGATCGAGGTGGGCGTGGGTGAGCAGGATGTAAACGATGGTCAGCCGCTGATCCGCGACGACGTCGAGCAGCTCCTCGACGTCGTCGCCCGGATCGATCAACACGCCTTCACGCGTCGTCTCGTCGGCGAGGACGAAGCCGTTCTTCATGAAAGGCGGCGCGGCGCGGATTTCGATCAGCATTTGCTGGCGGCCTCGCTCTCGCGCACGGCCCCGGCCTCGCGCGATAGAGTGAATGCTTCCGAGGGGTGGTTTTCCATGTCTTCGACCGTGTCGATCATAGCCGTGCTCGAAGCCCGGCGCCGTATCGCGCCGCACGTGCGGCACACGCCGTTCGTGCGCTCGGCGTGGCTGTCCCGCGCCAGCGGCGCCGACGTCTGGCTCAAACTCGAAAGCCAGCAGCGCTCGAACGCCTTCAAGGTCCGCGGCGCCTTCAACGCCGCCCTGCGGCTCGCCGAAGCCGGTGACCGTCCCACATTGGTCACCGCGTCCGCCGGCAACCACGGACGCGCCCTGGCCGACGCCGCCGCCGTGACCGGCATGGCGTGCGTCGTCTTCACGCCCGCCGACGCCCCCCGCGCCAAGCTCGATGCCATCGAGGCCGCAGGCGCGCGGCTCGACGCGTCGTTCCGCGACTACGATGCCGCGGAAGTGGCTGCCAAGGATTACGCCGCGTCGACCGGCGGCTGCTACATCTCGCCCTACTCCCATCCCGACGTCATCGCCGGCGGCGGCACCGTGGCGCTCGAGATGCTCCAGGACCAGCCCCGTTTGGACGTCGTCGTGGTGCCGATGGGCGGCGGCGGTTTGATCAGCGGGATGGGCGTGACGCTGTCGCAACTCGCGCCCGGATGCCGTCTGGTGGGGGTCGAGGCCGAGGCGAGCTGCGCGTTCGGCACGGCGCGGCGGCATGGCCGCATCACCGAGATCGATCCGCAGCCGACCATTGCCGACGGGCTCGGTGGCAATCTCGAGCCCGGTGCCGTCACCTTCGACTACGTGCAGCGGCACGTCGGCGAGATCGTCGCGGTCGACGAGGCGTCGATCGTCGCCGCCGTGGGCGACCTCGCCGGACAGGATCACCAGATCGCCGAGGGCGCGGCCGCGGTCGGCCCGGCGGCGCTGGCGTCCGGCCGCGTCCCCAACGTCACCGGTCGGACCGTCGGCATCGTCCTCACCGGGGCCAACATCGACCGGGCGCGGCTTGCGCGCTGTCTTGCGTGAGGCCCCGGCCAACTACCAACTACCAACTTCCAGGGAAACTCCCAACCGCCAATTGCCAACTGCCAACCGTCGCCGGCAGGTTGGAACTTGGCTGTTGGAACTTGGGAGTTGGCGCTTGGAAGTTGGCGCTTGGAAGTTGGCGCTTGGAACTTGGCGCCTGGAAGTTCGCGCCCTATGGCTTCTGCGGCCGCGCGGGCCGCAGGTCGACCCGCGACGGCAGGCTCCGGGCCGGGTGCGTCACCAGGTGGAAGATGGTCTCGGCCACGTCGTCGGGCGACAGCTTCCAGGCGTCCCCGGCCGTCGGTGCGTGTCCGCTGAAGCCGGTCGCGACCGATCCCGGGGCGACGACGCTGACCCGGATGTCGTGCTGCCGCAGCTCCTGCATCAGGGCGTGCGAGAACGCATCCAGCCCGGCCTTGGTGGCCGCGTAGCAGGCGCCGCCGGCAAACGGGTTCTGGCCGGCCAGGCTGCTGACGTTGACGATCGAGCCGCCGCCGCGCCGCTTGAGGTGCGGGATGGCCGCACGGCAGAGCAGGAAAGGCCCGGTCAGGTTGGCGCTGAGCATGGCCTGCCAGTCCTCGGTAGTGAGCGTCTCGACCTCGGCCAGCTTCACCGTGGCGGCGTTGTTGACCAGGATGTCGAGGCCGCCAAAGGCCGAAACAGCTTCCTCGACCAGGCGGGTGACGTCGGCTTCCTGCGAAACGTCCGCCTGGACGCCCCGAGCGGCTCCGGGGTGCGCGAATCCCGCCACGGCGCGCTCCAGGTCAGCCTTGGTGCGGCCGGCGATGACGACCCGGGCTCCGGCCTGGATGAAACGGGCGGCGGTGGCGCGCCCGATGCCACGCGAGCCGCCCGTGACGATGGCGACCTTTCCGTCGAGTTGCGGTGCATGCGACATGGACGACTAGAATACGCCAGCGATGATCGCCGCCATTGTCGGGGCTGGACCGCTAGCCACCGCGCTCGCCTCGACGCTCGCCGCCCGCGGGCGGGTGAGGCACGTCCGGCTCATCGACGACGCTGTAACCGTCGCCGCCGGCAAGGCCCTCGACGTACGCCAGTCGACGCCGGTCCTCGGCTCGGACGTCACCATCGACGCCACGGCCGACCTCGCCGCGGCGGCTGACGCCGACGTCATCCTGATCGCCGACGCTCACGGGGCGCCACCAATCGAATGGGAAGGCGAGTTCGGTCTCGCGGTCCTCGGCCGGCTCGCCGCCGTCAACGGGCGCGTGCCGATCATCTGCGCCGGCGCCAGACAGGCGTCGCTGGTCGAACGCGGCGTCGGCGAGCTGGGCCTGCCCTGGACCCGGATCCTCGGCTCGGCATCGATCGCCTTCGACGCCGCCGCCCGCGCCATCGTCGCCGAAGCCGCCGGCACCGCGGCTCGCGCCGTGTTCCTGGCTCTGGCCGGCCTGCCGCCCACCCGGCTGGTGGTCGGTTGGAGCGCGTCGTCGATCGAGGGCGCCCCTGCCGAGGCGCGTCTCGCCCCGGGCGGGATGGCCATGGCCACCCGCCGTTTCACCGGCGCCTGGCCCCCTGGCCCGTTCGCGCTCGCCGCGGCCGCCGCGGTGCTGCTCGAGCACCTCGACGACGCCAGCCCCGCTCCGCTGCCGGCGATCGTCGCCGCGCCGGCCCACGGGCACCGCGCCGCCATCGCCCTGGTCCGCGTCGGACCGTCGGGGGTGCTGCACGCGGCCGCGCCGGCGCTCTCGCCCTACGAGCGCATCGCGCTCGACAATGCGATCGCCTTCCGGCGCTAGCCAGCGGTCTTATCCATGGTGACCGCGCTCGTGGTCGTCTTCGTGCTCACCCAGCTGACGGCGGTCTACGTCGCGGCGGAGTTCTCGGCGATCAGCGTTCGCCGCAGCCGGGTGCGGCAGATGGCCGAGGATGGCCACTTCCTGGCGCTGCGGCTGGCCCCGTTCGTCGCCGATGCCCGCAAGCTGGACACCTACATCGCGGCCAGCCAGATCGGCATCACGCTCACCAGCCTGATCCTGGGCGCCTACGGCCAGGCCGCCATCACGCCGACCATCACCGAGTGGCTGATGCCATGGGCCGACGGCGACCGGCCGTGGGCCGTGTCGGCAGCCAGCATCGCGACGCTGGTGGCACTCACCACCTTCAACGTGATCGTCGGCGAGCTGGTGCCGAAGACGCTGGCGCTGCAGCACCCGACGCCGGTGGCGCTGGCCACGGTGATGCCGATGCTGTGGTCGCTGGCCGTGTATCGCCCGTTCATCGGCGTCCTGAACGGCAGCGGCAACCTCGTGCTGCGGCTGTTCGGCGTGCACCAGTCGGGACACCGTCACGTCCACTCGCCGGAAGAGCTCGAGCTGCTCATCGCCGAGAGCCGCGATGGCGGCCTGCTCGAGCCCGACGAACACCGGCGACTGCAGCGCGCGCTGCGCCTGCGCCTGCGCTCGGCGCGCGAGCTGATGGTGCCGTGGCACGACGTCGAAGTCGTCGACGTCGACGATCCCTTGTGGCAGGTCATCGATCGGCTGTCGCAGAGCACGTTCACGCGGGTGCCGGTCTTCCGCGGCGAGCGCTCGCAAGTCGTCGGCATCCTGAACACGAAGCGCCTGGCGCTGCGCCGCCTGCAGGGCGTCGTGCCCGGCTCCATCGCCGATCTCCTCCAGCCGGCGGTCATGACCAGCCCGACGACGACCGGCGATCGTTTGCTGGCGTTGTTCCAGCAGAAGCGTACGCACCATGCGATCGTCAGCGACGACGCCGGTCGCGCGCTGGGCATCGTGACGCTCGAGGACGTGCTGCGCGCGTTCCTCGGCGAGATGCCCGACGACGTCGACACCGCGGTGCCGGTGCCAGGAGCCAGCGTTGGCTGAGCTCACACCGGTCCTCATCATCGTCGTGCTGCTGGCGCTGAACGCGCTGTTCGTCGCCGCCGAGTTCGCCATCGTCAGCGTGCCGCGCACGTCCATCGAGCGGCGCGCCCAGCAGGGCAGCCGCGTCGCGCGCATCGTCAAGGGCGTCCTCTCGGATCCGCGGCGGCAGGATCGCTTCATCGCCACCGCCCAGCTCGGCATCACAGTCGCCAGCCTCGGCCTGGGCATGTACGGCGAGCACGTGCTGGCGGAATGGATCTTCCATCACATCGAGGCGTTCGCCGGCGCCAGCAGCTGGGCGGCGTCACACACGCTGGCCACGGTGCTCAGCGTCGCCGCGCTCACCTACCTGCACATCGTGTTCGGCGAGATGATCCCGAAGTCGCTGGCGCTCCAGGGCGCCGAACGGACGGTGCTGTGGATCACGCCGCTGATGCGGGCGATCAACCTCACCGTCTATCCGATCGTCATCGCCCTCAACGCCGTCGGCAACCTGATGCTGCGGCTGGTCGGCATCAACCGCTCCGAAGGATCGACCGACCACCACTACACGCCCGAGGAACTCGCGCTCATCATCGACGAGAGCGAGGAGGGCGGCCAGCTGCGCGCCGAGGCCGGGCAGATGCTCCGCGAGCTGTTCGCGTTCAGCGACACGTCGGCGCGCGAGGCGATGGTGCCGCGCGTCCGGGTCACCGGCATCGAGATCGGCTCCGCGCCCGAGGACGTCCGTCGCATCGCGATGGTCTCGGGCCACACCCGCTACCCGGTGTTCGACGGCGACCTCGATCACATCGTCGGCTACATCCACATCAAGGAGCTGGTCGCGCTCGTCGACGCCGGGCGGATCGTGACCGGCGGCAACGCGCACCCGATCCCGCAGGTGCCGGACACCGCGCCGCTCGACGACGTGCTCGCGATGTTCCGCCGCCACGCCGCACCGATGGCGGTGGTGTTCGACGAACACGGCGGCACTGCCGGCGTCATCACGCTCGAGGACCTGTTCTACGAAGTGGCCGGCGACATCCCCGAAGGCCATTCGACGGCGACGAGCATCTCGCCGGACGGCCACGGCGGCTTCCTCGTCGAGGGGACCGTCCGCATCGACAAGGTCGGAGAAGCCCTCGGCGTCGAGCTCGATCATCCGGACGTCGACAGCGTCAGCGGCCTGGTGCTGGCCGAGCTCGGCCGGCTGCCCGTCGTCGGCGAGGTCATCCAGTACGACCACGTGCGCTTCGAGGTGACGAGGGTCGAGCGGCACGGCGTCGGCGAGGCGCGGGTGTCACACGTGACGCCGCCCGATCGCGAGAACGGCGATTAGCCGATCGGGTTCCTGCGTGATCGTCCCGGCGCTCGTCCCGGCCCGAACGAGGCCGATCCACCTGGTCAGCGCAACCGCGCGAGGGTGTCTTCGCCTGTGCAGCGGCGCGCCGCTTCGAGCGACGCCACGACCGCGGTAGCGGTGACGAGGATCGCCGCGGCGGCGAAGCTCAAGGGATCGCGGCTCTCCAGTTGATAGAGGAGCGCTTCCAGATAGCGACCGGCCATCCACGAGAGCAGTAATCCGCCGGCCAGACCACCGCCGGCGGCCATCGCTGCGTGCCGCGTCATGCTCTCCAGGACGTCGAAGCTCGAGGCCCCCAGCGCCAGACGGATGGCGACGTCGCGCGCCCGGGCCCGCAGCAGCAGACCGACGACCGCGAAGATCGTCGTCGACGCCACGGCGATCGAGACGACGGCACAGGCCAGCGCCAGCAGGCTCTGGAGCTGCCGATCGCGGTACGAGCGGGACATCACATCCTCGACGCGGGTGTATTCGAAGACGAGGACGCCGGGCGCGGCGCCATGTACCAGCGCCCTGATTCGTGCCTCGGTCAGCGCCGGCCGACCGCACTTCACCACCATCGTCATCACCGAAGCCCGGGCCGGCACGAAGATCTCCGGCTTGGCCTCCGCGGTGAGACCGAAATGCCTGACGGAGGCGACGACGCCGACCACCTCGGCCCACGGATCGTTCTTGTCGAACGGCATCCGGATGCGACGCCCGAGGGCGCTCTGGCCCGGCCACAGCGACTGCGCGAGGCGCTCGTTGAGCACGACCTGGCGGAATCCGACGCCGTCGGCGCGGGTGAACGCGCGCCCTTCCACGAGGCGCGTCCCGATGGTCGCGAAGTAGCCGGGTGACACGGTCCGGAAGTAGGCCGGAAGCCCCGCCGATGCCGCGCTTTCGCTGCCACTCACCGGAATCTGGAAGCCGCCGAAATCCCGCAGCGGCAGGTGGCTGGTCGACCCGACTGCCTCGACGCCGGGCTCCGGCCGCAACGCGTCCTCGATCCGCTGGAAGACGTCGTTCGTCCGCGGGTCGGTCCCCGCCGGCATCTCGGCGCGGAAGGCGATGATGCCGGATGGATCGATCCCCGCCTCGGTCCGCAGCACGTTGTGGAAACTCTGCCAGAGGAGCAGCGTGCAGACGACAGCGGCAGTCGTCAGCGACACCTGCGCGGCGACCAGCGCCAGCGACAACCCGCCGGGCGCCATCGCCTCGCTCTCGATGGTGCGGGCACCACCCCCGGACGAAGCGTGCACCGACAGACTCCGGATTCTCCAGATGGCGACCAGGCCGGCCAGGAGCGAACAGGCCGCGGCGAGGCCGGCCGTCGCCAGCACGGTCCGCCACGACACAACGACCGGAATCGTGTGCGCTACGCGGTCCGACAGCAGTTGCGAGGCAAACTGGCCGGCTATGGCCGCGAGGCCGAGGGCGAGCGCGGCGCCGCCGCCGTAAAGAGCCGCCGATTCGAGACCGACCAGCGCCAGCAGGTGCCGCGGCCTGGCGCCGAGGGCGAGGCGGGTGGCGAATTCGGCACTGCGCCCGGCCAGGCGCAGCACCTGCGAGTGCAGCACGGCCACCCAGCTGACGAGCAGAATCAGCGCCGACAGCCACTCGGCCAACCGCATCTTGTCGGCGAGCCCGGTGCTGAGCGTCTCTCGCAACGGCACCAGGGCGTCCTCGGCGACGTTGCGGCCGCCAGCCGTTGCCTGCGCGCGCAGCGCCTGGCGGGCCGCGGCAATCCCGACGTCAGGCTTGAAGCGGGCCACGCCCCGCAGGTAGATGGTGCCTCGGTAGAAGCCGAAGCCGACATCGTCGGCAGGCATCCAGACGTCGGCACGGCCCGGGAACTCGAAGGCCGCCGGCATGACGCCGAGGACGTCCCGGCGCAGACCGTCGACGACGACCGACGATGCGCCGGCGTCGAGGATCCCGGCGAGGTGTTCGCTGATCACGACGCCATGCGCGCCGCTCACGCCGGGACTCGCGAACGTCCGGCCGCGAAGGGGTTGGTCGCGGAACACCTCGAAGAACGACGGCGTCACGGCGGCCATCCTGACGCGCAGGGGCTCGCCGGCGACGCCGACAGTCCCATCGCCGCTCCGGTAGCCGGCCACGGCAGCGAAGGCCGGCACCGCGGGGACCGCCCCATTCAGCTCGGTGCCCGGCCCCGTCTTCCAGAACTCGTCGAGGAGCGCGACGCGCTCGCCGTCCCGGTAGGGCAACGGCTGCAGGAATAGCGCGTCCGCCACCGCGACGAGGACGGCGTTGGCGCCCAGGCCGACGCCCATGATCAGCAGCACCATCACGGCGTAGAGGCGCTGCCGCGACAGGGCACGAAGCGTGTGGAGGATCTCGAGCGTCATGATGAGCGCTGCGATCAGGGTCTGTTCGACCCGGCGATAAGGGGTGCGCGCAGCCTAACACGCGGGGGCTCCACGGGCCCAGCAGACCGGCCGCGCGTCTCGGTGCCGGGCGGCTATTCGGCGGGCGAACGCTCGAAGACCGCGGCAAAGTGCTGCACGACTGACGCCTCGACGTCGGCCATCGCCACTTCACGACCAAGCAGGGCCGACAGCGACGTCACGCCGCGATCGGTGATCCCGCACGGCACGATCAGATCGAAGCCTGACAGATCCGTCGTCACGTTGAGCGCGAAGCCGTGGCTCGTCACCCAGCGCGAGATGCGGACGCCGATGGCGGCGAGCTTCACGTCGCCGACCCAGGCACCGCTGAAGCCCTTCACGCGGCCGGCTTCGATACCGAAGTCCGCGGCGGCGCGGATCAGCACATCCTCGAGATCGCGGACGTAGCGATGGACGTCCTGGCGATCCGGCTTCAGATCGATGATCGGATAGCCGACCAGCTGTCCCGGGCCGTGGAAGGTGACGTCGCCGCCGCGGCCGGTCTCGTGTACCGTGACGCCCTGCAGCGCCAGCGCTTCTTCGCCGGCGCGGATATTGGCGAAGCTGCCGCGGGTCTTGACCCCGAGGGTGATGACCGGCGGATGCTCGACGAAGAGCAGCGTGTCGTCGATCTCGCCGGCGATGCGCTGCTGGACGAGGGCTTTCTGTCGCTCGACGCCCTCGGCGTAGCCGATCCGTCCGAGCCGCTGGACGACCAGTCGCCTCGAGACCTGCGGGCTCACACCGCGGCCGGGTCGAAGCGCTCGATCCGATCCTTGACCAGGGCCATGAACTGGTCGGCGACGATGCCGTCGATCAGCCGGTGATCGAAGCCGAGCGTGAGATAGGCACGCAGCCGGATGGCGATGCCGTCGTCGATGACCACCGGCCGCTTCTCGATGGTGCCGACGCCGAGGATCGCCAGCTGCGGCGGGTTGATGATCGGCATGCCGAACTGGGCGCCGAAGGTGCCCGGGTTGGTGATGGTGAAGGTGCCGCCGTGCACCTCCTCGTTCTTGAGCTGCTTGGCGCGGGCCCGCGTCGCGAGATCGACGATGCCGCGGCTCAACTCGCGCAGATCGCGATCCTGCGCGCGATGAATGACCGGAACGATCAGCCCCCAGTCGAGGGCAACGGCGATACCGAGGTTGACGTCCTGCGAGTAGACGACCGTGTCGCCCTTGTGCGCCGCGTTCAGGATCGGCGCGTGCTGCAGCGCCTCGACGACGGCCTTGGCGATGAAGGAGAGGAAGGTCAGCTTGACGCCCGCCCGCTCGTAGTCGTCCTTCCTGGCCCGGCGGAGCCGGTCGACATGGGTGAAGTCGACCTCGAACACCGAGTGCACGTGGGCAGCCGTCGCCTGGCTGTAGACCATGTGCTCGGCGATCTTCTTGCGCATGACGCCGAGCGGCACGGCGGCGACGCGTTCGCCGTCGGCAAAGGCCGGCGCCGGCCCGCCAATCGGCCCGCTCGGGGCCCCGACTCCGGAGTCCTTCCTCGCAACCACTCCGGAGTCGTGTCGGGGAAGCGACACCTGACGGGGCGGGGCGCCGCCTTCGATGACCCGAAGGATGTCGTATTTGGTGA
>JBDSLU010000301.1:0-11839 GCA_039916225.1 Vicinamibacteraceae bacterium
GAGCATGCTCCGAGCAACTTGCGGAAACTGCACTGTCGATGCCCGCGCCGCCTTGTACGACGAGGCCGGCGACCCGCAGCCCGATGTTACGAACCGCCTACCGGGGTCGGGCGGGAACAGGCGCGGCCTGAGACGTCGCCCCGCAAGGATCGACGCGGCTCGCCGGCCCTACGGCCGCCAGACGAGGACGACGCGCTCGGGCATCACGTGCGTCTTCTTCGGCCGGATCTCGACCGCCGTGAACGGGCGGGTCGGCGGCGCGGCGCCGGCCTCGAGGCCGGCGATCTCGGCTTCGATGTCGTGCTCCAGCTCCTGGAGCTGCGCCTTGTAGGTGTCGAGCGTCTCGTTGGCCCGGCCGACGTCGCTCGACTCGCGCATGCTGCGGCCCATGCCCCGCGCGGCGGTGGTCGCCTTGCCGAGCGTGCCCATGCTCATCGCCTTGCGGCCGAACAGGGCGCCGGCGATGGTGCCGAGCACCGAGATGCCGGTCTGCATCTTCGCCTCGGAGGCCTGCTGCTCCTGCACCTGCTTGGTCTGCTCGGCGCGGCGGATGCGCTCACTGAGCGTCGCCGCCTTGGGCGCGAACTTCTGCCGCAGGCGCTCCTTCTCGGCGTCGCGCGCCTCGCGGTCCTTGAGGTTCACCCTGGCGCGGAACGCCGCCTCGGTCTCGTCGGGCTGCGAGCTGAGCTCGGTGGCCGCGTCGTAGAAGATCGACAGCACCTGCTCCTGCTGCAGCCAGCGGGCGAACTCTTTCAGCCACGTGCCGTAGCTCGTCGCCTTGGCTGCCGCCGGCGGCAGCGCCTCGAAGGTCGCGGGACCGGCCGGCGCCGTCTCGAGATCGGCCGCGTCGAGATCGGCGTCTTCGGCGGATTCCCAGTCGACCAGCACGGCGCCGGAGCCGAACTGCACCAGCTTGGTGACGTCGCGCGCGACGTCGACACCGCGCTTCGGATCGACGAACCGGACCGACGCCTTGGCGAACAGCATCGGCTCGTAGGCCAGCGTCAGCAGGCCCGGCCTGGCCGGCGCGAAGAACTGCTCGACCTGCGGCGGCAGCACCGGCGGTGCGGACGGCACCGCACCCGCAGACGCGTCCAGTGAGGCGGCGCGCCTGCCCGGGATCGGCGGCGGCGCATCGGACGGTGCAGACGGCGAACCGGAGGATGCCGACGGCCTGCCGCCTGCGGCCCCACTGGCCCCAGCGACAGCAGCGCCGGCGGCTCCACCAAGCGCCGGAGCCTTCGGCGTCAGCCGCTTGATCTGATCCTTGGTCAGCGGTCCGCGCAGGTAGGACATCGCCCAGCGCGTCTGGAAGATCACCGGGTGATCCTCGTGCACGTTGTGCAGAAAGAAGGTGCGCTTCTGCAGCGACGACAGGATGCGCTCGGTCTCGCCGCGGTCGAACGTGTGGCCCTGCCCCTGCAGCGCGCCCTCGAGGCCGTCGAGGAGCCGCGCCTTGTCGCGCTCGGTCTGCAGCCGGCCGAGGAACCACGTGCCGGCGTTCGACAGCCCCTTGTAGTCGATGTCGATCGGGTTCTGCGTCGCCAGCACCACGCCGAGGCCGAACGCGCGAGCCTGCTTCATCAGCAGCAGCAGCGCCTGCTTCGAGGGCGGATTGGCGACCGGCGGCATGTAGCCGGCGACCTCGTCCAGATACAGCATCGCGCGCAGGCTCGACGTGCCCGACTGCGACCGCATCCAGCTGACCACGCGGTTGAGGAGGAGCGTCAGGAAGAACATGCGCTCCTGGTCGGACAGGTGCGCCACCGAGACGACCGCGACGCGCGGCTTGCCCTCGGGCGTGTAGAGCATCTTGGCGATGTCGAGCGGCTCGCCTTCCAGCCAGAGCGCGAAGCTCGGCGCCGCCAGCAGGCCGTTGACGCGCATCGCCAGCGCGAAGCGATCCTTCTCCGGGCAGAAGGCCTCGAGATCGAGGACGCCGACGCGGGTGAACGGCGGCTGCTGGATGCGGTGGATCAGCGCCGCGAGGTCGAGGTTCTCACCCTTGCACCACGCGTCGTTCAGGATCGCCGACAGCAGGATGTGCTCGCGGCTCTGCACCGGATCGGCGTCGACACCGAGCAGCGTCAGCACGCTCGTCGCCGTCGTCGTCACCGCTTCGGCCATCCGCTCGGAGTCCTCGCGCTCGTCTTCGGACGGCGCGTTGAACGATTCGAGGATCGACAGGGGACGACCGGCACGACTGCCGGGCGTGTAGATGGTGAAGTCGGCGTTGGCGCGCAGGCGGGCGATGCGGTCGCCATCCTGGCCCCACGCCTCGAGGCCCTTCTTCCAGTTGGTTGCTTCCTGCTCGGCGAACGCGTCGAGCGTGATGCCCTGGCGCGCGGCCTCGTCCGGGTCGACCCACGGCTTGAAGTCACCGGCGGCCAGGTTCGGAAACGTCAGGAGGAGGTTGCCGAGATCGCCCTTCGGGTCGATGGCGAGCACCGGCACGCCGTCCATCGCCGCTTCCTCGATCAGCGACAGGCCGAGCCCGGTCTTGCCGCTGCCGGTCATGCCGACGATCACGGCGTGGGTGACGAGGTCCTTCGAGTCGTAGAGGACCGGGTCGCTGCCCAGCGTGTTCGTCGCCAGGTCGAACGGCTTCCCGAGATAGAAGACGCCGAGCTTCTCGTAGAGGGCGGTCGCGGACGGAGCCATGGACGGATTCTAGTCCCTGCCGCCTGTCGACACGGTGCGACGCGTCGCGTTCCTGGAGCGCGAAAATCAGCGGCCGGCGCGCTCGGCCTTCTTGGTCCAGTAGCGCTCGAGGCCGTTGTAGCTCTGGTCGAGGGCGATGGCCAGGCCGTAGCGGATCGAATCGCCGTCCGACACCGAGCGGCGCATGTCGACGCCTACCTGCCGCGCGAACTTGGTCCGCCGGACGTCCACGTTGGGCTCGTCGGCCATCAGGTCCTTGACCAGGCGCGCCCAGATTCGCAGGCGCTCCATCAGCTCCTGCAGGTGGATCGCCGGGTTCGACTTGAGGCCGAAATGCGTCAGGAACAGCGCGTCCGGATGCCAGGCGAGGATCTTCTCGATGCTCGCCTCCCACGCCTCGATGTCGATGTCGGGCGGCGGCGTCGGCGGCACGATCACGTGCGCCGGCGGGATCGACACCCCGGCGACGTCGCCGACGAAGGCGATCCGGCTGGGCGCGTCGAAGTAGGCGAGGTGATGCGAGGCGTGGCCCGGCGTGTAGGCGGTCTCGAGTGTGTGGCCGCCGGCGGTGACCGTTTCACCACCCGCCAGAGCCCGAATGTTGGCGGCAGGGACCGGTTCGAATGCTCCCCACAAGCGGTCCATCGCCTTGCCATAAAGTCGAGTGGCGCTGTTGAGCAGCTTTTCGGGGTTGATCAGGTGCGTCGCGCCGCGCTCGTGGACGTAGACGGTGATGCCGGGATGCTCGCGGACGATGGTGCCGCAGGCACCCGCGTGATCGAGATGGATGTGGGTGAGGAGGATCGCCTCGACGTCGCCCAGGCCGAGCCCGCCGAGCGCCAGCTGCGCGCGCAGCTCGTCGAGGGTGCTGGTGGGGCCGGGATCGATGAGGGCGACGCGGGCGGTGCTTTCCAGGACGCCCGTGGCGACGACCTGCGGCGAGCCTTGGAACCGGAGATCCAGGAACCGTATGCCAGGCGCGATGACTGTCATCGCGAGCGCTCGCGTGTCGACCCCGAAGTGCCCGTCATGCCTTCGACACATCCTACCATCCGGACTCTGCCGGGGTCGGAGAGACGGTCGCGGATAGAATCACCCATTCCCCCATCGGGATACTTTCAGAAGGAGAACGCATGCGATTGCTGACCACCATGTTGTGTACGACCGTGCTCGCCGGTGCCGCGCTGTCGGCTCAGATGCCGGGGCGACCCGCGAGCACGCCGGGTTCCGCCGAAATCGAAGTCGGCGGCAAGTGGGAGACCGAGAAGGCACCCAACGGCCGCGAGCGCCAGGTGTTCAAGGGCGGCAAGTGGGTCAGCGTCAGCTACAGCCGGCCGCTCAAGCGCGGTCGCGAGCTGTTCGGGACCGGCGACGCCTACGCCACCAAGCTGTACGCCGGGGCGCCGGTGTGGCGCGCCGGGGCCGACGTGTCGACCCAGCTCAAGACCGAGGCGCCGCTCGTCATCGGCGGCAAGACCCTCGCCCCGGGCGAGTACACGATGTTCATCGACCTCAAGCCGGGGGCATGGACGCTGATCGTGTCCACCCACAAGCCGCAGCTGAAGTACGACCCGAGCAACAAGACCGAAATCTGGGGCGCTTACGGCTACGACGCCAAGAACGACGTCCTGCGCGTGCCGATGCAGGTGGCCGAGATCCCCTTCTCGCTCGAGGAGCTGACCTGGGGCTTCTCCGACGTCGCCGAGAAGGGCTTCACCATCAACATCTGGTGGGACAAGACGACGGCCTCAGTACCAGTGACGCTCGGTAGCTGACGCCAACCCGCTCAGAGCCTCGCCGCGGCCTTCGCGGCGAGGCCGGCCTCGCCAGCGCGCACCAGCGCGAAGCGGGCGCTCGCCGGGCCGATCATCTCGAACACCACGACGGACGCCAGCACCACGGTGGAGATCACGGGGGCCATCGCTGGATAGCGGGTCGAGACCGACAGGGTGAGCCCGACCGCGAGTCCCGCCTGGGCCTGCAGCGCGAAGCCGAGGAACTGCCGCACGGCCGGCTCCAGCCGCAGTCGGTTGGCCGCGATGCTGGCGCCGAGGAACTTGCCGCCGGCCCGTCCCAGGATGTAGACGACACCCACGGCGCCCATGGCCGGGACCCGGCTCACATCGAGTTCGGCGCCCGCGATCACGAAGAAGATCGCGTAGAAGGGCGGGTCGGTGTTGGACAGCGCGCCGAACAAATGCAGGCTGCGATGGGTCATGTTGACCATCGTCGCCCCGACCGCGAGGCTGGTGACGAGCGGCGAGAGGCCGATCGCCCGCGACACCCCGACGCAGAAGAGAATCGATCCGGCGAGCAGAATCAACATCTCGCCCTCTTCCGTGACGTGGGGTGACCAGCCAGCCAGCAGCAGGCCGACCAGGAAGCCGAGCGCCGCCGACCCGACCGTCTCCCAGACGAACCAATAGACCGAGCGGTAGACCATCTCGCCCTGGGTCAGGCCCTCGACGCCGGTCGTGAGATCGATGGCGGCGACGAGCATGCCGAACACCGACAAGCACAGGAGGTTGTTGACGGCGATGATGCCGAGGAGATTGTCGGTGAGAGGCCCGGCGCTGTCGCACTCGCGGATCACCATCAGCGTCGACGCCGGCGCCGTGGCCATGGCGATGCCGCCGAGCAGCAGCGCGACCGACCACGACTGCCCGAAGAAGAGCGCGCCGCCGGCGACGAGCACCGCCGCGAGCGAGGACTCGACCAGGGTGATGATCAGGACCTGGCGGCCAATCCGCCGGAACAACGAGAACTCGAACACCGAGCCGACCGAGAACAGGATCAGGCCCAGGGCAACCTCGCTCAGAACCCCGAGCGCGATCAGGTTGTCGTGGCTGAGCCAGCCGAGCACGGATGGGCCCAGCGCCACGCCGACCAGGATGTAGCCCGACACCTCGGGCACCTTGAACGCCTTGACGAGGTGTCCGGCCATCAGAGCCAGCAGCAGGATCAGGCCAATCGAGGTCAGCTCGTTCACGGCCGCGCCTCCAGCAGGACGCCGAGCCGGCGCTCGCCGCGCTGGATTTCAAGCCAGGCGGACGGGCCGGCGCCGTCGAGGAGCCGCCTAACCTGGTCAACGCTTCGCGGCTGGAGCTGGTTGATGCTGACCAGGCGATCGCCGGCCCGGACGCCGGCCCGATCCGCGGCGCTGTCGGGCTGCACGACCGCAATGCCGTAGCCCGGCGCCGCCTGCTCGAAGACGACGCCGCTGGCGGGACTGGCTGCGCCAGTCGCTCCACCCGGCGCCGCGGACAGCGCGATGGTCGAGCGCGTCGAGCCGCGACGCACCGACAGCGTCACCGGGTCGGCGTTCGCGGCCATGAGCGCGGCCAGGGCAGCCTCGCCGGCCACGGCCGCCCCGTCCACGACGACGGACAACAGATCGCCCGGCCGCAGCCCGGCGAGGCTGCCGGCGGTGCCGAGCCAGACCTCGCGGACCAGCAGACCGGTCTCCTCGGCGAAGTGCTGCGCCTCGGCGGCCGACAGCGCGGTGAGGCGGAGGCCATATCTCTGCAGGAGCCTTCCGTCCGCCGATCGGGCGGCGGAAAGCACGCGGCGGATGCTGGCCACGTCGATCACTGCCGTCCGCTCCCCGCACGACACCATCATCCCGAGCAGATCGCCGTCGGCGGTGAACAGGCCGCCGCCGGTCATCGCCGCGGTCAAAGCGAGACTCGAGACCACTTCGACCACGGGCGTGACGCCGCAGGTGGCCGTCGCGCTCTGCAGGAACGTGCCGGCCATGAACGCCGGTTCGGCGCCGACGCGCCACACGGCCACGACCCAGGCGCCAGCATCGGGCGCAGCTTCGGCCGGCCGCACCGGCGACAGGCCGGCAAGCGGCCCCGTGCTCTCGAGCGCGACGATCGGCAGGTGGGGCCCCAGCACCGTCAGGCCGAGGCTCGTCTCGCCAGCGGGTGTCGCGGCGACCAGTGATGTTCCCGCCGCCGCGCCGGCCATCGGCGAAGAGACGATCTGCCGGTCGCCCCACACCAGACCGCTGCGTTGGCCGGCCGGGAAGAAGACCAGTGAGGCGGCGGCCTCGCCAGCCGTCTCGGCGAAGTACTGGGCCATCGCATCGAGCGAGCGCCGCTCGCGTCGCCGCGCCAACTGTTCGAGCTCCGTCTCAGGCACGATCGGGGCCGGGTGCCGGGGCACGACACGCGGCCGCATCAGCCAGCCGCCCACGAGAATCAGGGTCGACGCGAACGTCAGAATGGTGACATACCGGGTCCGGCTTGGCGGCGCGGTCATGATCCCTCCTGTCCGCCGACGCCGTAGTGGACCAGCAGTCGACGCACCGTCAGCCCCTGGACGAGGACGGAGAAGACCACCACAGCATAGGTGCAAGCCAGCAGAACCTCCTTGCCGGGGAAGCGTGGCAGCGACAGGGCGAGCGCCACCGAGATGCCGCCGCGCAGGCCGCTCCAGGTCAGCACCGGCACCAATCCGCGGCGCAGTGAGCCGCGCGCCCGCATCACCGTCACCGGAATCCCCACCGAGAGCCAGCGCGCGAAGAGGCAGATCGGAATGGCGATGAGCGCCGGCAGCAGGACGTCCGACCAGCGCTGAACCGCGAACACCTCGAGGCCGAGCAGTAGGAAGAGGACCGCGTTCAGGATCTCGTCGATCATGCGCCAGAAGGCGTCAACGTGCTCGCGCGTGTTGTCGCTCATCGCGAAGCGCCGGCCCGGATTACCGATTAAGAGCCCGGCCACGACCACCGCGATCGGGCCCGAGACATGGATCCAGAACGACAGCGAGTAGAGGAACATCACCAGGGCGAGGGTGATCAGCAGCTCGAGCGGATGGTCGTCGATGCTTTTGAGGGCGTGGTAGCCGACCCAGCCTAGCCCCAAGCCCAGAGCCGCGCCGCCCAGCACCTCGCGCAGCGCGAACACCAAGAGCCCGGTCGGGTGCGCCTCGGGCCCGTCGGCGCCGGCACCGCCCGACAGGCCGGCCATCGACATCAGGCCCAGGAACACGATCACGCCGACGCCGTCGTTGAAGAGTGATTCGCCGGCAATCTGGGCCTCGAGGCTGGCCGGAGCGCGCAGTTCCTTCAGAAGGCCCATCACCGCGATCGGATCGGTCGGCGAAATCAGGGCTCCGAACATCAGGCAGACCTGCAGGCTCAGGCCGAGGCCGAGGAGTCTGGACACGACCCAGGTCAGGCCGCCGACCATCGCCACCGACAAGACGACGCCCACCGTAGCCAGGGCGCCGATCGTCCAGCGGTGATCGACGAGGCCGTCGAGATCGACGTGCAGGGCGCCCGCGAACAGCAGGAAACAGAGCAGGCCGTGGAGCAGCGCCTGGTCGAAGTCGATCTCACCCAGGAAGCGCTCGACCAGCGGGCGGACCTGCGCCTCGGGGGCGAGCTGCTCGAGCAGCAGGAGTGCCAGCGAGGTGACGAGCGCGACCAGCAGCGTGCCGCTCGTCGGCGGCAGGCGCAGCACCCGGTGGTTCACGTAGCCGGAGATGGCGGCGATCGCGGTGAGGATGGCCGCGACGTCGAAGACGCTCATGTGGACCGCTGTTCTGCCGGCTTGCTGGCCCGGGCCAGGTTGTGTGCCGTGTTGACGAGAGCGACGTGCGAGAACGCCTGGGGAAAATTGCCGACCAGGCGTCCGGCGTCGACATCGTACTCCTCCGCCAGCAGGCCGACGTCGTTGCGCAGGGCGAGCAGCCGCTCGAACAGACGCCGGGCGTCGTCGAGCCGCCCAACCATGACGTAGGCATCCGCCAGCCAGAAGCTGCAGGCCAGAAACGCACCTTCGCGGCCCGGCAGGCCGTCGTCGCTCTGGGCCGGATCGTAGCGCAGCACGAACCGATCGACGAAGAGTCGCCGTTCGACCGCCGCGATGGTGCCCAGGATGCGGGGTCCGAGGCCGGCAGGAAGCCGACAGTGGGCAGGAGCAGCAGGCTGGCGTCGAGCGCCGTCGAGCCGTAGGACTGGACGAACGAATTGAGCTGGCGATCGAAGCCGTTGGCACAGATGTCGTCGTGGATCGCCTGGCGGGTCGCCCGCCATGCGTCGATCGGGCCGTCGAGGCCCGCCACCTCGACCTCGCCGAAGACGTCGAGCTGCAGCTGGCTGTGGGCGGCATTGCCGATGCGCACCGGCGTGGAGCCTTCGTAGCCGGGTAGCCACGGCGCTTCCCATTCGGTCAGCTGCCGCTCTCCCGCCAGCCCATACATGATCTGGAGCTGCGGCGGCGCGCCGGCCCCGGCGCGCAGCAGCCAGTTGCGCCACGCCTTGGCCTCGTCGGAGTAGCCGGCGTTCATCGGGGCGAGGATGGTCAGCGTGGCGTCGCGCAGCCAGCAGAAGCGGTAGTCCCAATTGCGCGAGCCGCCGATCTGCTCGGGCAGCGACGTCGTCGGCGCCGCGACGATGCCGCCGGTCGGGGCGTAGGTCAGGCGTACCAGGCGAACGATGTCGGAGTGGCGGCCCCGGGGCGGCATGAAGTCGATGACCGTCACCGTACCGGTGTCGGTTTCGAGGCACGTTCGAGGATCAGCGTGTGCGGGCGGTAGCGGCGGGTGGCACGGGCCTCCACGTCGGCGGCGGCGAGCGCCCAGCGCCCATGTTCCGGACTGCCCAGGAGGGCGGCGAAGCAGGCGCCCGAGTCGAATCGCGGCCAGCAGAGCCAGTCGATCGACCCTGCCAGCGAGACCAGCGCCGCCGTCTCACAGTCCCTGATCAGCGCGTAGTGCTCGATCGGCGTGCTCATTGGGACGGTGGAGAGAGCGCGGCCATGCGGGCACAGCATGCGGGTTTGGCGGGCCGGTTACAAGCGTCGCCAGCCCGGCGGGGCTGGACGGCTTCGCTATACTGCGATCAGGATGCCCGGTTCCCCCGACACCCCTGGCGGCTCACCTCAGCACGGCGATGCCGTCCTGGAGCGGACGCGTCAGGAGACCAAGGAACCGCCGCTTTACAAGGTCATCCTGCTCAACGACGACTACACGACGATGGAGTTCGTCGTGCTGGTGCTCGAGCAGGTGTTCCTGAAATCGCCGGCCGAGGCCTTCCGCGTGATGATGCACGTCCACACGCAGGGCAAGGGCTTGTGCGGGCTCTACCCGCACGACATCGCCGAGACGAAGATCGAGACCGTTCACGACCTGGCGAAGGAGCACGGCTTCCCGCTCCGCGCCGACATGGAAGCGGAGTAACGATGTTCAGCAACTCCGTCGAGTTGATTCTGTCGATCGCCTATCGCGAGGCGACGGCCCGCCGTCACACCCACCTCACGCTCGAGCATCTGCTCTACGTCCTCGCGCACGACGCCGAGGGCGAGAAGATCCTGAACGCGTGCGGCGCCGATCTGCCGGCGCTGCGTTCCGAGCTGAACAAGTACCTGTCCGAGAAGGTCGAACAGTTCCCGCACGGGCGGCAGCAGGAGCCCGAGCAGACGCTCGCCTTCCGCCGCACGCTGCAGACCGCCGTGCTCCACGTGCAGAGCGCCAGCCGGCCCGAGGTGCAGGCCGGCGATCTGCTGGCTGCCATGCTGCAGCAGCACAAGTCGTTCGCCTCGCAGCTGCTCGAAGGCCAGGGCGTCACCCGCCTCGACATCCTCAACTTCATCAGCCATGGCATCTCGAAGGTGCCGCCGCCCTCCTCGACTTCGTCGTCCTCCTCTTCGGGTTCCGGCGACGGCGAGGCGCCGTCCGGCCAGGGCGAGGAAGGCAAGGCGTCGGCCCGGGATCCGCTCGCCGCCTACACCGTGAACCTGTCGGCGCGCGCCGCCGCCGGCGAGCTGGATCCGCTGATCGGCCGCAATACCGAGCTGCAGCGGACCATGGAAGTGCTCTGCCGGCGCCGCAAGAACAACCCGGTGTTCGTCGGCGAAGCCGGCGTCGGCAAGACCGCGCTGGCCGAAGGCCTGGCGCAGCGGCTGCTGATGAACGACGTGCCGTCGGTGCTGAAAGGCGCCGAGGTCTACTCGCTCGACACCACCGCCCTGCTCGCCGGGACGCGCTTCCGCGGCGACTTCGAGGAACGCTTCAAGGCGGTCGTCGCCGCCCTCGCCAAGCGGGCCAAGCCGATCCTGTTCATCGACGAAGTGCACTCCACCGTCGGCGCCGGCGCCACCACTGGCGGCACGATGGACCTGGCGACGCTGATCAAGCCCGTGCTGGTCGCCGGTGAACTGCGCGTCGTCGGATCGACGACGTTCGAAGAGTTCAAGCAGATCGAGAAGGATCGCGGACTCGCCCGCCGTCTGCAGAAGATCGCCGTCGACGAGCCGACGGTCGACGAGACCGTGCGGATTCTCAAGGGCCTGCGGTCACGCTACGAGCAGCACCACAACGTGACCTACACGGACGGCGCGCTCGACGGCGCCGCCCGGCTCGCGGCGCGGCACCTGCGCGACTCGCGGCTGCCCGACAGCGCCATCGACATCCTGGATGAAGCCGGCGCCATGCTGCGCCTGCAGCCGGAAACGCCGGCGCCGCCGCCGTCCGAAGGCGTCCACGTGCCCGTGGTCGGCGTCGAGAACGCTGCCGCGGACACGCCCGTCGAAGGCGCCCCCAAGCTCGTCGACCTGGACGAGATCGAGAAGGTCGTCGCCCGCATCGCCCGCATCCCCGAGAAGCAAGCATCGTCGTCGGACAAGGAGCGCCTCAGGGGGCTCGAGGACTCGCTCAACCGCGTCGTCTTCGGGCAGGGCGACGCCGTGAAGATGGTCGCCACGTCGATCAAGCGCGCCCGGGCCGGGCTCGGCCAGCCTGACAAGCCGGCCGGCTGCTTCCTGTTCACCGGGCCGACTGGCGTCGGCAAGACCGAGCTGGCCAAGCAGCTGGCCCGACACCTCGGCAACGAGTTCACGCGCTTCGACATGTCGGAATACATGGAGAAGCACGCCGTCGCCAGGCTCATCGGCGCGCCTCCCGGCTACGTCGGCTTCGAGCAGGGCGGCCTGCTGGTCGACGCCATCCGCCAGCACCCCTACAGCGTGCTGCTGCTCGACGAGATCGAGAAGGCGCACCCGGACATCTTCAACATCCTGCTGCAGGTGATGGACCACGCCACTCTGACCGACAACAACGGCCGCAAGGCGGACTTCCGCCAGGTGGTGCTGATCATGACGTCCAACGCCGGCTCGCGGGAGCTGAGCAACGCCAGCATCGGCTTCACCGAGTCGGGCTCCTCCGACCG
>JBDSLU010000302.1:0-12995 GCA_039916225.1 Vicinamibacteraceae bacterium
GCCGGCCAGGGCGGACGCCCCGGCGGACCGGGAGGCGCGGGCGCGACGCCCGGCCAGGCGCCCGGTGGCCAGGCCCCAGGCGCGGCTCCCGGAGGCCAGGCGCCGGCAACGGCGCCCGGTGGGCCGACCGCGGCTCCGGGCGGCGAAGGCCGTCGGCGGCCGGGTGGCCAGGGCCCCGGTGGGCCGCGGCCATGAACCTCTCCCGCGCCTTCATCCTCCGGCCGGTTGCCACGGCGCTGCTCATGGCAGCGCTGCTCCTGTCGGGCATCCTGTCGTACCGCCTGCTGCCGGTGTCGGCGCTGCCGCAGGTCGACTACCCGACGATTCGCATCATCACCTTCTACCCGGGCGCCAGCCCCGAGGTGATGACCAGCTCGGTCACGGCGCCGCTGGAGCGGCAGTTCGGGCAGCTGCCCGGCCTGGCCCAGATGTCGTCGACGAGCTCGGGCGGCGCGTCGGTGATCACGCTGCGCTTCGAGCTCGAGAAGCCGCTGAGCGTCGCCGAGCAGGAAGTGCAGGCGGCGATGAACGCCGCCAACAGCCTGCTGCCGAACGACCTGCCGCAGCCGCCGGTCTACAACAAGGTCAATCCGGCCGACACGCCGGTGCTGACGCTGGCCGTCACGTCGGGCACGGTGCCGCTGCCGCAGATTCACGACCTGGTGGACACGCGCGTGGCGCAGAAGCTGTCGCAGCTGCCGGGCGTCGGCCTGGTCAGCATCGCCGGCGGGCAGCGGCCGGCCGTCCGCATCCAGGCCAACCCGCAGGCGCTCGCCTCGAACGGCCTGAACCTGCAGAGCATCCGCGCGGTCATCTCCGCCGCCAACGTCAACCAGCCGAAAGGCAGCTTCGACGGACCGCAGCGATCCTTCACCCTCGACGCCAACGATCAGCTGCGCTCGCCGGAGGCCTACAAGGACCTGATCGTCGCCTATCGTGACGGCGCGCCGATCCGGCTGCGCGACGTCGCCGACATCGTCGATGGCGCCGAGAACCGCCGCCTGTCGGCCTGGGCCAACGAGATGCCGGCGGTGCTGATCAACGTCCAGCGCCAGCCCGGCGCCAACGTCATCGAAGTCGTCAATCGCATCCAGGAGCTGCTGCCGCAGCTCACCGCCAGCATGCCGTCGACGCTCGACGTGGCGGTGCTGAGCGACCGCACCGAAACCATCCGGGCGTCGGTCGAGGACGTCCAGCACGAGCTGCTGTTCGCCATCGGGCTGGTCGTGCTGGTCACCTTCCTGTTCCTGCGCAACGTGCCGGCGACGCTGATCCCGAGCGTGGTCGTACCGCTGTCGCTGGTCGGCACCTTCGGCGTGATGTACCTGGCCGGCTTCTCGATCAACAACCTGACGCTGATGGCGTTGACCATCGCCACCGGCTTCGTCGTCGACGACGCCATCGTCATGGTCGAGAACATCGCCCGCCACATCGAGATGGGCGAGACACCGTTCCAGGCGGCCCTGAAGGGCGCCGAGGAGATCGGCTTCACGCTGGTCTCGCTGACCGTGTCGCTGATCGCGGTGCTCATCCCGCTGCTGTTCATGGCCGACGTCGTCGGCCGGCTGTTCCGCGAATTCGCCATCACGCTGGCCGTCTCGATCCTCATCTCGCTGGTCGTCTCGCTGACGCTGACGCCGATGATGGCGGCGCGCCTGCTCAAGCTCCAGCACGAGCACGAGCAGGGCTGGTTCTACCGCCGCACCGGCGCGATCCTCGACGGCATCGTGGCGTGGTACGGATCGCTGCTGCGCGTGGTGCTGAACCACCAGCCGATCACGCTGCTGGTGGCCGTCGCCACGCTGGTGCTGACCGTCCTCCTCTACCTGTGGGTGCCGAAGGGGTTCTTCCCGACCCAGGACACCGGCGCCATCCAGGTGATCACCGAGGCGCCGCAGTCGGTGTCGTTCGCGGCGATGGCCGAGCTGCAGCAGGCGGCCGCCCGGGTCATCCTGAAGGACCCGGACGTGCACGGGCTGTCGTCGTTCATCGGCATCGACGGCGGCAACGCGACGCTGAACAGCGGCCGCATGCTGGTCACCCTGAAGTCGATCGAGGCCCGCGCCCTGACCGCGACGCAGGTCATCGAGCGGCTGCGGAACAACGTCGCCAAGGTGCCGGGCATCACCGTCTACTTCCAGCCCGTGCAGGACCTGACCATCGAGGACCGGGTCAGCCGCACGCAGTTCCAGTTCATCGTCGAGGATCCGAGCGCCGAGCGCCTCGGCCAGTGGGTGCCGCGGATGATCGAGCGGCTGAAGCGCGTGCCGGAGATCGCCGACGTCGCCAGCGACCTGCAGAACAAGGGCCTGCAGGCCTTCGTCGACATCGACCGCGACGCCGCCAGCCGCCTCGGCGTCAGCGTGTCGGCGATCGACGACGCCCTCTACGATGCCTTCGGCCAGCGCCTCATCTCGACCATCTACACGCAGGCCAACCAGTACCGCGTCGTGCTCGAGGCGTCACCGCGGTATCAGCTCGGGCCGGATTCGCTCGGCCAGATCCACGTGGCGGCGTCGGGCACGGCCCAGGGCGGCACCGCCGGCGTCCCGGGCAGCGGATCGAGCAGCATGCAGATCCCGCTGTCGAGCATCGCGACGGTGATCGAGCGCGAGACCGCGTTGGTCATCAACCACGCCGGCCAGTTCCCGGCGGCCACCATCTCGTTCAATCTCGCCCCCGGCGTGGCCCTTGGCGAAGCCGTGGCGGCCATCGAGGCGGCCCAGCGCGAACTGATCGTGGAAGGCATGCCGGCGAGCGTCCAGACGCGGTTCCAGGGCGCCGCGGAAGCGTTCCGCTCCTCGCTCGACAGCACGCTCGTCCTGATCCTGGCGGCCATCGTCACGATGTATATCGTGCTGGGCGTGCTCTACGAGAGCTACATCCACCCGATCACGATTCTCTCGACCCTGCCCTCGGCCGGGGTCGGCGCGCTGCTCGCGTTGAAGGTGGTCGGCACCGACCTGAGCCTGATTGCGGTCATCGGCATCATCCTGCTGATCGGCATCGTCAAGAAGAACGCGATCATGATGATCGACTTCGCCCTCGACGCCGAGCGCAACGAAGGCATGGCGCCGGTCGACGCGATCTACCAGGCCGCGCTGCTGCGCTTCCGCCCGATCCTGATGACCACGCTGGCGGCGCTGTTCGGCGCCCTGCCGCTGATGTTCTCGAGCGGATCCGGCGCCGAGCTGCGCCAGCCGCTCGGCCTCGTCATGGTCGGCGGCCTGCTGGTCAGCCAGGTGCTGACGTTGTTCACGACGCCGGTCATCTACCTGTTCTTCGATCGTCTGGGGCGCCGCTGGTCGCCCGCCCCGCAGCCGAAGCTCGTCGCCGAAGACGCCCCGGCGTAGGTCGTCGCGGCCATCGTCGGCCGCGGCGCGTCGTGCCCTCGGGAACCATTGCCATGAGCCTGTCCTCGCCTTTCATCAAGCGGCCGGTCGCGACCACGCTGCTCAACCTGTCGGTGATCCTCGCCGGCTCGGTGGCGTTCACGATGCTGCCGGTGTCACCGCTGCCGCAGATCGACTTCCCGGTCATCTTCGTCTCGGCCAACCTGCCCGGCGCCAGCCCCGAGACGATGGCGTCGACGGTGGCGACGCCGCTCGAGCGGGCCCTGGGCACCATCGCCGGGGTCAGCGAGCTCTCGTCGAACAGTTCGCAGGGGTCGGCGCGCATCAACGTGATGTTCGACCTCGGCAAGGACATCAACGTGGCGGCGCGCGAGGTCCAGGCGGCGATCAACGCCAGCCGGTCGCTGCTGCCGAGCGCCCTGCCGGGCATGCCGCAGTACCGCAAGATCAACCCGTCGCAGGCGCCGATCATGATCCTGGCGCTGACGTCGAAGACGCGGACGACCAGCGAGATGTACGACCTGGCGTCGACGGTGCTGGCGCAGAAAGTGGCCCAGGTCACCGGCGTCGGCGATGTCACCGTCGGCGGCGGCTCGCTGCCGGCCGTCCGCGTCGAGCTGCAGCCCTACGCGCTGATGCAGTACGGCATCGCCCTCGACGACGTCCGCCGCTCGATTTCGCAGGCCAACCTGCTGCGTCCGAAGGGCGGCGTCGAAGACGGGACCCGCTTCTGGCAGATCCAGGCCAGCGATCAGCTGAGCAAGGCCAAGCAGTACGAGCCGCTGATCGTCAGCTACCGCAACGGCGCCCCGGTCCGGCTCTCGGACATCGCCAAAGTCACCGACGGCGTCGAGGATCGCTTCAACAGCGGCTACTTCAACAACGACCAGGCGGTGCTGCTGATCATCAGCCGCCAGCCCGACGCCAACATCATCGAGACGGTGGACGCGATCACCGATCAGCTGCCGTCGCTGCGCGCCTTCCTGCCGGGTGGCGTCGAGCTGCACGTCGCCAGCGACCGCTCGCCGGCCATCCGCTCCACGCTGCACGAGGCCGAGCGGTCGCTGCTCATCGCCGTCGCGCTCGTCATCGTCGTCGTGCTGCTCTTCCTGGCCAACGTCCGGGCCGCGATGATCCCGGTCGCGGCCGTCCCGGTCTCGCTCATCGGCAGCTTCGCGGTGATGTACGTGTGGGGCTTCTCGCTGAACAGCCTCTCGCTGATGGCGCTGATCGTCGCCACCGGCCTGGTCGTCGACGACGCCATCGTCGTCCTCGAGAACATCTCGCGGCACGTCGAGAAGGGGGTGCCGCCGCTCGAGGCGGCGCTGATCGGCGCCCGCGAGGTCGGCTCGACGCTGCTGTCGATGAACCTGGCCATCGTCGCCGTCTTCGTCTCGCTGCTGTTCATGGGCGGCATCGTCGAGAAGCTGTTCCGTGAGTTCTCGATCACGCTGGTGGCGGCCATCCTCATCTCGCTGGTCGTGTCGCTGACGCTGACGCCGATGCTGTGCGGCCGCTGGCTGAAGGCGTCGCACGAGCGCCCACACCTGTGGAAGCGAGTCACCGACCGCGCCTTCGGCGCGCTGCTCCGCGGCTACGACCGCACCCTGGTGTGGTCGTTGAAGCACGCGCCGCTGGTGGTGTGCCTGCTGCTCGGGGTGATGGCGCTGAACGTGCGCCTTTACATCGCGGCACCGAAGAGCTTCCTCCCCAACCAGGACACCGGTCAGCTCGGCGGCTTCATCCGCGGCGACGACGGCACGTCGTTCCAGGTGATGCAGCCGAAGATCGAAGTGTTCCGGCGGGCCATCCTCGCCGACCCGGCGGTGCAGAGCGTGGCCGGCTTCATCGGCGGCGGCCGCGGCGTCAACAACGCCCAGACCTTCGTCCGCCTCAAGCCGCTCAAGGAGCGCAAGGCCTCGGCGCAGGAGGTGGCGAACCGCATCCGCAACTCGCTGCCGAAGGTCGCCGGCGCCCGCATGTTCCTCAACCCCGACCAGGACATCCGCTTCGGCGGGGGCGGCGGCAACGCGCAGTACAGCTACACGCTGCTCTCCGACGACCTCGTCGCCCTGCGGGTCTGGGGCGCCAAGGTGCGAACGGCGCTCGCCGACCTCGACGAGCTGACCGGCATCGAGGACGAGCTGATCGCCAGCCAGCAGGTCACGCTCAACGTCGATCGCACGACGGCGCGGCAGCTCGGCATCGGCATGACCGACGTGACCAACGCCCTCAACAACGCCTTCGGCCAGCGCCAGGTCTCGACCATCTACAACGCGCTGAACCAGTACCGCGTCGTGATGGAGGTCGCGCCCGGCTTCGCCCAGGGGCCGGAAGCGCTCGACCGGCTGCGCGTCGTCGCCGGCGGGCAGACCGTCCCGCTGTCCGCATTCAGCTCCTACCAGCACACGGTCGCCCGCGACCGCGTCAACCACTTCCAGCAGTTCGCCTCGACCTCGATCTCGTTCGAGCTGAAGCCGGGCGTCAGCATGAGCCAGGCGACGACGGCGATCGAGCGGGCCGTCGCCCGCCTCGCCATGCCGTCCGCGATCCAGGGCAGCATGCAGGGCAACAGCCGGCTGTTCCAGCAGGCTCAGGGCAACCAGCCGCTGGCCATCCTCGGCACCCTGCTGGTCGTCTACATCGTGCTCGGCGTGCTCTACGAGAGCTACGTCCACCCGCTGACGATCCTCTCGACGCTGCCCTCGGCCGGCGTCGGCGCGCTGCTGGCGCTGCAGTTCCTCAACACCGAGTTCAGCCTGGTGGCGATGCTCGGGGTGTTCCTGCTGGTCGGCGTCGTGATGAAGAACGCGATCCTGATGATCGACGTGGCGCTGCAGCTCGAACGCGAGAACGACCTGACGCCCTACGACGCCATCCACGAGGCCTGCCTGCTGCGGCTGCGGCCGATCCTGATGACGACGCTGGCGGCGCTCCTCGGCGCGCTGCCGCTGATGCTGTTCCAGGGCGAAGGCGCCGAGCTGCGCAAGCCGCTCGGCATCACCATCGTCGGCGGCCTGGCGATGAGCCAGATCCTGACGCTCTACACGACGCCGGTCGTCTACCTGTATCTCGACCGGATGCGCCTGTGGGCCGGCGGTCGCCGGGCCCGGCGCCGTGTGGCACGGAGCGCCACGCCGGCCACGTCCCAAGCCTGAGCCCGAGGGCGCGGGAGTATGCTCACGGCATGCTCCGACTCAGCCTCACCGCCGTCGTGCTGGCGTGCGCCGTCTCGGCTCCCGCCGTCGCCGCGGCGCAGGCGGACGCCGACTTCCAGATCATCCGCGACTGGGACGCCGATCGATCGAAGACCGAGAGCACGCAGGACACCCTGCAGCTGCTGTCGGGCCTGATCTGGACGCCGCGCGCCTACGACGACTTCGTGCTGCGTTTCGAGTACCGCCCGCTGCAGCCCGACGCTCGCGGCACGCTGCGGCTCCGATCGACCGTCCCCGCCGACGGCAACGTCCGTAGCTACGGCGTCGCACTCGACCGCAGCGCGGAGCGCGGCCGATTGGAAGCGACCCGGCAGACGCTGCACGAGCTGACCTTTGTTCCCTCGCGCCCCGTCGACGATGCCTCCGCCTGGATCGCCGTCGAAGCCCGAGCCGAACAGGATCTCCTCACCATCAGCCTCGACGGCCGCCCCATCGCGACCGCCGATCGGACCGAATCGCTCTACGGCACCATCGGGCTGCAGGCGGACAAAGGCGGACTCGAGTTGCGCGGGATGCGCATCGCGGCGCTGCAGGCACCAGCGGCGTTCGATGCCAGTCTTCCGCGCGCCGGCGACCCCGGCGTCACCACGCCGCGCGCGATCCGCCAGGCCTACCCCGCCTACTCCCGCGCCGCGATGACGGCCCGGGCCCGGGGCGTCGCCAAGCTGGAGTTCGTCATCCAGGCGGATGGCAGCCCCGGCCCGGTCCACGTCCTCTCGGCGCCCCATCCGGACCTCGCCCTGGCGTCGATCGCCTGCCTGCGCAAGTGGCGCTTCACCCCGCCGTTGAAGGATGGCGTCCCGACCGCGATGATCGCGACCATGGAGCTGAGCTTCAAGCTGAAATAGCCTGCTGCTACACTCCCGCCGTGCCCGAGCCCGCCGCCCGCCCCGACCAGGACCTGTGCCCCATCTGCGGCGGCCCGAACCAATGCGGGCTCGCCGCCGGCGCGTCGACGTGCTGGTGCTTCACCACGATCATTCCCGAGGACGTGCTCGAGGGGATCCCGGCCGAGGCCCGCAACGAATCGTGCATCTGCCCAGCCTGCGCCGGTCAGACGGCCGCCTCGCCTCCGTCTCCTGCCCGGAGTTGATCCCGATGCCGAGCCAGTCCTTCTCCGCCACCGTCGTCCGCGACGGTCCGAGTTGCTTCGTGGTCCTGCCCTTCGATCCGAAAGCGGTCTTCGGCAAGGTCCGTGCTCCGGTGGTCGCGACGGTCAACGGCTACACGTTCCGCACCACCATCGCCGCGATGGGCGGCCCGGTCTGCATCGGCATGCGCAAGAGCCATCGCGAGGCCGCTGGCCTCGAGGGCGGTGAGCGCGTCGCGGTGAAGGTGACGCTCGACGAGGCGCCGCGCACGGTGACCGCTCCGGCCGATCTGCTGCGCGCGTTGCAGGCGCTGCCTGGCGCGCTCGAGGCGTGGAAGGCGTCCAGCTACACCCACCAGCGGGAACACGTCGAGGCCATCGACGGCGCCAGGAAACCCGAGACGCGCGAGCGCCGCGTCGCCGCCGCCGTGGCGATGGTCGCGGCCAAGGCGTCGACGCCCAGGCTGGCCACGGCGCGCGCGGCCAAGGCGTCCACCCCGGCGTCGCGAGGCCTCGCCAAGAAGCGATGACCGAGGCCGCCCGGCAATTCTGGATCGGCGTCGTCTCGCGCTCGCACATCGAGCGCGGCGTCGCCGGCGGCTTCCTGCAGCTCAACAAGACGCACTGGGGGGCGGCCTTCCACTTCGGTCAGCTGCGCATCCCAGCGGTCGACTGCGCGACGATCGCGCGGGCGATGGCGTGTCCGACGCTCGCCGCCGTCGCCGAGGCAGCCGCCACCGATCAGGCCACCGCCGGCAGTCCGTCGACGTCGCGATCCGGCGCCACCCATTCGGCCCGCGCCCGCACGTCGCGCACCACGTCGAAGCTGTAGGCCCGCTGCGGCAGGTCGCGATCGTCGCCGAAGCGATCGAGGGCCGCGCGCGCCGCTTCCCAGCGGCTCGCCGCGCCGCGTTCGCGCACATGCGCCGCGATCACGAGCGTCCAGAAGCGGGTCAGCGTCTCGTGGTAACCGCTGGTCGCGGTGTGCACGATGCCGGAGGCGCGCGCGAACGCCAGGATGCCGGCCTTGACGATGGCGAACGTCGCGTCGGGCTCGCGCTCGAAGGCGTAGTAGGCGCAGACGGCGACGTGCGCGCCATGCGTCCATTCAGCGCGGGACACGCCGCCGGCGTGCCATGCCGCGACAAAGGTCTCGAGGGTGGCGGGCGTGTCGACAAACGGGTGCGTCGTCATCCGCATAGTCTTGATCGTATGATATCAGACGTCGATACGATCGATTACAATGCGTAGAATGCTTGACACTATTGATTCAAAAGCCATCGATGCCTTGCAACAAGATGGGCGAATCAGCTGGGCGGAGCTCGGCACCGCCCTCGGCTTGTCGGCACCGGCTGCCGCCGAGCGCGTCCGGAAGCTGACCGAGACCGGAGTCGTCCGGGGCTTTGCCGCCCACCTCGATCCCGGATTGGCCGGCTTCCCCGTGCTGGCCTTCGTCGCGGTGACCCTGGCCTCGCAGGGGGCGCGGGCCGCCTTCCTGAACGCGGTGCGGCGCCACGACCTGATCCAGGAGTGTCACCACGTCGCCGGCGACGACGACTTCCTGTTGAAGGTGCGGGCGCGCAGCCTCGCACAACTCGAGTCGGTACTGGCCGACGAGCTGAAGGGCCGGCTCGGCATCGCCAGGACGCGAACCACCATCGTGCTGGGCACCGCGAAGGAGACGACGCGACTGCCGGTCGAGGTAGCCGCCCAGGCGAAGCGACAGCCGGCGAGGGCCCGTCGCCGACGCTGATCCCCGGTTGCCACGGCATCGAGGCCGCGATAGGTTGAGGGTCCCCCTCGAGAAATGGACGCTCACCGCATGGTACGAACCCAGATTCGATGGTCCTGCCTGCTGGCGTTGCCGCTGACCATGGTCGTGGCGATACCGGCCGCCGCCCAGCCATCCATCCGCGTCACGGTCGGTCTGGCCGGTGCCCAGCCCAACGGCCTCAACGGCACCGGCGTGATCTCGGGCAACGGACAGTTCGTCGCGTTCGTCTCGGACGCCAGCAATCTGGTCGCCGCGGACACCAACGCATCCTCCGACGTCTTCGTGCGCGACCTGACCGGCGGCACCACCAGCCGCGTCAGCGTGGCCACCGACGGCCTGGAGCGCAGCGGTCCCAGTGGCACGACGTCGGCCGCCGGCTTGGCCGTCGGTAGCACCGCGGGTGAGTTCGACATCAGCGACGACGGGCGCTTCGTGGTCTTCACCTCGCGCGCGCCGCTGGCGGCCGGCGACACGCAGGTGTGCGAGACACTGGTCGCAAACTGTCCCGACGTCTACCTGCGCGACCGCCAGACCAACGAGACGACACGGATCAGTGTCGGTACCGCCGGGACGCAATCGAACGGATCGAGCCGCGCGCCCCAGATCAGCGGTGACGGACGCTGGATCGTGTTCCTGTCGGACGCGACGAACCTCGTCGCCGGCGACACCAACGGGACCACGGACGTTTTTCTGTTCGACCGGCAGACCATCGCCACGACCCGCATCAGCCGCGCCACCGATGGCACCCAGGCCGACCTGCCCAGTTCGAGCCCGTCGATCAGCCGCGATGGCGGCGTCGTCGCGTTCGTGTCGGCGTCGGCGCTGCTCAGCGCCGAGCCGGACACCGTGGCGTGCGAACGTGCGCCACCCGCCTGCCGGCGACCCTTCATGGTGGACCGCATCGCCGGGACGACCCGTCGCATCCCGATGCCGGCGATCGAAACGCAGCGCTCCATCGGCGAATTCCCGCTCACGTTCCGCGTCGAAGTGGGCGGCGTACGCATCGCCCCCGATGGCCAGAGCATCGGCGTCAACGGCACCAGCGACGTCGGCTTCAGGACCAATGGCTCGGGCATCACCGGCGTGAACTGGATCTACGACCGGGCGCTGGCGCGAATCACCTTCGGCACGACCGATACCGCCATCGCCGACTGGGACGGCCGCCACCTCGCGTCCGCTTCTGTCAGCAACGGAGACATCGTGTTCGGTACGCTGAGCCTGTCCGACGTGATCGCCGGGTCCAGCGAAGAGATCGCCACGATCAGCATGGACGATCTGGCCTCGTTCGGGAACCTCGGCGATGACGGTCGCCGCCTGGTCCTGCGCACGAGCGCGGGACGGGTCGCCAGCGACACCGACGCCAACTACGACGTCTACGTGATCGACCGCGACCCGGACGCGGACGGCATGCCCTCCACGTGGGAAACGCGCTTCGGACTCGATCCGGCCGTGGCCGACGGCGCCGCCGATGCCGACGGTGACGGCATCGCCAATGCCGCCGAGTGGGCGCGCGCCAGTCACCCACGCGGCACCGAGGTGCGGTATCACGCCGAAGGGGCCTCCAACGCCTTCTTCAGCACCACCTTCGCGGTGCTGAACCCGAACGCGGTGCCGGCGACCGTCGTCCTGCGCTACCAGGGAGACAACAGCCGCAGCTGGTCGAGCACGACGACGATTCCCGCGCGCCAGCGGCGCGATTTCAACGCCGAGGGGCAGTTCGCGGCGTCCTACGCCACGACGATCGAGTCCGACCAGCCGGTCATCGCCGATCGGACGATGACGTGGGGCGGCGGCTACGGCAGCCACGCCGAGACGGCCATCGTCTCGCCGTCGACGACCTGGTTCCTTGCCGAAGGCGCCACCCACGGCGCGTTCAGCCTCTTCTATCTGCTGCAGAACCCCGGCCCGACGACCGCCAACGTCGGCGTCACCTACCTGCGCCCGGCGCCTGCACCGCCGCTGACCATCGCCTACCAGGTGCCAGCCGCGTCGCGTCTGACTATCGCGGTGGACGCCGTGAGCCAGCTCGCCGCCACGGACGTCTCCGCCCGGATCGTCTCCGACACGCCGATCCTGGTCGAGCGGGCGATGTACATGGACACCGTGAGCCCGGCGCAGGTCTTCGGGGCGGGCCACGCCGGCGCCGGCGTCACGGCCACCAACCCGCGCTGGTTCCTGGCGGAAGGTGCCACCGGCAGCTTCTTCGACCTCTACTACCTGATCGCCAACCCGACGGCGCAGGCGACGCGAATCAGGGTCACCTATCTGCTGCCGGCCGGCGCCCCGCTGACGAAGGAGTACGACGTCCCCGCCGAGAGTCGGGTGACCATCTCGGTCGATGGTGAGGACGCACGGCTCATCGACACGCCGGTGTCGGCGATCGTGGAGTCGCTCGACGCGGTTGGCATCGTGGTCGAGCGATCGATGTGGTGGCCCGGCCAGGGTCAGTGGTACGAGGGCCATCTGGCGGCCGGGGCGACGGCCACGTCGCTGCGATGGGGGCTGGCCGCAGGCCTCGTCGCACCGGGCACCGAGACCTACGTCCTGATCGCCAACACGTCGGCCAGCGCTGGCAACGCGACCGTGACCGCACTCCCCAGCGCCGGCGGCACTCCGTCGACGCTGACGGTCGCGCTCCCCGCCAACAGCCGCGTCACCGTGCCCATGAGCCAGGTCGTCGGCCCGCCATCACAACCCGGCGCATCGTTCGGCACGCTCGTCGAGAGCGACGGGCCGCAGATCGTCGTCGAGCGCGCCATCTACAGCGATCACGAAGGCGTCGTGTGGTCGGCCGGCAGCGCCGCCCTGGCCACGCCGCTCCCCTGATCGTTCGCCGCCGGACGCGTCACGCCAGCCAGGCGTCGACGTGTTCGGCGGACGCCTCGAACCATTCGGCCAGCGCCTGGTGCTCGGCGGCCTTCGTCGCCGCCGGTGCGACGGGAACGCCGAACACCTCGGCGCAGATCGCGGCGTCTTCGAACGCGCCGTGCAGGTAGGTACCGAGCACGCGTGTGCCGCGCGCGCCGTCGGTCGATCCGTCGGCGAGGACGGCGAACGGCGCGACGCCGGCGGGCGCGGTGGTCACGCCCAGGTGAATCTCGTAGGCGGCGCAGGAGGCGCCACCGGGCAGGGTCGCCCGCACGACGCGCGTCCGCTTCTCGGCGGCCAGCACGGTGCGGACGGGCAACAGGCCGAGGCCGTCGGCGGTGCCGCCGATCGACTCGATGGCGTCGGGATCGGCGATGCGCTCGCCGAGCATCTGGTAGCCACCGCAGACGCCGACGATGGTGGCCCCGGCCGCGTGCTGCGATCGCACCCAGTCGGCGAGCCCCTGACGCTGGAGCCAGGCGAGATCGCCGAGCGTGTCCTTGGTGCCGGGCAGCACCACGAAGTCGTAGCCGCGGCTGTCGGCGGGCGGCGCGGTCAGCCAGTCGGCCCAGTCCAGCAGCCGGAAATCGGTGGCGTTCGAGGTGCGCGGCAGCGAGACGATCGCCAGCGCCGCTCCCGGAGGCGCGGCGCGTCGCGGGCGGCGTTCGACGGCAAGACTGTCTTCCGCGTCG
>JBDSLU010000303.1:0-6656 GCA_039916225.1 Vicinamibacteraceae bacterium
ATTAGGCACTCGCGGGCCGCCACACAATGGGCGCCGTCCACAAGATCGTGGTCATGACGACGGATCCGTCCACCGGTCGTCCACCGTCCATCCCCGATCGATCAGCTGCGGCGGTCGAGTGACCGTCCGGTGGCCGGGTCGAGCGTCTGCAGCAGCCCGCCGTAGCTGGTCAGCACCAGGCGGCCGCCGACGAGCTCCGCGAGCGCGACCGGCGTCAGGAACGGCACGCCGTCCAGGCGATCGACGCGCGCGATCACGAATGTCCCCGCGCCGGCACTCCCGCCGGCCACGGCGGTCGCGCCCCCGAACGACAGCTCGGCGTCCGACGCCAGGATCTGGCCCGGAGAGATCGACGACGACTTCGGCCAGCGGCGTCAGCGCGGCGTGTGCCGGCAGAAAGCTCGACAGCCCCGACAGGGTGACGCGAATCGCCGTGTCGTCAACCAGCGCGCCGCCCGGCACGATCAGGCGGGCATCGCCGTCGGTGCCAGTGACGCGTCTGGTGCCACCGACCACGGTTGTTCAAGACTGGCACACACCATGCCCGCACGTCTCCCAAGCCGTTGAGTTCGCTTGAGGGCGACGCTTGAGGATCGAGTCTCCGCCTCACAGGCATGCCCTTTCCGTCGGACACATTGTTGATTGAGGGTGCCGCTGGTTGCAGCCGAAGCACGACCATCCGATCGACGTTCATGGCGCGTCGCGTCGGCGCCAAGTAGGCAGTCAGCGCTGCACCACTGATGACCAGCGCCGTGGAACCGACCGTCGTGAGGTCGAACTGATGATGCCCGGGACGGATGGCGCTTCACCACGTCCTTGACCGCCCGTCGACGAAGAGTGACAATGTCACCCATGAAGGAGATCTCCATCCGAGAGCTGCATCGGAACACCGGCGCCTGGGTGCGGAGCGCGCGGAAGTACGGAGCTATCCTCGTCCGCGACCGCCGCCGGCCCGTCGCCTGCATCACGCCAGCGAGCGAGGAGCCGGAAGTGAACCGGTTCGCGGCGTGGCGACCGCTGAAACGATTCGCCGCCGCGATCGATCGACCGGTTGGCGGAACGCCTGTGGAGGATATCGTGAGCGAGGACCGGAATCGATGACGGCGACGACCAGCGAGCCGTCCGTGGCGCCCGTCTATTTCGACGCAGCGCTGGTCGCGAAATTCTATCTGAACGAGCCTGGCCGGGATGCGGTGCGACGACTCGCCCGCATCTCCGGTGTCGTCGTGTCGTCAGGTATTGCGGTCGCTGAAGTGTCGGCCGCGTTTCACCGCAAGTTGCGCGAGGAGGCGGTTACGCCGGCGGTCTTCAAGGCCCTGCAGGGACAGTTCGTCCACGATGTGGACGAGGGGCTCTGGAAGCTTGCGGATCCAACCGCTGCCTTGCTTCGAGATGTCCAGGCGTCCTTCTCTCGACTCAACCGAGCCGTCTTCGTTCGATCGCTGGACGCGATCCACTTGGTGACCGCGAAAGCAGAAGGCTTCGAACGCATCTACTCGAACGACCGCCACCTGCTCGGCGCTGCCAAGAGCTTCGGTCTCGAGGGTGTGAACCCGCTATCGCGCTGACACCCGTCGGTCTCGAATTCGTGGTCAGGCGGCGACGGGGAGTCGGACGAGGTCCGCGCAATGGGAGACCCAGCGCACATGATGCAAATCGGCCGGGACCGCCCCGTGCCCGTCGGCGAAGGTCAGAGGCGTGTGACCCTCCAACGACGCGTGGCTGCGTGCCGCGTTGTAATAAATCTCGAACTCAGCCAGCTTCCGTTCTAGATCCCGGGCATTCCAGAACAGCACGTGGTCGAGGAATTCTCGCCGCATCGTGCCGATCAGGCGCTCCACGAAGGGGTGGGAAAGCGGCACATGGGGCACAGTCTTGACTTCGACGATCTCGAGAATCCGCAGGTTCGCCTTCCACCGGTGCGCCTCGAACAGCGGATCATGATCGGTGCTGAGATGCCGCGGTGCGCCCTGCCCAGGGATCGCGGCGTTGAACATGCGGCTCCAAAGGCTGTCTGCGGTGTGGCCCATGAACGACAACCACGAGGGTCCGTTTCCCCCAGGAGCAGGGCGGTAGTGTTTCGCCAGCACGCGGTAGACGACGTTCTTGTCGATGTCGATCCCGAACGTCTGAGAGATGATGCGTGCAATCCGTGGACAGCCGAACCGAGGATTGCGCGACTTGAGCTCGACGATGGCACGGATGAGTGCCGCCTCCGGCCCTTTCGGTCCGGCCTTCTTCGGGCACGGCGTTGACGAGAACAGCCGGCGGTATTTGCCGCGCACCAAGGCCTGATGAAACGCCAGGAGTGTTGAGGGGCGGAGGGCAATGGCCAGCTTTCGGATGCGTCCGGGGCTAAGGAAGAGGGACGCGAATCCGCAAAGGAGCCGGTCAGTCAGCGTCAGGCTGGGTGCCCGACGGCGACCACGACGAAGCACGATGAGTTGCTGCTTGAGCACGAGATTCTCAGCGATCACCGCTCGCACGCCACCGCGACCGCACAGCTTCGCGGTCATGACGGCGAGGTGGAGCAGGATGAGCAGGAACTCCTTCATGCGCGAGTCAGCGTAGGACAAACGCCTCGCGCCACGCAACGTTGCCCAATCCGTGAATCAGCGCGAGAATTGGCAATTCGAGACCCACAAGGATCAGGACGCCATCGGCGTCACCCTCCCCGATCGCGGCGAACAACACTGGAACGACTCCAGGCCCCATGTGGCCCAGGGCCTCCATCTCCGGCTCAGCGACGACAAGGCCCGCCCAGGCCGGAAGCCCGGTAGCCATGACGAGCCGGCGAGCGACACCGTCGACGACGTAGTCGCCAGCTTTCAAGTCGAGAATCGACTCCGCGCACGGGTCGGCCCCATCGTCCGGTGCATCAGCAAGGCCGAGGCTGAAGGTGCCGGGTGTCCTGAAGGGAACAGCCGTTCCGCGCCCATTGATGAATCGTGTAAGCGGGAGATGGACCTGACCACCGCCGTCGCGGCGTAAGGGCGCAGCGCCGTTCCTGCCGCTCGAATCTTCCCCCGCGAGCGAGACGAGAGTCCCACATCATGCGCGCATCCAGTTACGTCAATGTTCTGCTTCCCCTGGTTCTGGTGTCCGGCGTCCTCGCGCTCTACGGCGTGGCCAACTCCGCGGCGCCGGCGGCACAAGCGAGCCCGCAAGTGACGCGGTCAGACGCCGAGCGTCGCGCCCACATGCAAGTGCACTTCTCGCAGGTCATGACGGTGCACGAGGCAGTGATTCGCGGCGATGTCGCCTCGGCCCAAGCGCCCGCGATCTGGCTGGCCAACCACGACGCGCCGAGCATGCCGGCGGGGTCAGCACCCTTCGTGGCACAGATGCAGCGAGCCGCACGCCGCACCGCCGACGCCTCGAGCGTGCTCGAAGCCGCGCTCGGCGCTGCGGACATGCTGAAGACGTGCGGTGATTGCCATCGAGCGATCGGCACGATGCCCGTCATCGCCATCCAGCCCGCGCGGCCAGAGGTGCACGGCCTGGTGGGGCACATGCTGGCGCACCAGCAGGCGGCCGATCAGATGCTCCAGGGTCTCGTCGCACCCTCGAGCGCACTGTGGCGGGCCGGGGCCGGCGGCCTCCAATCGGCGCCCCTGCGGCCGGCTGCACTACCGAGCGACCGGAAGCTCTCCGGCGCAGTCGTCGCTTCGGAAAAGCGCCTCCACGAGCTCGCCAGCCAGGCGAGCCGTGCCGAGGATCCCGGCGCCAGAGCCGTCTTCTATGGTCAGATTCTGTCGCGGTGCGCCGCCTGTCACGCGCTTCACCCCGGTGTCTGGGGCCCGACGCGGCGCTGATGCCTGAGACATCTCGTGGACAGCGTGACGAAAGGACGTCCGCATGACTGCTGTGCGCGTATTCGACCCTGCGATGTGTTGCTCCTCAGGTGTCTGCGGGCCGTCGGTCGACCCGCAGCTGGCGCGCTTCTCGGCTGATCTCGATTGGCTCAAGGCCCAGGGCGTGTCCGTCGAGCGCTTCAACCTGGCGCAGCAACCCGCGGCGTTTGCCGAGGACCAGACCGTGCGTTCGACGCTCGAAACGAAGGGAGAGGCCGGACTACCGGTCGTGACAATGAACGGCGAGATGAAGAGCAGCGGCGTGTATCCCTCACGCGCCGAGCTGTCGTCGTGGGCGGGTATCGGCACCCCGGCGAGTGGTCTGCCGAGCGACGGGCACACGGCTGCGACGAGCGGCACCTGCTGCTGAAGGACAATGATGTCCACCCTCATCGAGCATCCGACGCGCATCCTCTTCTTCACGGGGAAGGGCGGCGTCGGAAAGACCTCGGCAGCGTGTGCGACCGCCATTGGGTTGGCGGACGCCGGCAAGCGCGTGCTGCTCGTCAGCACAGACCCGGCGTCGAATCTCGATGAGGTACTTGGCGTGGCGCTTGCGGGAGCTCCACGAGCCGTGCCTGGCGTCCCCGGACTGTCCGCGCTGAACATCGATCCGGAGCTCGCGGCACAGGCCTACCGCGAGCGCGTCGTCGGCCCGTACCGCGGGGTGCTCCCCGCCGCGGCAGTGGCCAGCATCGAAGAGCAATTGTCAGGCGCCTGCACGGTCGAGATCGCGGCGTTCGATGAGTTCTCGACACTGCTCGGCGATGCGGACGCCACGCGAGCGTTCGACCACGTGGTGTTCGACACGGCGCCAACGGGCCACACGTTACGCCTCCTCGAGTTGCCAGCCGCATGGTCCACGTTCATCGAGACCAACATGGGCGGGACGTCGTGCCTTGGGCCACTCTCCGGCCTCAAGGCGCAACAGTCGCTATATGCCGCCTCGAACGCGGCGTTACGCGATGCCACGCAGACGACCCTTGTCCTGGTTGCCCGTCCGGACGGTCCATCGCTCGCGGAGGCGGAGCGCACCCGCCGCGAACTCCACGACATCGGTATGCGAAACGTCCGACTGATTCTCAATGGCGTCTTCCACGCACTGGACAGGCGCGACGCCATCGCCGTGGCCCTCGACGCTCGCGGACGCGCCTCTCTCGACCAGATGCCCCCAGGGCTACGTCCGCTGCCTCGCCTCGATGTGCCGCTGCTGCCGTTCGGCCTGGTCGGTGTCGCGTCGCTGCGGCGGATGGGAGCGGACGGCGCCGGCAACGGTGAGCGCATCGACGCCGTCGCGGAACCCCCGTACCGCGGGGAGAGCCTGGATGCCCTGGTCCAGCAGATTGCGGCGCGCGGCAAGGGCGTAGTGATGACCATGGGCAAGGGCGGTGTCGGCAAGACGACGCTCGCGGTGCGCATCGCCACCCAGCTCGCGCAGGACGGCTGCAAGGTGCTGCTCACGACGACCGATCCGGCGGCGCACGTCGATGCCGCCGCGCGGGACCGGCCCGCGACGCTCCGCGTAACCCGTATCGACCCGGCCGTCGAAACGCGCCGCTATGCGGAGGAGGTGCTCGCCACGGCTGGGCACGGGCTCGACACGCAGGGCCGGGCGTTGCTCGAAGAGGACTTGCGATCGCCCTGCACCGAAGAGATCGCGGTCTTCCGCGCGTTCGCGGACACCGTCGCGCACGGTGAGGATCAGTTCGTGGTCATCGACACGGCGCCGACCGGCCACACGCTGCTCCTGGTGGACGCGGCCGAAGCGTATCACCGCGAAGTGCTGCGCAAGCCCAGCGGGAGCTCCGAGGCCGTCCGGCAGTTGCTGCCACGCCTGCGGGACCCACTGTTCACCATGGTGCTGCTCGTCACGCTGCCGGAGGCCACCCCGATTCACGAGGCCATGCAGCTGGAGCGCGACCTCGCGCGCGCCGAGATCACGCCGTTCGCATGGGTCGTCAACCAGAGCCTGACGCCGCTCGACGTCACCGACCCCGTCCTGCGGGCGCGCCGGAGCCACGAGGCCGTTCATCTGCGCGAGCTGGCGAGCCACGCCCGGCGCACGGCGCTGGAACCGTGGCACGCCGACGTCATGGCCGTTGCCCCCACGCACGCGCGAGGTGTCGCGTGACCCATATCGCCGGTCCGACAAGGATGGTTCGATGATCGCGTCGTTGGGCGTCTGAAGGCATTCGATGACGCATGCGCACGAGGGTCAGGCGTCTCGCTGGTTCTTCAGGATCACCTTGAGCGCACCCTCCTTCGCCGCATTCCCGAACGTGTCGTACGCCTTCATCACATCGTCAAGGGCGAAGCGGTGCGTCACGAGCCTGCCGGGCTGCAACCTGCCCGAGCCGACCACCTTCAGCAGCATCGGCGTCGTCACGGTATCGACGAGTCTCGTGGTCAACGTGATGTTGCGATCCCAGAGCTTCTCGAGGTGCAGTTCCACCGGTTTGCCGTGGACACCCACGTTGGCCAGGCGCCCGCCTGGCGCGAGGATGGCCTGGCAGATGTCGAACGTCGCGGGCACGCCAACCGCCTCGACCGCCACGTCCACGCCCTCGCCGCCGGTCAACTCCAGCACGCGCTCGACCGCCGTGCCGTCGGCGCTGTTGATCAGGGTCGTCGCGCCGAAGTCTTTCGCCACCCGGAGCCGGTTGTCGTCGAGATCGATCATCATGACGGCCGCTGGCGAATAGAACTGCGCCGTCAACAGGACGGCCAGACCGATCGGGCCGGCACCCACGATGGCGACGGTGTCCCCAGGCTTCACCTGACCGTTCAGCACACCGCACTCGA
>JBDSLU010000304.1:0-11198 GCA_039916225.1 Vicinamibacteraceae bacterium
TCGGCGAGGCCTGGCTCGACTTCGGGTGCCGCTTGGTCTTGGGGACACCCTGGGTGGCCACCTTGTCCCACAGCACTCTCCCGGTCTTGCGATCGAGGGCGATCAGCCGCCACACGTGCGGGCTGACGTCCTTGGCCGGCTCGACGTCGCCATAGAGGCCGTGGCGCAGGCTGGCGGTGGGATCGCTGCTCACCGCGGTCGACACGAACACGCGATCGCCGGCGACGATCGGGCTCGACACGGCCAGGCCGGGAATCTCGGTCTTCCACAGCACCGCGTCGCCGGTCGGGACGTTCCAGGTGGTGGCCACGGCCGCCGTGCCGGCCGCGACGCCAGACGCCTGCGGTCCGCGGAACGACGGCCATTGCTGCGCGTCGGCCGATGGCGCGACGCCGAGCACCAGCGCCAGGCCGATCGCGATCCGATACCGCATCGACGTAGGCGGAGCGGCCAGGATGGGACGCATGTTCAGGCTCATTTGACGACTCGCTGGTAGACGGCCGGCACGCCGGCCTGGTTCACCACGGTCAGGCTGGTTGCCTGGTCGCCCTCGATGGCGAATGTGAGTGTCACGCCGGGAACCGTGTCGAGCACGAAGCCGGTCTCGCTCCGCGGCGACAACGTCAGCGGCTGACCGCCACCGACGACCGCGACGATGGCTCCGTCCTTGAGGGTGAGTACGGCATCGGTGCGGCCGTCGTTGTACGTCCCCGGATAGCGCGCCAGCTGCGCCGGCGTCAGCGTCGGCACCACCGGCATCGTTGCCCCGGCCTTCTCCAGCGCCGCGATGATCTCGGTTTTGTTGTCTTTCTTCGCCGCCGCCAGCGATTCGTTGAGGACCGCCGGCGGAAGCGCGCCGGCGTCGAGGATGACCTGCACCATCCGGGCATCGCTGGCGCCGACCGCCGAGGCGAAGGCACGGCCCGCCCCCTTGGCGCCCTTCTCGAGCAGGAGCTTGACGATGTCGGCGTGCTCCGGCCGACGGGTCTGCGCCGGCTGCGACGCCCAGCCGAGCGACGTCTGGTTGTAGAAGCTGTCAGTCGCCTCGGCGTTGGCGCCCTTGGCCAGTAGCAGCCGCACCACCTCGACGTGCCCACGATCGGCCGCGAACGACAACGCGGTGCGGTTGTAGCGGAACGGCGTGTCGACGGCGACACCCGCCGCCAATGCTTTCTCGACGGCAGCGACATCGCCCTTGCGAACGGCGTCGAAATACGCGGCGGCCTCCGGAGTGGGCGCGAGCGTCGCGGAGGCGGGCGCGGGAGGGGGCGGAGGCGGTGGCGTGGCGGCTTGCCGCGCTGCCAGCTGGGATGGAAGCGGGATGAGACAGGCGACGGCCGCCAGTGTCACGGTCAGGGGCGATCGGGTCGACATGCCGGCAGGCTACCGGAATGCCGCGACGCTCACAAGCGCTCCGATCGCCTGCGCAGCCGCCCGAGCACGCCGCCCAGCGTCATCTGCGCGAAGATCGTCGCCGCCCGCCACAGCGACAGCGGCGCGCCGCCGACGCGAGCCCGGCCGGCGCGGATCGCCGCACAGATCGCCGCCGCCGCTTCGGCATCGCTCAGCGCCGGCGACAGCTCGACATCCACGTCACTCCACGTGCGACCGAGCTGGGTGAGGCGATGCACGTCGCCGTTACCGACGAGCGGTCGTCCGTGGGCAGCCGCCCAGGCGATCGCCCGGCGGTTCCAGTCGAGGGCGCGCATGTGCAGGGCGTTCACCTCGATGGCGTCCCACAAGGAGGCGTGCGCGTCGAGCCGCCGCCGCCCCAGCGCCGAGCCAATCGGATAGAACGGATGCGGCGCGATCACCAGGCCTTGGGGATGCGCCGCCTTCAACGGGGCGATGTCCTCCAGCGTGCGCACGGCAAGCGTCGCGGCCGCCGGCACGTTGATGAAGAGGACGTGCGCGCCGCCGATGGTCCGCTCGATACCGTGGAGCAGTCGGATGCCGTGCTCGCGGGCGACAGCGGCCAGCGGCGTCGGATCGAAGGCGGCGTCGTGCAGCGTGATGGCGAGCGCGCCGTAGCCGGCCGCGGCCGCCGCCACGACCAGCGCCTCGGCGGTGTACGGAATGTGATCCTCGGGATCGTCCGCCGTGTGCGCGTGGAGCTCGACGCGGATCACGGCGACACAAAACGGCGTAGGTCGAGGGCGAGGTCCTCGCTCCACGGCGGCAGCGCCAGCTTGGCGACGCCGCCCTCGTGCAGCCGAATGGTCGTGTCGAGCACCTCGCCAGACACCGGGTCGATCCACGAGCCAGCCCAGCGCCCGGACGGCAACGTGACGTCGAGCGTGGTGCCCACTGCCGCCGGCTCGGAGTCTCGACGCGGGCCGGTCGATCCGAAGTCGTGGTCGACGGTGGGCTCGGCGCGCGCAAACCACGGGTCGGCCAGGACGACGCCGTGGAAATACTCCGCCTTCAGCCCGACGACGCCTTCGAGACCGGTCCGGAAGGCCGTTGCGGGAATGATCTCGCGCACGCCATCGGGCCGCGTCCACTCCAGCCGCATGACGCCGCTGCCGCCGCCGTAGAAGTACTCGACGACGATCGCGGGGCCTACCAGAGGCACTCCGCTCGGATTCGCCAATGTGACCGATACCGTGTCGGTCTTCGTCCCGTGGTCGGTCCAGTCTTCGTAGACCACGCGATCGCCGATGCGGACGCGGGCGCCGTCGTTCGACGTGACGTGCAGCTGGTAGGTCCCGCTCACGCGGGGCAGGATCCGCCCTGACCAGCGCGCCGAGAACGAGGCCGCGCTCACGTGCCGCCGCAGGTAGATGCCGTAGGCGTCCTCGCCCTGCGCGAGCACCTGCACCGAGCCTCCAGCCGGCACGCCGCCGACCACCAACTCCGGCGCCGGTCGCAGCTTCACCAGATCGAAGCGATTGATGAACCGTCGCAGCACGCCAAACTGGGCGCGCAGCGTCCGACCGCCGCCGCCCGGCTGCGTCGACGGGAACTGGAACGTCCCGTCTTCGTGCCCGACGGTGAACGAGTAGTCGAGGTTGTTGAACAGCCCGCCGCCGGCCAGGATGAAGTCCCAGCCTTCGGTCCGATAGGCGGCGTCGGCGGTGCCGCGGAAGCCCGTCTCGTTGTCGCCGATCGGGCGCCGCAGGTCCGCGTTCGAGGCGATGGTGTCGGGCGGCGTCGCGTAGTGGAAGTTGAAGATCGAAATCGCCGGATGGGGATCGACGACGCGCTGGCCCTGGTTCGACACGTTCTGCGACAGCAGCACCGGTTGCGGCAGCCTGGCGACCGCGTCGGCGACCACCGTCGTCATGTGGCGTTGCCAGTCGTCGGGCACGTGCGTGGCGTAGGGCTCGTTGCAGATCTCGAGATAGACGTTGTCGAAGCCGGCCACTGCGGCGACGAGATGCCGCGCCACCGCCTCCTGCACGGCGAGGAGCGGTCCGCTCTTGTCCAGCGTCAGGACGTGCTCGCGCGGCATCGCCGGGAAGCCGTTGACGTTGTTGGCCGGGTTGAGCGGGCTGACCGCCCACATCGAGTCCTCGTAGAGCGGACAGAACAACACCAGCTCCACGATGATGCCGTGGGCCGAGGCCTCCTTCAGGACATCGCGCAGCCGGGCCACATAGGCGTCGTCGAACCGCGTCAGGTCGAACTTCGGCCCGCCGTCGGCGTAGCCGTCGACCGTGCTGCGCGCCCACGGGCCGATGAAGCGGCCTTTGGCCGGATCGAGCGTGTTGGACGCGATGTCGAAGTTGCCGCCGGTTTCGACGTAGGTGCCGGCGAAGATCCGCGTGCCGTTGAGACCGTCCGTCTGGAGCCGGTCGAAATAGCGGCGGTAGTCGAAGTCCAGGTTGAGGAGGGCGCCGTAGTGTTCGCCGGAGGTGATGATCACCGTCGGCTTGCCTCGGAAGAGGAAGTAGCGCGGATTCTCCGGGTGGAGCCGCAGCGTCGTGACCGGCACCGCGCTCGCGGCCGCCGGCGGGCCCGCGGCCGGCGATGACCGCTGCGCCGACGTCGTGGCCATCAGGGCGAAGGCCGCCGCGAGGGTCACCCCGAGGAGCCCGGCCCACCTGCGCTGCGTCGTCGTCGTCACATGAAGCGCTCCCGCGATTGGCGGACGCGCGCTACTTCTTCGCCGCGGCGCGCTGTGCCTTGAGGTCGGCCAGTTTCTTCGCCAGGTAGTCCTCATATTCCTTCTTCAAGGCCGGGTCGCGCGGCGATCCGTAGATCTCCTGCGACTTGTACTTGCCCTCGTCGAACTTGCGCTTGGTCCACTCGTCGTGGATGTGCGTCTCGTCGGCGCGATCGAGGATGCCCTGCACGAGCGACGGTGGGATGAAGTAGACGCCCTCGCGATCACCGAGGACCACATCGCCGGGGTTGACGGTCGCTTCGCCGATACGGACCGGGATGTTGATACCGGTCAGCATCACTTCGCGAATCGGCGTCGGGTGCGCGTGGCGGTAGTAGGCCGGCATCGGGATGTCGGAGAGCCCTTCGAGATCGCGCACCGAGCCGTCGATGACGATGCCGGCGCCCTTGGTCGCCTTGTGCACGTAGTAGAAGAGGTTGTCACCGACGATGGTTCCCTCGGCACCCTTGCCGAACAGATCGGCGACGAGGACATCGCCCGGCTGGAGCTGGTCGAGCGCGTACTGATGGGTGTAGGACGCGATGCCGGCCTTGGTCGCGTTGCTGGTCAGGGCGCCCATGATGTCGGGCCGCGTCGGCATGAACTGGACGGTGAAGGCGCGGCCGGCCATCTTGGTGCCGGGGTGCAGGAGTTGGAACCCGTCCGCCCATTGGTTGCGGTAGTTCTTGCCCGGCAGGACCGCCCACACGTCCTCGGCCGACATGCCCTTGGCCTGCTCGATCAGGGCGTCGGGAACCTTGGGTCGGCCGTCCGGAAAACGCTCGAACGGGTTGTCGGCAGTAATCTCGACAACCTGCTCGCGCGTCAACTTGAACAGTTGGGCGTCGCCCAGGGACGCCGTGAGCAGCAGCGCCGCGCTGGCGCCCAGGGCGGCGCGCCGCGCCGCCTGTCGAACCGAACGACTCATGCTCTACTCCTGTGCTCCGGGACGTTCCGGTGCGCCGGAGCTTAGCATCCTTCGACGACCGCCGGGCCGGTCAGGGCCGGTCGTTGCGGCTCGCGTCGGCGCGCTGTTCGAGGAAGGTGGCCATCCCGTCGAGCATCGTCGACCAGCCGCGTTCCATCTGCTCGACCTTGGCCGCCCACTGCGGTTCCATCTCGTGGATCAGCGTCAGATCGCAGCCGTCGCCGGTCGAGACGATGTCGATTTTCACCCGTGAGCGATCGGGCAGCGGCGGCGTCTGCCAGGTGAACGCGAGCAGGCGCGGGCGTTCGAGCTCCAGGTACTCGCCGGTGTGGGCGACGTCGTCGTCGCCGCGACGCTGCACGAAGCAGAACGTGCCGCCGACACGCGGATCGGCGTCGACCTGCTGCATCTCGCCGAGGCCGGGCGCGAACCACTCACGAACCTTGGCCGGATCGATCCAGGCGTCGAAGACGTCTTCCGCCTGGGCGGCGAAGGCACGTCGGATGCGAGCACGGACGGCGGGCGCTGGAGCCATGGAGCACCTCCTGGTGTGCGGCGCGCTCTCACGCGCGGCCGCCGACCCGCCCGCCGACGTCACTTGAGACAGTAGAGCTTCGTCAGCGTGCGGACATATAGACGATCGCCCGCCGCCGCCGGCGAGGCAAGCACCATCTCGCCCAGATTGTTGTGCGCCAGCTCGTCATAGCGATCGCCGGCCCCGAGCACGAACACGTCACCGTCCTCACTGGCCACGTAGACTCGGCCGCCGCTGGCGATCGGCGAGCTCGAGAACGTGTGTCCGCCGCCGCCGATGCGCGCCTTGTAGACGTCGGCGCCCGACGCCGCGTCCGCCACCTGCAGCACGCCGTTGTCGTTGACGGCGTAGATCCGGCCGCGATACGCCAGCGGCGATGGCGTGTAGCCGGTGAAGCGCGGCAGCGACCAGACGATCGACGCGTTCGTCGTCTCGCCGTCCTTCAGCGTGATGTCGCCTTTCGCGCCGGGCCGCACCGCGAAGAGCGGGCGGTTGGCCTCGCCCTGCGATCCGGATCCGACGTAGAGCAGGCCGCCGGCCACGATCGGGCTGGGCGTCGACTGGCGGAAGCCCTTGGCCCGCCACAGCTCCTTGCCGTCCAGGTCGTAGCTGATGACGAAGCCGCGGCCGATGGTGACGATCTCGGTGCGCTGATCGTGGGTCCAGATCAGCGGCGTCGCCCAGCCCGACGCCAGGCGCGCATCGAGGTCGGCGCGCTTCACCGTCCAGATCTCGCGCCCCGTCTTGGCGTCGAGCGCGGCGAAGAACGACTCGCCGTCGTTGTCGTGCAACTGGTAGACGCGTCCCTGGTGGACCACCGGCGACGAGGCCGTGCCGAAGTCCAGATAGATCGGCTGCGGCGCCCAGGTCTTCGACCAGAGCGGCTTACCGTCGAGGCTGTAGCAGAAGACGCCGACGTTGCCGCCGAACGACGCGTAGATCCGCTCGCCGTCGGTGGCCGGCGTCTCCGACGCGTAGGTGTTCTTGCGGTGACGGCCCCCGGGCGGCGGCCCGCGGTGCGCCTCCTTCTGCCACACGACCGTGCCGGTCTTGGCATCGAGGGCGGCGACGACGTAACTGATGGTGCCGGACTCGCTGGCCAGCTCGATGTCGCGATCGACCAGCTTCTTGACGACCTCGGCCTCCGACAGCCCCTGCTTCTCGAGCTCGGCGGCGTAGTCGTTGCCGAAGATGCCCTTGCCGGGCGCCTTGAAGGCGTTGGTGTTGACCGCCGACGTCACGAACACGCGGTCGCCCCAGACGATCGGCGACGACCAGCCGCGGCCGGGCAGGTTGGCGACCCAGGCGACGTGGTCGGTCGTCGACCAGGTCACCGGCAGCGTCGCCTCATCGGCGACGCCGGCGCCGTTGGGGCCGCGGAACTGTGGCCATGCCGCCGGGCTGGCGGCCCGCCCGACCGGAACGAAGAGGATGCTGCCGAGCAGCAGCCAGTTCAGGGTGCGCATGCCAGATGCTACCGCCGATGCCCGGTGCGTGCGCTGGGCCTCGTCACAAGCCGGTGTCGGGAGCACACTCCCGTTAACCTCTGGTCCGGCGCCGCGTATGAAGCGACATGAGCCTTCTGCAGGATGTGCGGTTCGCGCTGCGCCTGATGGTCAAGGACCGGTGGTTCAGCGTGGTGGCCATCACCGCCCTGGCGCTGGGCAGCGGCGTCAACGCGACGGTGTTCACCCTGGTCAACGCCGTCCTGATCCGCGGCCTGCCCTTCCCGGAGGCCGACCGGCTCTACGTGCTCGGCGTGAAGCGCCCGACCTCGACTGGCGGCGGCGAGCCGATCTCGCGGCTCGATCTGCTCGACTGGCGCGCCAGCGCCACGTCCTACGAAGGCATCGCGGCGTTCCTGCGCAGCGGGATGACCGTCAGCGACGCCCGCACCGCGCCCGAGGACACGTCGGGCGTCTGGATCACCGCCAACGCCTTCGACCTGCTGCGCCAGCCGATGCTGCTGGGGCGCGGCTTCCGGCGCGGCGACGACGAACCGGGCGCCGAGCGGGTCGTCATCCTCGGCCACGCCTTGTGGCAGTCGCGCTATCGCGGTGACCGCGCCGTGCTCGGCGTGCCGCTGCGCGTCAATGGCGAGCCGGCCACCGTGATCGGGGTGATGCCGCCCGACATCAAGTTTCCGACCAATGCCGAGCTGTGGGTCTCGGCCATTCCCCTGCCCGAGCATCAGACCCGTCGCGACATCCGCAATATGACCGCGTTCGCGCGTCTCAGGCCCGGCGTCTCGCCCGGGCAGGCGCAGGCGGAGCTGGACGGCATCGTCAAGCGGCTCGCCACGGCGCATCCGGCCAGCAACAAGGAGCTGACCGTCGCGGCGGTGCAGACCTTCAACGAGCGCTTCAACGCCGGCCCGGTTCGCATCGTGTTCCTGACCCTGATGGGCGCCGTCGGCTTCGTGCTGCTGATCGCCTGTGCCAACGTCGCCAACCTGCTGCTCTCGCGTTCGACGGCGCGGGCGCGCGAGGTCGCGGTGCGCTACGCGATGGGGGCCACCCGCTGGCGGGTGGTCCGGCAGCTGCTGGTCGAGAGCCTGCTGCTGTCGCTGGCCGGTGGCGTCATCGGCCTCGGCATCGCCATCGTCGGCACCCGGCTGTTCGATCGCGCGGTGGCCGACGTCGGCAAGCCGTATTGGATCCAGTTCACCATCGATGGCACCGTCGTCGCCTATCTCGTCGCCATCTGCGTGATGACCAGCGTGGTGTTCGGTCTGGCGCCGGCGCTGCAGGTGGCCCGGACCTCGGTCGGTTCGATCCTCAAGCAGGGCGGCCGCGGCAGCACCGGATCGCGACAGATGCGCGGCTTCTCGTCGGCGCTGGTTGTGCTCGAGCTCGCCTTGACGCTCGTCCTGCTGGTCGGCGCCGGGTTGATGGCGCGCAGCTTCCTCGCCCTGACGTCGGTGAACATGGGCATCAAACCCGATCACCTGATCGCGATGCGCGTGAACCTGCCGCGCGCCAACTATCCGACAGCGGAAGTGCGGTCGCAGTTCTTCGAACGCCTGGCCCCCCGGCTCGCCAGCCTGCCCGGCGCCGACGCGGCGGCGGTGACGACCAGCATGCCGCCCTTCGGCCTGTGGGGCCGCGAGATCCTCGTCGACGGCCGGGCCGATCCCGGCCGCGGCAAGCGGCTCGACTCGGGCTACGTGATCGTGAGCCCGTCGTTCTTCGACACGGTGGGCGCGCCGGTCCGACGCGGCCGGGCCTTCGACGCCCGCGACGGCGACAAGGGCACCGAGGTGGCGATCGTCAACGAACGCTTCGCCGCCCGCCACTTCCCCAACGAGGATCCGATCGGCCGGCGCATCCGCTTCCCCGACGAGGATCCCGTCGACGACACGGGGTGGCTGACGATCGTCGGCGTCAGCCCGGACATCCGGCACGGCAACCCGCGCGACGCCGAGATCCCTGGGGTGGCGTACGTGCCGTTGAAGCAGGTGGGCCCGAGCGGGGCGACGATGATCCTGCGCAGCCGTCTCGATCCTGCGGGGCTGGTCGCGGCGGTACGGCGCGAGGTGCAGCTGCTCGATGCCGACCAGGCCGTCGGCAACCCGCAGACCGTCGACCAGATGCTGACCCAGTCGGCCTGGCCGTTCCGCGTGTTCGGCACCGCGTTCGGCATCCTCGCCTTCATCGCGCTGACGCTGGCTTCGGTCGGCCTTTACGCCGTCATCGCCTACTCCGTGTCGACGCGGACGCAGGAAATCGGCGTGCGGATGGCGCTGGGGGCCGGGCGCAGCACGGTCGGCTGGCTGGTCCTGCGTCGCGGCCTGTGGCAGCTCGCCATCGGCCTCATCCTGGGTCTGGCCGGGTCGTGGGCCGTCGGCAAGTTCGTGCTGGCCGGGGTCGTCGCCCAGATTTCAGGCACCGATCCCCTGATCTTCGTCGGCGTGCCGCTCCTGCTCTCGCTGGTGGCGCTGGCGGCGTGTCTGATCCCGGCTCGACGCGCCTCGCGGCTCGATCCGCTCGAGGCGCTGCGAACCGAGTGAGGCCGCGGTCGGTCCCCGCCCGGCCCTGGGACCAGCCCTACTCCTGCCGGAGGGCGACGAGCGGATCGACACGCGACGCGCGATAGGCCGGCAACCACGCCGCGACCACGGCGACGACGGCGAGCGCCGCGATAGCCGCAGCGAACGTCGCGGGGTCCGCGGGCGACAACCCGTACAGGCGACTGGCGATCAGCTGCACCGCCGCGGCGGCGAGCGCGCCGCCAACGACGAGTCCGGCGAGCAGCAGCCAGCCGGTCTCGCGCAGGATCATGGCCATCAGCCGCCCGTGGCCGGCGCCCAGCGCCTTGCGCACGCCGATCTCCTGGGTCCGCCGCGCCACGCCGTAGGACAACACGCCGTAGAGCCCGATGGCCGCCAGCAGGCTGGCGACGATGCCGAAGGCGATGGCGAGCTGGGCCATCATCCGGTCCTGCCCGATCCGCCGCGCGATCGATTCATCGACCGTGGTGGCCCGGACGATCGCCATGCGCGGCTCGGCCTGCTGAATGACGCGACGGACCTCGCCCAGCACCGCAGCACCGTCACCGCGCGGCCGCACGATCAGGACGGCGCTCCCGATCGGCGCCGCCGGCTGCGTGATTGGCGTGTAGAACCGGTGCTCGATCGCCTCGCGCAGGCGGCCCTGGCGTGCATTGGCGACGACGCCGACGATCTGGTAGGTGTCGCGCCGCTCGGCGTAGGACCGCGTGAGATGCAGGCCAACCGGGTGGCGTCCGGCGAAGAACTGTGTGGCGAACGCCTCGTTGATCACCGCGACCTTGGCGCCGCCGGGCCGGTCGGACTCGACGATCGCGCGGCCGAGGATGACCGGCACGCCCAGCGTCGAGAAGTAGCCGGGGTCGACGGCGTCGTAGCGCGACCCGCGATCCGCGTTGCCGTCGCCGCGCCGCGTGTAGCCCTCGACCGTGATGGCGTCGCTGTTGTCGGAGCCGTTGAACAGACCGTTGCTCGAAAGCGCCGCTGAGACGATGCCGGGCGTGGCGCGGAGGCGCGTCAGCAGCGCCGACAGCGCCTCCGCCAGCGGCGCGGGCTCGTAGCCGGCGGCGTCTACGTCGAGCTCGACGGTGAGCAGCCCATCGCGCGCGTAGCCGACCTCGATGCGCTGCAGGTTGATCAGCGTCCGCGCGAGGAGGCCGGCGCCGACCAGCAACGGCAGCGACAGCGCGAGCTGCCCGACTACCACGGCGCGGCCCACTCGGAGCCAGGCCGCGGACCCGGCGATGCCGCGCCCCTGGTCGCGCAATCCCGTCGCCATCGGCGTCTTGGTGACCCGCAGCGCCGGCAGCACGCCCAGCGCGAGCCCGGCCAGGATCGTGACCGCGACGATGAAGCCCGACACGCGCCAGTCGACCGCGACAGGCAGGGCCACGGCGTCCGGCAGCAGGCGCAGCAGCCCGTAGCGCAGTGCCAGCCCGGTGAGGAACCCGGCCAGGCCGCCCGCCGTCGCGAGGCACAGGCTCTCCGTCAGCAGCTGCCGGACCAGCCGGGCCCGGCCGGCACCGAGGGCCAGCCGGACCGCCACCTCACGCTGCCGCGCCGTCGTCCGCGCCAGCAACAGGTTGCCGAGATTGGCGCAGGCAATCATCAGCACCAGCGC
>JBDSLU010000305.1:0-16009 GCA_039916225.1 Vicinamibacteraceae bacterium
GCCGGCTGGCACACCATGATCAAGGCCACGCTGCCGGCGCGCTGACGGCCGCAGTTCCCAGGGAGTCCATGCTCGACGCCTCGCAGCTCGCGTCGCTCGACTTCGGCCAGGGTCATGCCTGCACGCCGGAGGAGTACCTGTTCCTCGGCGCGCTGGTGCGGCTGATCGCGCCGCGATCGATCGTCGAGATCGGGACGAGCACGGGCATCGGCACGCTGGTGATGGCCGCTGCGCTCGCCGATGTCGGCGGGGAGAGCCTGATCACCATCGATCTGCCGCTGGGGCGCGCCACGTTCGGCGACGGGCTGGCGCGCAACCGCGCCGCGGTCGAACGCCTGGTGCCGTCACTGGCCGGTCTCGTCGACTATCGCATCGGCGCTTCCCACACCGTCCTCGCCACGCTCGCCGCGACCGGTCACCAAGCCGATCTCGTGTTCATCGATGGCGGGCACACCGAGGCGGTGGTCCGCGGCGACTGGGAGCGCGCCCTCGCGCTGCGGCCGCACACGATCGTGCTCCACGACACCGTGCACCTGGCCGACGTCGCACGGCTCGTCGACGAGCTGTCGGCCACATACCCGGGTATCACGCTGACCTATCCGCGCCGTGTCGCGCCGGGCGTCGAGGCGACGCAGAGCGGGCCGGCGGCGGACCAGCCGCCGCGACATGGCCCCGGCCTGACGATCTTTACGAGTCTCGAGGTCGTGAGCCAGGCGCGCGCCGCCTCGGCGCGGCCGGCGGTGCCGGCGATCCACGAGGTCGCGACGGCCCTCGTCCACGACGGAGTGCTCCGGCCCGCTGAGCTGCGGCAGATCGTGCCCGGACTGCGCGCGGGTGCGCCGCCGGCTCGCCTGCGTGAGCTCGAGATCGTGCTCAGCGGCCGCAACGACGACTACGGCGGCGAAGACTTTCACGAGCGCATGCTGGTCGTCGCGGCGTTCAACCACGCGCGGCTCTCCGAGGCCGGCGTGTCGCACCGCTTCACGCTCGTCGAATGGAATCCGCCCGAGGGGCGGGCCACGCTGGCCGATCGCCTGCGCGAGCGGCTGCCGTGGTGGCCTCGTTCGTTCGTCGTCAGCCCGGCCTGGCACGCGTGGTACTCGGAGAACCCTCGCCTGCAGTTCATGGAGTTCTTCGCCAAGAACGCCGGCATCCGGCGGGCGACCGCCGACTGGGTCCTCACCACCAACAGCGACGTCTTCCTTTCGCGGGAAATCGTCGAGCGGCTGGCCCAGGGCCGGCTCGAGCCCGGGACGCTCTACCGGGCGTCGCGCCTCGATCTCGATCGCGCGATGCCGCGCGACGGCGTCACCTGGGATCGGCTGGAGGATCCGCGCTGGCTGCTGCGCCGGTTCGATCCGGAGCCGCCGTACATGAGCGAGGCGGCCGGCGACTTCCTGCTCCTCGACCGCGAGACCTACCATCGCATCGGCGGCTTCAACGAGCGGGTACGGTTCTCCAAGATAGACATCGACGGGCAGTTCGGTCTGCAGGCGCACCATCGCGGGCTGGCCATCGAGTCACTCGGCCGCGTCTACCACATCGATCACGACGGTTCGTTCATCAACTCGAAGCACACCTACGCCGCCGACTTCAGCGACGCGCCGTTCGGTCCCCGCTGGGATTGGTGGCAGCCGTACTGGAACCGCGAGGACTGGGGGGTGCGCGGCGCGATCGACGACGTTCAGGGCGCGACGACCTGGCTGCGGACGCCGGAGGAAGCCGGGCCGACGCTCAGCCTGCTGTTGCATGGTCGCGGCGACCCGGCCGCGCGCGCAGCGGCGATCGCGGGGCTTCTGGCGTCCCCGGCGGCGATCGAGATCGTGGTCGTCGACCCGTCGGCGGCGCTCGCGGACGCGCTGGGCCGCCACGCCGGCGAGCCGCGCCTCCGGGTGCTCGGCCCGCCGGACGTCGCGCCGGACGGCGCGCTCGGCGAGGCGATGAGCGTCGCGGTGTGGTGCGCCCACGGCCGGCACGTCGTGCTGCTCCCCGGCCCGGTGGCGATCGACGGTCTCGACGTGCTGATGCGCGCGCTCGAAGCGCCGGACCTGGACCGCCGCGCGCCGCACGTCCATGTCGTCGAGGCGCCGGACGCGGCAGATGCCGCCCTCACGGTCGTGAGCCGACGCGCCGTCGATCGGCTCGGCGGCCTCGACGAGTTGGCGGGCGATGTGGGCGAGGACTTGGCGCTCAGGGCCCGCCGGGCTTTCGGCGCGACGGTCGTGGCCGGCGTCACGATCCGCCGGATGGCGTCCACTGACGGGCTCCGGCTTTACGATCCCAGGCTCGGGGCGATGTGGAACGCGGCCGGCGACGGCGGCATGCTGCCGGCCGCGCTGGTCGCCGACTTCGCCGCCAAAGGGGAGCGCCTGACCCGCCACGTCGAGGCACGGCTGGTGCGGGAGCTTCCGACCGACGCCCACGATGTCGCGGTCTGGGGCGTCGGTCCGCTCACGCCCGTCGCCGTCGCCGCGCTCCGCGCGCTCGGCCGTCACGTGGTCGGGATCTACGCGCCCGAGGGCAACGGCGGCACGGCGTGCGCTGGCTTGACGATTCGGGCGGCCGGCGATCTCGACACCTCGCGTGGTCTGTGGGTCGTGTCCGCGTGTGCGTCACCGGCCGACGTACGGCATCTGCTGACGCACGTTCCGATCGCCCACGTCGTGCATCTCGCTGACCCGACCGCCCTCCGGCCGGCCACGCCGCCGCTGACGCTCGCGCCGGCGTTCGAGGGGCTGGCGCACGCACGGGCGTGTCGCACCAGGGGGCAGTTCGAGGCCGCCGAAGCAGCCTACGCCGCGGTGCTGCGCGATCCCGGGTTTGCCGATGCGGCGATCGCCCGCTACGAACTCGCGCTCGTGCACGAGCAGCAGGGCCGCCTCCGCGACGCGGAGGTTGGCTTGCGCTGGCTGCTGCGGCACTGGCCTGAGGGGCGGGCGATGGTGGCCTACAACCTCGGATCGCTCTACGAGCGCCTCGAGCGGTGGGCGAAGGCCCGGCGCGCGTTCGAGCACGCGCTCCGTCTCCTACGGCCCGACGATGCGGCGCGGGTCGGCGGCTGTCGATTCCACCTCGGCGAGATCGCGCTGGCGATGGGGGAGGACGCGGACGCCCGCGAGTCCTTCACCCGCGCGCTCGAGGCGTTGCCGGCTCACGGCAAGGCGCGGACCAGGCTCGACGAGCTCGCGGCGCGCCTTCTCTCCTAGCTGCTGCCGCCCGCGGCAGCGAGCAGCGCGTCCGCTCGCTCGACAGGCATGGCCACGACGTTGCGATCCGTGGTGTCCGACAGGCCGGCGGTAGCCTGGAGCGCGCCCGTTGCATCGTCGATCTCGAAGCAGACGTAGCCGGCCGCGCGCAGCAAGGAGTCGACGGCGTGAACGCTCGATCCACTGGCGGTGAGCGAAGCGGCGCAGACCTCGACCACCACGACCGGGCGATGCGTGGCGAGTGTTGCGGCCCCGCCTCGGAGCGCGGCGGCCTCGGAGCCCTCGACGTCGAGCTTGATGACGTCGACCTTGATGAGCGCTTGGTCCGCAACCAGCGCGTCCAGGCTGGTCGTCGCCACGTCTTCCACGCCCGCCATCAGCAGGCCAGGGTAGGCGAAGGCGTCGCCGAGGGTATTGAGGCCGCCGCACGGATCCGCGGCGACGCGAAGCGTCTGCCACCCGGACGCGTCCGTCACCGCCGCCCGGATGGGGGTGACCTGGGACAGGCCGTTCAGGCCGACGTGATCGACCAGCCGGGCGAATTCCCGTGCGCTCGGCTCGAGGCTGATCACGCGCCCGCTCGGGCCCACCCAGCGCGCCGCCGCGATCGAGACGACACCGGCGTTCGCGCCGGCGTCCACGAAGACGGCGCCGGGGGCGAGCCACGAGCGCAGCAGCCGCAGCGTGTGTGGTTCGTAGGTCCCGGAGACGTAGACGACCCGTGACAGTTGATCGGATGGCGCGATGTGGAACTGCAGACCGTCGGCCCAGGTCACGGCGAAAGGCTCGGTCGACCGCAGGTGGCGCCGCAGCCGCGCCTTCTCGGCAAGGGTGTTCCCGAGCGTGGCGTAGTAGTGCGACCAGCCAGGTGCCACTTGCGGTTCCGACAGCGAGGCCGGCCAGTGGTCAGTTGCCGGCGCGTCGATGCGCTCCAACGCCAGTACGGTCACGCGGCTGGCGCCGTCGTCGGCGGCATTCGACAGTAGGACCAAGCCTGCCGGGGCGTCGGCGATCAGTTCGACACGGCCTGGTGTCGTGCCGGCGTCGAGGATGGCCTGATCGATCACGTCGCCGCCGGGCCGATCGAAGGACGTGACGCGCACCCGCCCACGCTCGACCAGGATGGTGGCGCCGACGCCGAATGCCGGGCCGATTCCGTCGACGCTGTCGGGAACGAACGAGATCGCCGCCGCGCCTGGCGCCGCGGGCGTGACCACCCGGAGCGGCGTCGCGTCCGACCCGTCGAGGGTCGCCCCGTCGTGCGCGACGACGACCAGCCGGATCACGTGCGTCATGCCAGGATTATCGGCCGTCGTTGCGAGCCCACGAAGAAAGGCCGCAGTCAGGCGAAGGCGCGGCGGACGTCCGGGACGAAGGAGACGAGGCCGCCGGCGGTCACGATGATCAACGACCCGCCGGCCCACGCCACCGTCCGCGGGTTATCAGCGATCACCCAGCCGGCCAATCCCGTCCGGTTCGAAACGCGAATCACGTCGGCGTCCGGGAGGGCCTCGGCGATCCATCCCGCTTCCGTCGAGCGCGACCAGCAGGGCCCGAGTGGTGGCGCCTCCTGTGAGCGCAAGCCACCTCCCGGCGACCAGGTGAGGTGGCGAGCGGTGCGCGCCCGCGGCTGGCCAAGAGGCGGCAGCAATGCGAGATCGAGCGTGCCATCGGCGCCATTCCACGCCGCGACGAGCGGCGGCGTCTCGAGCAGACGTTCGAACCGCAGCGCGGCGCTCCACGTCCAGAGGCCATCGAGCGCCGCGAAGCGTAGGCGGCCTTCATGCTCCGCCGTGACGTGGGTGGGGGTGAAGGGCAGGCGGACGTCATGGACGATGTCGCCCCCCGCGTCGCGGACGAGGAGACGCGGCGGATCGTAGGCCCAGGCGTAGCAGGTGCCGTCCTGGTCGAGCCGGCCTTCCCCGATGACCGGCGCCGGCCAACGCGGCGCGTCGACGACGTGGCCGGCGGCGTCGATGATGTAGCTGCCGTTCAGATCCTGCCGTGTCACGATCGCCCGCTGGTCCTCGATGGCGTAGCCGTACAAACACGGCGCGCAGGGATCGGGCGAGAGGAGTCGTGCCGGCGTCGAGGCGGTCGACTGGCCGGCGGCACGCCAGCCTTCCGGCGACGCGATCGCGAGTGACACCGAAAGACGGAGCGCGGCCGTCGCGGTGCTGCGATCACCGATCGGCTGACCGACATCCGATGCTGGTGCGGTCGGCACGACCGTGCCTGTCAGCGCGCGTGCCAACGGCGCCAGCGGGGCTTCGCGGATCCAATGGAGATGTGTGTCTCGCGATGTCAGCGAGAGCTCGACGCGGCAATCGGTGGCCCGTTCGCCGGTGATCCGCGGCCAGATCTGCGGCACGGCGGCAGCCACCCGCGCGACCGTGGCCTCAGCTCGCCGTAGACGCCCGGCTGCTCCGGCCAACGTCGTCATGATCGCGAAGCGAGCGAGCTCGTCGGCTGAACGGGTCACGCCGCGCCCGTCTCCCGGCGAGTCGATTGGTTCCGGCGGCGTCGACCAGAACGGCGCGTCGCGTGCCAGAACGTCGGCAACGGTCGCGGTGATCCACCGGGTGAGGATGGCGCTGAAGCGCGCGGCGTCGGCGCGGGCGCCGTCGGCGAAGGGCAGCATCAGCGGGAGCGGCAACGCCAGCAGGTTGCCGGCGACTACGGCATCGTCGATCGGCCCGACGGTGAGCGGATCGTGTGCGAGTAGATCACGCGCGGCGTCGACGACCGCGGCCAGGGTGGGCTCGACGCCGACCGCCGTGCCTGCCAGCGGGACTCGCGCGGCAGGCGACACCGTCGCCAGCGATCCCAGCGCTGCAGTCTGCTCGGGCCACCACACCGGTGCGTCCGTCGTCCCCGAGGAAGCGGGAGACAGCTGCGGGCCGGTCGGCAGCGACGCCCTCGCTGTGCGGGCCATCGCCGTGCGGGCCAGGGCGACACTGGCGCTGACCCGATCGCCGTCGACGCCGGCGACCATCGCGGCGAGCGCCTGCGACGCGCCAGGGCGTGCCAGCGCTGTGGCGAGCGCGCCGGCGATGGCGCGCGGCGCGATCGATGGGCTGCGTCGCCTGCCGATGCGCGCCCGCAGATCGTCTAGGCGGGGCGCCACGCCGAGCAGGGCATCGAGCGGCGCAAGCTCGATGCCACGGCCATGGAGGATGCCGCCGCCGGTGGCGTTTACGATGCGGACGCCGCTGGCGGTGATCTGATCGAGCAACCGCTCGCGGAACGCGACCAGGTGCGGCAGCGTGGGGACCGGGCGTCCGTGCAGGTCGTCGCGCTCCTGGGCTCCTGGCCGGCCGGCGACCCGGGCCCATACCTCAGCGAGCGTCGATCCGTAACGCACCTCCCGAGCCCAGTCCTCCTCGAACGCCGTGCCGCGGCAGTACGGCTGGCCGCCGCTGTAGGCGAGATCGGCGCCGACGATGGCAATCGGCCGCGCGCCGACTCGGATGGCGAGGTCGAGCGCCGACACCAGCACCGAGCCCCACGCGGCGAGGGTGCCGCGCCGCACGCCGAGCGACGCCAGCCACGGCCACGGATGATTGTCGCCGACGCGGAATACGAAGGTCCGCCCGGCGAAAGAGGGAAACACCAGTGGATGGACGCTCGGCTCGGCGACAAGCCATGTACTATCCGCGCCCTCGAGATCGGTGAGATGCCGGGCGTTGCGCTCGCTTGGATCGACGGCCACGGCGAGATGCGGCACGACGCCCTGCGTGAGGAGTGGCCGCAGCGCGGTGTCGACGGCGATGACGAGCGCGCGATCGGCGAGCCGCGAGACGTCGGCGATGACGCTGTCCAGCGACGGGCCGGCGGCGACGACGATCGCTGGCACGCCGTCGAAGGCGCCGGCGAGGGCGTCGACGTCACCCTCGTGGGCGACGACGCCGAGGTTCTCGATCGTGTTGAGCAGGTAGGGACCTGCGAGTGCGGCTTCGGCGCCGGCATTGGCTCGGGCATCGCCGAGGACGCGGGTGCCGACAGCCGCGGCCCGACGGACATCTTCCGGATACTCGCGCGCGAGCACTGGATGCACGACGACGACGGGTGCGGTGTCGCTGACTGGTACGAAGCGCCAGGCTCCTTCCGCACCGCGGAAGTCTGGACCGATCAACACCAGCAGTCGGCCGCCGGCGATGGCGTCGGTCCAGTCGCGATGCCCGAGCAGCGCTGCGGCCCCGGAGGGATCGGGCTCGATGATGAGCACGCGCACCGACGCGTCCCGGCCGAGCAGCGTCTCGACAGTCGCCCCAAGCCCAGCGCCGATCACCATGGCGACCGGCGGGCAGGCGCGTCCGCCGAGCGCGTCGTCGACGAGGCGGGCGGCTTCCGCCGCGGGCTGCCGCCGGCTGTGTGCGGCGAGGAGCGTGCCGCCGGCCGTCTTCAGGTTCAGAACTGCGCCGTCGGCAGCGGTCGTGACCACCCAGTGTCCGTCGCCGCCGACGTCGATCGGTGTGCCCAGCGCCGCGGCCAGTGCGTCGAGGTTCGCGGCGAGCCAGGGAGCAGCGGGCGAGTCGGCCATCGCGCGATGCCGGGTCAGCGGGCCGGGGTATCGGTCCAGAGGGACGCGAGGCGCGCCTCGGCGTTCGCGTCCGTGCCCGGAGTCGGCCCGCGACCGAGGACGTGGTACCGCGCCGCGGCGCTCGCGGGAATCCGATCGCTGAGCAGGCGCCACGCGTCGACGATCGTCAGCGCCCGTCGGCGCGCCAGGAGGGCAGTCCAATCGATCGCGGTGAACGCCGGATCGGGCGTCGCGATGACGACGACGTCGGCGACCTCGACGACTTCCGCCGCGCTGGCGGCCATCTGGACGCCGTCGCGGCCGAGCAGTGCCGTTACCAGCGGATCGAAGGCGACGACGCGCAGCCCTCGACCCGCGCAGGCCTCGGCCAGCGCCGCGCCCTGGGCCGCTTCCACGACGTGCGAGGCCGGCTTGTAGGCAAGGCCGAGGATCCCGACCGTGCCCCCGGTCGGCACCAGCGGCGCGATCCGCGCCACGACCCGGGCCGGGATCTGCACGTTGGCGGCGTCGGTCGCCTCGGGGCCGAGCGCCGGCGTGCCGAGCGCCCGCGCCAGGAAGGCGAGGGCGACGTTGTCGCGCGGGAAGCACGGCCCGCCGTAGCCGAGCCCGCCGGTCAGGTAGCGCGAGCCGATGCGCCGGTCGGAGCCGAGCGCCTGCGTCACCACGTCCACGTCGGCCCCCGGGATCGCCTCGCACAGCGCCGCCAGCATGTTGGCGAACGTGATCTTCATCGTCACGAAGCTGTTGACCGAGATCTTGGCCAGTTCCGCGTTCTCGATGCTCATCCGCCGGGCCGGGGCGTGATTGGTCATCACCTGGCCGTAGTAGGTTTCGAGCGTCTCGCCGGCGCGGGCGTCGATCTCGCCGATCAGCGTGAAATCCGGGTTGAGGAAGTCGCGGATGACGCTGCCGAGGGCGATGAACTCCGGGCTGTAGCAGAGGCCGAAGTCCGGGCCGGCGCGCTTGCCCGAGGCGCGCTCGAGGACGGGCAGCAGCGCTTGCCGCGTCGTGCCGGGCAGCACCGTGCTGGTCAGCACGACGACGTGGTAGGCGTCCTTGGTGCGCAGCGCCCGGCCGATTGCCTCGAAGGCCGTGGCCGCGGCGTCGAAGGCGAAGGCGCCGCGCGCATCGCTTGGCGTCGGCACGATCACGAATGTGATGGTCGAGTCGCGCACGGCCTCGGCTACATCGAGGGTGGCACGGATGCGATCACGGTTGGCGGCGAGCGTCGTGTCGAGGTCTGTCTCCAGGACCGGCGCACGTCCGTTGGCGACGGCGGCAACGGCGTCAGGATTGACGTCGACGCCGATCACGTCGCCGCCGCGCGAGGCGATCGCAGCGACCATGCTCGCGCCGAGCTTGCCGAGCCCGACGATCGAAACCCGCGCCATCATCGTGCGCCGAGTATACGTTCTTGTCGGCGCGCGCTGACCCGCATCCGAGTCGTGCTGTCAAGTGTTTGACCTTCGGCACGAGCGGCGCGAAGATGGTTCGTTCCGTCCGCGCCATCTGCCTGATCCTGCCCGAGCCTTTCGATCGATGACTTGTTCCGTGTGTCAGGATTCCGGTTGGCAGTTCCTCGAGCGCGAGGGCAGGGCGGCGGTCGTCCGGTGCAGCTGTTACCGCGACACGCTGACCGACAAGCTGCTCGACGCGGCCCGCATCCCACGCCGCTACGCGCATTGCGATCTCGATCGCTTCGTCACCTACGGCAACGAAAAGCTCGAGGCGGCGGCGCGCGAGGCGAAGTCGGTCGTCGAGCGGTTCCCGATCGTGTCGAAGGGCATCTTCCTGCTCGGCCCGCCGGGCGTCGGCAAGACCCATCTCGCGGTGGCCGCGCTGCGCCAGATCATCGGCCGCACCCGGGCGCACGGGTTGTTCTACGACACGCGCGAGCTGCTGCGGGTGATCCGGTCGACGTTCGGGTCGGATCCGATGAACCGCCTGACCGAGAGCGACGTGCTGCGGCCGGTGATCGAGGCCGACGTGCTCGTGCTCGACGACCTCGGCGCCGAGAAGACGTCGGAGTGGGTCGAAGAGACGCTCAACTACATCGTCAACAGCCGCTACAGCGAGCGGCGGCTGACGCTGTTCACGTCGAATTACGACATCGCCGAGGACGCGACCGATCCCGACTCGCTGCAGGTGCGCGTCGGCTTCCGGATGTACTCGCGGCTGCACGAGATGTGCGAGTTCCTGCACCTCTACGGCGCCGACTATCGCGAGCTGCCGCAGAACGGCGGCGTCGACGACCTCAAGGTGCTGTGGAAAATGCGGAAGCGCACCACTGCCCTCGAGAAGCCGGTGAGCGGTGGCCGGGCGTCGCGCCAGCTCCGCGCCCGCCTCGATCCCGGTGCCGCCGACCTGAAATGGTCCGGCGGCAAGGCCGGCACGTAGCCTTGCTGGTCTGGCCGTCGGCGCCTGCTACGCTAGGTCGATGCTCGGCCTCTACCTCCACATCCCCTTTTGTGGAGCGATCTGCCACTACTGCAACTTCAACCGCGGCCTGCTGGACGCGGACCTGAAGGCGCGCTACGTCGACGCGCTCGTCACCGAGATCCGTCGTGCCGCTGACGGGGCCGCCGCCGACACCATCTACTTCGGCGGCGGCACGCCGTCGCTCCTCGCGCCAGACGAAGTCGGCCGGCTGATCACGGCCTGCCGCGAGTCGTTCGCGATGACGCCGGACGCCGAGGTGACGCTCGAGCTGAATCCGGAGACGGCGACGGCCGAATATCTGGCCGCGATCCGCGCCGCCGGTACCACCCGACTGAGCATCGGTGTGCAATCGTTCGACGACGTGGAGCTGAAGCGCCTCGGGCGGGTCCACTCGGCGGACCGAGCCCGCGACGCGGTACGCCTGGCGCGAGGGGCCGGATTCGACGATCTCAGCCTGGATCTGATGATGTGGCTGCCCGAGCAGACGGTGGCCCGGTGGCTGGCCAACGTCGAGGCGCTGATCGAGACCGGACCCGACCACGCCTCGCTGTATCTCCTGGAGATTTACCCGAACGCGCCGCTTCGCGACGAGATGGCCCGCGGCGGCTGGTCCCAGGCGCCCGACGACGACGCCGCCGACATGTATCTCCGCGGACTCGACCTTTTGGACCGGGCCGGCTACGAGCACTACGAGATATCGAATGTAGCCCGTCCGGGGCATCAATCACGGCACAACGTGAAGTACTGGGCGGACGGTGAGTGGCTCGCCTTCGGCTGCGGTGCGCACGCCACCCGCGCCGGCCGCCGGTGGCACAACGTGCCCGGCACCGCCGACTATGTGTCTCGAATCACTACCGGCCAGAGTGTCGTCGCCAGCGTCCGAACCTTGACCCCGCAGACGCATGCGGAAGAGGCGCTTTTTACCGGCATCCGGCTGTCGAAAGGGGTGTCCCTGGTGGACATCGCGCAACGGTACGGCGTCGACGCGTGGGACGCCTACGGGACAGCCCTGACGCCCTTTATCGAGGCCGGAGTGGTGGAGTACACTCCACCCGTTCTCAGGCTGACGCGGCAGGGCATGCTGCTTGCAAATGAAGTGTGCGCGGTTTTCGTATAGCATGCGAGCCTTGGTCGCTCGCCCGCGCAAGACACGCAGGTCATTGGAGGAATAGATGAAGCTTCGGACGAAGGTCGCGCCGCTGGCGCTTGGTTTGGTAGTCGCGGTTTCGACCGCCCGAGTCGCCGGTGCGCAATCGCCCTCGCCGCAGCCCGCGCAACAGCCGCCCGCGTCACAGCCGGCGACGCCCCCGGCAGCGGGGCAGCCTGCCACGGGCCAGCCGGCCACAGGTCAGCCGGCCACAGGTCAGCCGGCGGCACAGCCGGCACCAGCAGCGGCTGACGCCACGTTCAAGGGCGCGACGGGCGTGCTGCTCGTCCAGGTGAAGGCTGGGCAGGAAGCGGTCTACGAGAGTCTCATCACCAAGCTCAAGGAGTCTCTCTCGAAGAACGAGAAGCCGGAGCGGAAGGCGATGGCGGCCGGCTGGAAGGTGTACAAAGCGGCCGAGCCGATGGCCGGCAACACCCTCTACGTGCACATCGTGGACCCCGTCTCGTCGGGCCAGAACTATCTCGAGACCTACAAGCTGATCTCGGAGACCTTCCCGGCCGAAGTGCAGGACCTCTACGGCAAGACCAAGGACGCGTTCGTGACCGGCGGTATCGCTGGTCTGAACCTCACGCTCCTCACGGCGCTCGGCACGCCGTAGGCACCGCGTCCCGACATCGACCGGGCGGCATCGGGGAGACCCGGTGCCGCCCTTCGCATTTCTGGTCGATCTCCGCGCTGGCTGCGCGCAGGTGGCCAGACCGGGCGCCCGAGCAGAACGCCCGATCAGAACGCCCGATCAGAACGCCAGGTTGGCGCCGGCGTAGAAGCGGTGGACCTTCGACTGCAGCGGCGATCCCAGCAGCGAGAAGATGCGGTAGTCGAAGCGCAAGCGGAACGGGCCGGCGACGGTGTACTTCGCGCCGCCACCCAGGTTGGTCGAGACGTGCGTCTCCTGCAGGTCCTCGAGCCGCTCGCGGTAGACGCCGCCACCGAGCGTTGCGTAGAACTGCCAGCCGTTGATGGGCACCGGGGTCTGCACCAGCACGTTGCCGCTGCCGGTGGTGAGCGACGGCACAGCCCGCTCCACATCCTCCCCGAGCTGGCTGTACTCGAACTCGAAGCCGAAGACGACCAGGCCCATGCCCACCGCAGCGCCCTTGGCCAGGTGGGTACCGGGCGAGGGGCTGACGCCGAGAAACGCTGTCAGGTCCGCCGCTGCGGGCGACGGCGCCGCCGCCACTGCGAACAAGGCGAGGGCTGCTAAACTGTAGAGTCGGGTAACCGATCGCATCCGGCCATGTTAGCGTGACGACCGCGGCGCGCGGCGGGCCGCGTCCGGGTGATCCACATGGACTTCAGACTCTCCGACGAGCAGATCGTGCTCTGCAACGCCGTGCGGGATTTCGCCGAGCGCGAGATCAAGCCGCACGTCATGGAGTGGGACGAGGCGCAGGCCTTTCCCACCGCGCTGGTCGGCCAGATGGCCGAGCTCGGCCTGCTCGGGATCCAGCTGCCGGAGCAGTTCGGCGGCTCGGCGATGTCCGCGGTCGACTACTGCCTGGCCATCGAAGAACTGGCGCGCGTCTGTCCAGCGGTGGCGCTCAGCGTCGCCGCGCACAACGGACTGTGCTCGGCCCACATCGCGATGTTCGGCACCGAGGCCCAGAAGTCGCGCTACCTGCCGCCGCTGGCGAAGGGCGAGATGCTGGGCGCGTGGGGCCTGACCGAGCCGTCGGCCGGCAGCGACGCCGCCGGTACCCGCACCGTCGCGGTGCGGGACGGCGATCAGTGGGTGCTGAACGGCGCCAAGACCTTCATCACGCACGGCAAGGTCGGCGGCGTGATGGTGGTGATGGCGGTGACCGATCGCACCAAGGGCAATCGCGGCATCTCGGCCTTCATCGTCTCGCACGGCACGCCCGGCATGCGAGCCGGCAGGAAAGAGAACAAGCTCGGGATGCGGGCCAGCGACACCAGCGAGGTGATCTTCACCGATTGCCGCGTCCCGGCCGACGCCCAACTGGGCGACGACGGGCAGGGCTTCGTCAACGCGCTGCAAGTACTCGACGCCGGCCGCACCGGCATCGCCGCGCTGGCCGTCGGCCTGGCCCAGGGCGCCTTCGACGCCGCCGTCGCCTACGCCAAGGGCCGCCGCCAGTTCGGCCAGCCGATCGCCAACTTCCAGGCGACGCAGTTCAAGATCGCCGACCTCGCCACGCGCATCGACGCCGCACGTCTGCTGACGCTGCGCGCCGCGCACATGAAGGATCGCGGCTTGCGCACCACCCGCGAGTCGGCCGAGGCCAAGCTGTTCGCCAGTGAGGTCGCGGTCAAGGCCGCCGACGAGTGCGTCCAGATCCACGGCGGCTACGGCTTCGTGAAGGACTACCCGGCCGAGAAGTTCTTCCGCGACGTCAAGCTCCTCACCATCGGCGAAGGCACCAGCGAGATTCAGCGCATGGTCATCGCCCGGCAGCTGCTCGCATAGCGCGCCGCCACGCGGCGCCGCTCCGCTCCATCACGCTCCATCAGCCACGCTCACCGCATCCACCCCACGCGCGAGACGACAGACGAGACGACACACGCATGCCCACGACGATCGGGATCATTGGAGGCAGCGGCCTCTACGACATGGCCGAGCTCACGGACCGCCGCGACGTGACGGTCGACACACCCTTCGGCGCACCGTCCGCGGCGCTGGTCACCGGCACGCTGTCGGGCAAGGACGTGGTGTTCCTCGCCCGGCACGGCATCGGCCATCGGCTGACGCCGTCGGAGCTGCCGTTCCGCGCCAATATCTACGCGATGAAGACCCTCGGCGTCGAGCGCATCCTGTCGGCCAGCGCGGTCGGCAGCCTCAAAGAGCAGTACGTGCCGCTGCACCTGGTGATCCCCGATCAGTTCTTCGATCGGACCAAGGGACGCGTCAGCACCTTCTTCGGCGAAGGCCTGGTCGCGCACGTCGGCTTCGCCCATCCGTTCTGCGACGCGCTGTCGAAGACCACCTACGACGCCGCCGTCACCGCCGGCGCCACCGTCCACAAGGGTGGCACCTACGTGTGCATGGAAGGGCCGCAGTTCTCGACCAAGGCGGAATCGGTGCTCTACCGGCAGTGGGGCATGGACATCATCGGGATGACCAACCTGCAGGAGGCCAAGCTCGCGCGGGAAGCCGAGATCTGCTACACGACGATCGCGCTGGTCACCGACTACGACTGCTGGCACCCGTCACACGATTCGGTGACCGTCGAGATGATCATCGCCAACCTGACGCAGAACGCCCGCACCGCGCAGAAGGTGATCGCCCAGGCGGTCAAGACCCTCGACACCGCGCCGCGCACCTGCGCCTGCGCGACCGCGCTCGCCACCGCCATCATCACGCGGCCCGAGCACGTGCCGGCCGAGACCAAGGCCAAGCTCGCCCCCATCGTCGGAAAATACCTATGAAGATCGTCGTCACCGGTTCGATCGCGTTCGACTATCTGATGTCGTTCCCGGGCTCGTTCACCGAGCACCTGCTGCCGGAGCACCTGTCGAAGGTGAGCCTCAGCTTCCTGGTCGACACGATGGACAAGCGGCGGGGCGGCTGTGCGCCGAACATCGCCTACACGCTGGCGCTGCTCGGCGAGCGGCCCTACCTGATGGCCACGGCGGGGCAGGACTTCGGCGACTACCGTGCCTGGCTCGATGCGGCCAAGGTCGATACGTCACTGGTCAAGGTCGTCGACGGCAAGTTCACGGCGTCGTTCTTCTGCAGCACGGATCAGCACAACAACCAGATCGCCTCGTTCTACACCGGCGCGATGGCCAACGCCGCGGAACTGTCGTTCCGCACCGCCGGCGGCTGCAAGCTGGCGATCATCGGCCCGAACGATCCGGCGGCGATGAGCCAGTATGCCGAGGAGTGCCGCGTCCTCGGCATCCCGTACATCTACGACTTCGGCCAGCAGGTGGCGCGCATGGCCGGCGACGAGCTGCTGGCGGGCTTGACCGGCGCCGCGGTCGTGATCTCGAACGACTACGAGTTCCAGGTCCTGTGCGAGAAGACGGGGCTCGACGAGGCCGGCGTGCTGGCGCGCGCGAAGACGCTGGTCGTCACGCTGGGCGAGCACGGATGCAAGGTGGTGCGGCCCGAAGGGACGATCGCCGTTCCGGCGGTGCCGCCGGCACGCATCGTCGATCCGACCGGCGTCGGCGACGCCTTCCGCGGCGGCCTGATGAAGGGCCTCTCGGCGGGGGCCGACTGGGCGACCTGCGCCCAGCTGGGTAGCGTCGCGGCGGCCTACGCGCTCGAACACCTCGGCGGCACCAGCCACGCCTACACCCTCGACGAGTTCCGCGCCCGCTACGAGCAGCACTTCGGGACGCTCGCGTTGCCGGCGCCGGCGGGGGTGTGACCACGGCAGCCAGTGGTGAAAGGGGCGCCGCGGCCCATTCACCGCGGGCGGCTAGCGTCCGTCGCGCGACGGTCGCCTGCCTGGCGGCGAGCCTCCTCTGGCTGGCCGCGATTTTCGCCGCTCCGCACGGGCTCCACGCTGCGCCGGGGGCGGCGTCGCGCCTCGCCGCCGGCACGGTCTACCTCGCCGGCCGCGTCGTGTGCCACCAGCGGCCGGAGCGCAGCTTCGTCGCCGCCGGCCATCCGCTGCCGGTGTGCGCACGCTGCACCGGCATCTACGCCGCGGCGCCCCTGGCATGTCTGTTCGCCTTGGCCGC
>JBDSLU010000306.1:0-14743 GCA_039916225.1 Vicinamibacteraceae bacterium
TGCCGCGCTGGGCGCGCGGCGGCGCCGGCACGCGGGCGGCATAGGACACGCGCCGACACGACTGGCCGCCGCCGGCATCCGAACGTCACGAGGGATCCATCGATGCTGATCAAGACCCACCCGGAACTGAAGTCCTCGGAGATCACGCCGGAGAGCGTCTACGTCAACCGTCGCGCCTTCATGCGGGCGGCGATCGCCGCCAGCGCCGGCGCGGCCCTGGCGTTGCCGGGGTCACCGCTGATTCACGACGCGAGCGCCCAGGCCGGCGGCGTGTGGCCGATCCCGAACGCGGCCAAGAGCCCGCTGAGCACCACCGAGAAGGTCAATACCCTCGAGGACATCGGCGGCTACAACAACTTCTACGAGTTCGGCACCGACAAGACCGATCCGGCGCGCTATCAGGGCAAGCTGACGGTGCGGCCGTGGACGATGAAGGTCGACGGCCACGTGGCCAAGCCCGGGCCGTTCGCGATCGACGACTTGCTCAAGTTCCCGCTCGAGGAGCGCGTCTACCGCCTCCGCTGCGTCGAGGCCTGGTCGATGGTCATTCCGTGGATCGGCTTTCCGCTGGGCGAGCTGCTGAAGAAGGTCGAGCCGACGTCGAAGGCGAAGTACGTCGCCTTCGAGACGCTGCGGCGCCCGGGCGAGATGCCGGGCCAGTATCAGGCGTCGCTGCAGTGGCCGTACGTCGAGGGGCTGCGCCTCGACGAGGCGATGCATCCGCTGACCATCCTCGCCGTCGGCCTCTACGGCAAGACGCTGCTGACGCAGAACGGCGCGCCGCTGCGGCTGGTCGTGCCGTGGAAGTACGGCTTCAAGAGCATCAAGTCGATCGTCCGCATCTCGCTCGTCGAGAAGCAGCCGGCCACCAGCTGGAACCTGGCCAACTCGGGCGAGTACGGCTTCTACTCGAACGTGAACCCGGCGGTCGATCATCCGCGCTGGACGCAGAGCCGCGAGCGCCGCATCGGCGAGTTCGTCCGGCGGCCGACGCTGGCGTTCAACGGCTACGGCGACCAGGTCGCCTCCCTCTACACGGGCATGGACCTCAAGAAGAACTATTAGCAGGCGGCCCGCCGCACGCGGGGCGGCACTGCGTTGGACAGTCACATCCGAGCCTGGCCGGACGTCATCGAGACATGCGCACAGCCCTCAAGGTCCTCATCTTCCTCGTTGCGCTGTCGCCGGCGGCCAGCGTCGTGACGCTGACGGTCACTGACATCCTCGGCAAGACGCATGCGCTCGGGGCCAACCCGATCGACGCGCTGACCGACACCACCGGCATCTGGGCCCTGCGCTTCGTGCTGCTCTCGCTCGCGATCACCCCGGCGCGGAAGCTCACCGGCTGGAACGTGCTGATTCGCTATCGGCGGATGCTCGGTCTGTTCGCGTTCTTCTACGCGGCGCTCCATTTCACGACGTGGATCGGCCTCGATCAGGGCGTGCTGTGGCCGTTCATCCTGCCCGAGGCCGGCCCCGACCAGGCCGTGACGTGGGATCTGATCCTGCGTGACATCGCCAAGCGCCCGTACATCACGATGGGCTTCACCGGCTTCGTGCTGATGATTCCGCTGGCCATCACCTCGACCGCCGGCTGGATTCGGCGACTGGGTGGGCGATGGTGGAACCGCCTGCACCGGCTGGTCTACGTCACGGGCATCTGCGGCGTGGTGCACTTCCTGTGGCTGGTGAAGGTGGTCGAGGCCGAGCAGATCACCTACGCCGTGATTCTCACGGTCCTGCTGGGGCTCCGCCTGTGGTGGGCCATGCAGAAGCGTTTCGCCGCCGCGCCCGTGCCGGCGCGCCAACGGCTCAGCTCTCCGGGTTGACCGGCGCGTCATAGCGTGCAGTTCCGGTCCATCGATCGGGCTTCGGGGTCAGGCCGACGAAGCCTGGTCCTGGAAGTGCCGATTGACGGACCGGTACCCCACGATGCCGAGCCTCCTGCCGTTCCGCTCCTCGTTCGGCCGTGCGACGCGCCGGCTCGTCCCGTTGGCGATCACGCTGACGCTCGGACTCGTCGCGGCGACGCCGGCTGCGGCGTCGACGGTGCCGTATCGCACCGACGGCGACCTCGTCGCGCTGGCCAGCCGCGTCGTCTACGGCCGCGTCCTCAGCGTCGCCACCGAGACCGCGGAGAACAACCGGATCTACACGGTCACGCGGCTGGCGGTGATCGAGGACCTGACCGGCGTCAATGCGTCGATCATCGAGGTCCGCGAACTGGGCGGGCGAATCGGCAGCGACGAGATGTTCGTGGCCGGTACGCCCGGCTACATCGTCGGCCAGGATGTCCTGCTGCTGCTCGAGCGCGGCCCGCGCGGCCTCCGCACGGTGGCCCTGGCGTTTTCGGCGTTCCACGTCGTGCCCGAGGGCGTGGTCGGGGCCGAGGCCGGCGTCGTGCGCTTCGCGGCCGGGCTCGAGGTGCTCGGCGATCGGCCCGAGTCGCGCCGTACCCGCACCCTGGCCGAGATGCGCACCATCGTTGGTGCGGTCAAGGGGGTCACCCCGGTTCGCCCGGCGGCGGTGGCGGCGATCGATCAGGCCGTTCGCGTCGAGGAGCCGTTCACGCTCCTCGGCAGCGGCTCCCGGTGGCGGCAGGCCGACAGCGCGATCCCGGTCAACTGGTACCGCAACACCGATCGGCCGCACCCGCTGACCAGCGGCAACATCGACACCGAGATCACGACGGCGGCCGCCGCCTGGACCAACCCGACGACGGCCAGCCTCATCCTGGCGCACGCCGGCACGCGCAGCGCCGGCGGCGCGACCGACGTGTTCTGCACGTCGACCAACGCCGGGGCCGGTCTGATCAGCTTCGAAGATCCCGAGGAGGACGCCGGGTCGGGCGTCCTGGCGATCGGCGGCTTCTGCGCCAGCGGGCCGACGACGACGGTCAGCGGGCAGAACTTCTGGAGCATCTCGCACGGCTACGTGGTGTTCAATCAGGCCGCGTCGCTGGGATCGACCTACCGTGTCGCGCCGAGTTTCACGCGCGTCCTGACGCACGAGATCGGGCACGCCATCGGGCTGGGCCATCCGTGCGGTGGTACGGGGCCGACCTGCACCACCGGGATGCAGGCCAACCTGATGTATCCGTCGTGCTGCTACAGCACGATGCCGCTGCCGCCGGCGATCGGCCCGGACGATCTCGCCGGCCTCGAGTTCATCTATCCGCAGTCGGGCCCTCCACCTCCACCGCCCCCACCGCCACCGCCTGTCTGCACCTACACGGTCACGCCGACCAGTGCCGGGTACGGGCCTGGCGGCGGCAGCGCCACCATCAACGTCACGCCGTCGGCATCGACGTGCGCCTGGACCGCATCGACCAACGCGACCTGGGCGACGCTGACGGGCACCGCGGGCGGCACCGGCACGGGCTCGCTCGGCTACTCGGTCGGGCCGAATACTGGCCTGGCGCGGACGGCGCAACTGACGGTCGCCGGCACCGCCGTCACCATCACGCAGTCAGGTGACGTCGACAGCGACAGCGACGGTCTGCCGGACTCGTACGAGGTCGCCTTCGGGCTCAACCCGAACTCGCCATCGGGTGCCGATGGCGCCTCCGGCGATCCCGACGGGGACGGTCGCACCAACCTGCAGGAGTACCAGGCGCAGCCGAGCACGCACCCGCGCGGGTTCCAACGCCGTTACCTCGCCGAGGGCGCGGTCAACGCGTTCTTCTCGACCGAGATCGCCATCCTCAACGCCGATCCGCAGGCCGCCCGGACGCTGGTGCGCATCCAGCCGGAAGGCCAGACGGAGCGCACGATCGTCATCACCGTGCCCAGCCTGACCCGCGTCACGCTGTCGACGCAGACGCTCGGCGCCCTGACGACGGCGCCCTTCTCGACGCTGATCGAATCGGATCGCCCGCTGGTGGTCGATCGGACGATGAGCTGGGACAGCTCGGGCTACGGATCGCACGCCGAGACGGCCGTCGACGCGCCGTCGACGACCTGGTATCTCGCCGAGGGCTCGACCAGCGGCCCGTTCTCGCTGTTCTACCTGCTGCAGAACCCGAATGCCGCCACGGTGAACGCGACCATCACGTTCCTGCGGCCGGCCGGCAACGCGCCGGTGGTGCGCTCCTACGTTCTGCCGGCCAACTCGCGCACGACGATACCGGTCGACAGCGCGGCGCCGGAACTGACCAGCACCGACGTGTCGGGGGTGATCGCCGCGAGCCAGCCGATCATCGTCGAGCGGGCGATGTACCTCGATCGTCCGGGCCAGCCGTTCGCCGCCGGTCACGAGAGCGCCGGCGTGACCGCTCCATCGAACAACTGGTTCCTCGCCGAGGGCGCCACGGGAGCGTTCTTCGAGATGTTCGTGTTGATCGCCAACCCGAACCCGACGGCGTCGACGGTGACGGTCGACTACCTGCTGACGAACGGCACGGTGCTGACCAAGGCCTACAGCGTGGCCGCCAACAGCCGCTTCACGATCTGGGTGGACGAGGAACAGTTCCCGAGCCTGTCCGGCAACCGGGCGCTGGCCAGCGTGTCGTGCTCGATGCGGGTCCGCTCGACCAACAACGTGCCGATCATCGTCGAGCGCGCCATGTGGTGGCCGCAGCCGAACTGGTACGAGGCGCACAATGCGCCGGGCACCACCGTGACCGGCACGCGCTGGGCGCTGGCCGGCGGGGAAGTCGGCGGCACGACCGGCCTGCAGACCTTCGTGCTGGTTGCCAACACCTCGGCCACGGCTGGTCAGGCGCGCGTCACGATCTACTTCGAGGATGGCACCAGCGCGCAGTCGACGATCAACCTGCTCGCCAACAGCCGCACCAACGTGTCGATCGGCGCGACGTTCCCCTCGGCCAATGGCCGGCGCTTCGCGATCATCGTCGACAGCCTCGGCGGCATCCCGGCCCAGCTGGTCGTCGAGCGCTCGATGTATTCGAACGCAGGCGGCGTGACCTGGTCGGCCGGCACGGCCGCCGTGGCGACGCGTCTCCAGTAGCGCGCGCCGGCTCCGGCGAGGCGGACGGGGTGGGCGCCGAGAGACCTCGGGCGGCGTCTGAACGCTGCTACGATCCGACCATGCGTCGGATCCTGATGTCCCTGGCGGTCCTGCTCGGGGCCGCTGTCGCCGCGTCCGCTGCGACCGTGCCGTATCGATCAGACCTCGAGCTGGTCGCGATCTCGGATCGCGTCGTGCGAGCGCGCGTCATCGACAGCGTCGTCGAGCGCGCCCCCTCGGGCGCCATCCGCACCCGCACGCGAATCGCCGTCATCGAGGACTTCACCGGCGGTCTCGATCCGACCCTCGTCGTTCTGGAACGCGGCGGACGCCTGCCGGACGGTTCGGGCGTATGGATTCCTGGCGCACCGCGTTTCGTTCAGGGCGATGACGTCGTCCTGTGCCTCGAGCGCACGGCGGGCGGCTACCGCACGGTGTCGATGGGGTTCTCGGCCTTTCGCGTCGGCGCCGTCGTCTCGGGCGATCGGCCGCTGACACGGTTCGGCGGCCCCGCGGTCGTCGGCCCCGCCCTCGCCGGCCCGGCCCTCGTCGGCAATGGGGTGACGTCGATCGCCGAGACCGGGCGAGGACTCGGGGCGTTCAGGCGGGCGGTGGCGACGATGAAAGGCGTGTCGACCCGGGCCGTGTTGACCGAAGCACAGGCCGGCGCAGCCGTGACGACGGCCGGCCGCCTGGAGGCGCCATTCACCCTGCTCGGCGACGGCGTCCGGTGGCAGCAGGCCGACGCCGGGCAAGCGGTCACGTGGTTTCGCAATACGGTGACGCCGTCGCCCATCGAGGGCGCCGACACCGACGAACAGATTCGCCTCGCCCTCGCCGGCTGGACCGAGCCGCCGTCGGCGTCCATCACCCTGGCGTTCGGCGGCACGCGACCGGTGTCGATCGAACAGCCCGCCGATCCGACCGCCGATCCGTATTGCACGGCAGGCAACCTCGGCGTCGGCCTGATCACCTTTGGCGATCCGCTCGACGAGCTGCCCATCGGGGTGCTGGCGATCGGTGGGGGCTGCGCGAGCGCCGCCACGCACATGGTGAACGGCGAGACGTTCAACGCGTTCACGCACGGCCTCGTCGTCCTCAACGACGCCGCGTCGATGGCCGGCTATACGACCGCGCCGAACATCACCCGCATTCTCGAGCACGAAGTCGGGCACGGCATCGGCCTCGGCCACTCGGATGCCGGCCAGGACAACGTGATGTATCCGTCGTGCTGCAGCGCGTCGATGCCCGTGCCGCCGGCCATCGGGCCGGACGATCTGGCCGGCTTGGGCTTCCTCTACCCGCCGTGCGTCTACACGCTGTCATCTCCGTCGGATCCGAGTGCATCCATTGGCGAGCAGGACTCCCTCACCCTCACGGTGTCGATGCCATCGTGCCCGTGGACCGTCACGACCGACGCGATCTGGCTGACCGTCGTCTCGCCGCGGACCGGGTCGGGCAGCACGCTGGTGCGGTATCGCGTGACGCCGAATCTCGCCACCGTTTCCCCACGCTCCGCGACGCTGCGGGTCGGTCCGACGGTGGCGACCATCGCGCAGCAGGGCGACGTGCCGATCGGCGGCGGCCTGTTTGCGGGCTGGGCGCAGTTCTTCGGCCTGCATCCCGAGTCGGGGCTGCCGGGGGACGCCCCGACGGGCGATCCCGACGGCGATGGCGTCTCGAACCTCGACGAACAGGCGGCTGGTACGCACCCGCGCGGCACGGTTCGCCGCTATCTCGCCGAAGGCGCGGCGAACGCGTTCTTCGACACGGAGGTCGCGCTCTTCAACCCGGCGCCACTGGATCAGGACGCCACCGTCGTGCTGCGCGTGCAGCCGGAGACCGGCGCGGAGGCGTCCTGGCCGGTGGGTGTGTACGGCGGCGCCAGGGCGACGGTGGCAAGCGATGTCTTTCGATCGCTGACCGGCGCCCCCTTCTCGACGCTGATCGAGTCGGACCGTCCCGTGGTGGCCGATCGGACGATGCGCTGGGATGCCGGTGGCTATGGCGCCCATGCGGAAACGTCGGTGGAAGCGCCCTCGACCACCTGGTACCTGGCCGAAGGATCGACCTCCGGGCAGTTCTCGCTGTTCTACCTGCTGCAGAACCCGGGACCGACCGCCGCCTTGGCGACGATTCGCTTCCTCCGTCCTGCGCCGATGGCTCCCGTCACGCGCCAATACGCGATCGCCCCGCATGCGCGCCTGACCGTGCCTATCGATACCACCGCGCCGGAGCTGGCCAACACCGACGTGTCGGGCGTGGTGACCGCGTCGCAGCCGATCGTCGTCGAGCGGGCGATGTACCTGAACCGGCCAGGGCAGCCGTTCGCCGCGGGCCACGAGAGCGCTGGTGTCACGGCGCCGTCGACGGAGTGGTTTCTCGCCGAGGGTGCAACCGGATCGTTCTTCGATCTCTTCGTGCTGATCGCCAACCCCGGCGTCCAGCCGGCGCTGGTCCGCGTCGACTACCTGCTGCCCGGCGGCGGCACCCTGACCAAGGACTACGCCATCGCCGGCGAGAGCCGGTTCACGATCTACGTCGATGACGAGCAGCTGCCCGCAGGCTCGGGCCAGCGGCCGCTCGCCTCGACGGCGGTGGCGATGCGCGTGCGGTCGGTGAACGGCACGCCGATCCTCGTCGAGCGCTCCATGTGGTGGCCGCAGCCGCTCTGGTACGAGGCGCACAACGCGCCGGGCACGACGGCCACGGGGACACGGTGGGCGCTGGCCGCCGGCGAGACGGGCGGACCGACGGGGACGGAGACGTACATCCTCATCGCCAACACCGGGCTCGCCGCTGGCACCGCTCGCCTGACGCTCCACGCCGAGACCGGCGACATGTTCGTCCGCGACGTGACGCTGCCGGCCGGCAGCCGGACCAACGTCGCCGTCAGCACGGCGTTCCCGGAGGTCGCGGGCGTGCGCTTCGCCACGCTCGTCGAGAGCCTGGGCGCGTCGCCGGCGCCGATCGTGGTGGAACGGGCGATGTACGACAACGCCGGCGGGGTGCTGTGGAGCGCCGGCACGGCTGCCGTCGCGACGCGGCTGACGCCCTGAACCGCAGGGCCGGGGCGGTCGCGACCGGTCAGCGGAATTCGATGGTGACGGTCGGCGTCGCCGGCAGGATCACGCCGGGGACGCCCTCGAGGGCCTTGCGGACGGTGGCGAAGTCGGTGCCGGGCTTCATGCTCTGCAGGGCCGCGAACTTGCTCGGATCGCTGAGGAGCTGCTCGAAGTCGACGGCGAAGATGGTCACCCGGCGGCCGTCGCGCTGCGGCGCGTCGGTGGTCACGATCGCGCCCTCGACCTCGATGGCGACCGTCATCCGGGCCCCCTTGAACATGTTGCGCACCATCGCCAGTGCCTCTGGCGGCAGGTCGGGCTTGGGCGCCGCGGTTTCCGCCGCGGCGGGGGGCACGGCATCGTCCGTTGCGGCGCGGCCCTGCGGCAGCCGGACGCGGAGCGTCGAGCCGCCGGCGTCGGCGGCGACGAGCTCGAAACGGAGCGGGGGCGTCGGCGTGGCGCTGCTGGCACCTCGCGGGTTGCTCAGGTTGAGCAGCCGCACGTCGTCGAAGGCGAACGTCGCCTTGACGCCGGACAAGCCGTCCTGGGTGAGGGGCGCGCTCGAGACGTAGCGGACGCCGGAGCCGAAGCTCGAGGCCTGCTCGCGGATCTTCGCTTCGTCGAACAGGTCGCCGATGTTGTCCAGGTTCGGAGAGGTACTGCCGACGCCGCCCGTGCCGCCGGCGTTCTGGACCGCCTGTTTGGCCATCCCGGCGGCCATGCCCAGCAGCTCCTTGTTGGCCAGGTTCGTCTGCTCGATGGTGCCGGTGCCGTCGGCCTTGACGCGGATGACCGTCTCGCTCTGGAAACAGGCGCTGGACAGCACCGCGGCGACGACCACGAGGGCGATGGCGAGCCTGCGCATGCGGGCAGTATAGCCTTTCGCCGCCGACACTTAGCCCGACCGGGGAGGTTCCGCGTGCCCGGTCACCCGGCGATGCGGCCATTCGACCCCGGAATTTGCCCGCCGGCTGTGGAAATCCTGCGCAGGGGCTGATTTGCTGGGATACTGCCGCCGCAAGGGTCGGCCACGAGGGCCTCCCTTGCCCCTGCCGTGCGCTGGGCGCACGGCGGCTAGCAGGAGACTCAATGCACAAGCCGATCAAGTACGTGGAGAAGGGCCTTACCATCGCCGCGCGTGGCGCCTGGACGGTGTTCGACACGTTCAACCAGATCAAGCCCAACCCGGGCTTCACGCCGAACTGGTCCGACAAACCGCTCCTCAAGTCCAAGGAGAAGGTGAAGCCGCCCCTCGGCTGGCCGCGCGAGACCGACTCGCTGTGCCCCACCTGTGTCCGGGAAGCCCGCCAGTCGATCCTCGATGGCAAGCAGGATGTCAGCATCCTGCTCAACGAGAAGGTCGGCGAAATCAAGGCGACCATCCTCGAGCGCGACGGCAAGATCCTGATGGTGAAGGACTGCCCGATCCACGGCCACTTCGAAGACGTGATGGCCATGGACACGGCGTTCTTCAAGCATCTCGAAGACACCTACCCGGGCAGCGACATCCGCGCCCACAACGACGAGAAGCTCCACAATCACGGCACCAGCACCATCAAGTACGGCCGCGGCTCGGTCCTGACCATCGACCTGACCAACCGCTGCAACATGATGTGCGACCCGTGCTTCATGGACGCCAACCAGGTTGGTTTCGTCCACGAGCTGGCCTGGGAGGACATCAAGACCCTCCTCGACAACGCCATCACCATCAAGCCGCGCCGCCAGATGTCGGTGCAGTTCTCGGGCGGCGAGCCGACCCTGTCGCCGTACTTCCTCGACGCGGTGAAGTACGCCAAGAAGGTCGGCTACAACTCGGTCCAGGCCGCGACCAACGGTATCGAGTTCGCCAAGAGCCCGGAGTTCGCCAAGGCCGCGTCCGAAGCGGGCCTGCGCTACGCCTACCTGCAGTTCGACGGCATCGGCAACGCCGCCAACTCGCACCGCCTGGTCGGCAACCTGTTCGACGTCAAGCTGCGCGCCATCGAGAACCTGTGGTCGAACGGCGTCGACATCGTTCCGGTGACGACGATCGTCAACGGCGTCAACAACGAGCAGGTCGGCCGGATCATCAAGTTCGCCCTCGACAACCCGCGCAAGATCAGCTTCCTGTCGTTCCAGCCGGTGTCGTTCACCGGCCGCGACGAGGAGATCACGGACGAGCGGCGTGAGGCGCAGCGCTACACGCTGTCGCACCTCGCCCACGACGTGAAGACGCAGACCGGCCTCGGCGAGCCGGTGCGCGACTGGTTCCCGATCTCGTTCATGGGCACCTTCACCGACTGGGCCGACCTGGTCAAGGGCCCGGCCAACGAGTGGGGCAACCTGTCGTGCGGCTGCCACCCGAACTGCGGCGTCGGCATGGCCGTGATGATCGACAAGGAAACGAAGGAGGCCGTTCCGGTCACTGCGTTCCTCAAGGGCGAGCAGCTGGCCAAGGACATCGCCAAGGTCAACGACGCGGCCCGCGGCCGTTTTCTCTCGGTGACGGGCATGGCGCTCGCACTGATGAAGAACTACGACCCGTTCCAGTCGCCGACGCACTTCAAGCTCATCGACCTGATGCGGAAGTTCGACAAGACCTTCGGCGCCTCCGGCAAGAACTACGGCAAGGTCGACAAGAACCGCACGATGGCGGACATCGAAGTGCGCCGCCAGGACCGCTGGAACTTCCTGTTCATCGCCGGCATGTGGTTCCAGGACCTGTTCAACTACGACTTCCGCCGCACCGAGCGCTGCATCATCCCGTACGCGACGCAGCAGGGTGAGATCAGCTTCTGCGCCTACAACACGGGCATCGGCTGGCGTCAGATCATCGAGAAGATGCACATGACGGCCACGCTGACCAAGTGGTACGAGGAGCATGGCCGCCACGCCATCTACGCCGGCGGCAAGTCGGTCGAGCTGACGCCGCAGGCGCACACGCTGATCCTCGACGCCGACGCCGTCGCCAAGGGCAAGCAGACCGACCTCGACGACAAGGGCATCGCCAAGAACGCCCGCGAAGAGAAGCTGCGCGCCCGTGACGACATGAAGAAGAAGGCCGAGGACGACCGCATGGCGCGCCTGTATCGCCAGCACGTCCTGGGTGAAGCCAAGCCGCAGGAGGTCTCGGGTCTGCAGATCCAGGGCCTCAAGAAGGCGTCGCCGAAGTCGGACGAGTCCGAGCCGGCCGCCACGACGCACTAGTCCGTCCCGTACGACGTCGGCGTCGTCTGGACGCCTGAAGAACGGAAGCCCGGGGGCTCGACAGCCGCCGGGCTTTTTTCTTGTTGACAGCTACGGCCTGGTAAGTACTAAATACTTAGTAGATGGTCAAGCGAATCGAGTCGACACTGGCGCCGCAGGAGCTCGCGGTGATGAAGGTGGTCTGGAAGAAGGGGAGCGCCACGGTGCGCGACGTCTACGAGACGCTGCGCGAAGGCCGGGCGCTGGCCTACACCACCGTGATGACCACGATGAACATCCTCGAGGGCAAAGGTTTCCTCGAGAAGGCCCGCGAGGACCGCGCCTTCCGTTACACGCCGATGCGGTCGCGTCAGCAGGTGATGGGGGCGATGGTGAAGGACTTCGTCAACCGCGTCTTCGACGGGGCGGCGCAGCCGCTGCTGCTGCACCTGGCGACCTCCGAGGCGCTGACGGCCAAGGAGCGGACCGAGCTGCGCCGTCTGATCGAGAAGACGCCCGCAAAGACCGGCGGGCGGGACGGGGAGGCGTGAGATGCCGGCCCTGACCCTCGCCAACCTGATGCTCTACGCCGCCCAGGCGGCGCTCGTGATCGGCGCGCTGGCGCTCACGCTGTCCGTCGTGCGGCTCGCCCCCGCCTTCCGTCTCGCCGCCTGCCGCATTGCACTGCTGGCGCTCTTCCTCCTCCCTTTGCAGGCGCTGGTGCGGACGACGCCGCCCGAGCTGCCCTCTGTCTCGCTGGCCGGCGCGCCTGCCGGCTTCGTCGAGGCCATCGAGGCGCGCGTGCCAGACGGGCTGCCGTGGGGTGCCCTCGTCGGTGGCGTCGTCGCCGCCGGCATCGTGCTGCGCTTCCTCTGGCTCGGCGTCGGCCTCGTCAGGCTCTCACGGCTGACGCGCCGGCTGCCCGCGGCCGAGACGACGGGTGAATTCGACGCCCTGCAGACGGAGCTCGGCACGCGGGCGCGGGTGCACTTCGCCCCCGGCCTCGCGCAGCCGGTCACCTTCGGCGTGTCGCCCGCGGTGGTGCTACTACCGGTCACGCTGCGCGAGGCCTCGGTCGAACAGCGGACCGCGGTGCTCTGTCACGAGCTGCTGCACGTGCGGCGCCGCGATTGGCCGTGGGTGCTGGTGGAAGAAGGCATCCTCGCCGTGCTGTGGTTCCACCCTGCGGTCTGGTGGCTCGTCGGCGAGCTGCAGCTGGCGCGTGAGCAGGTGGTGGATCGCCTGACGGTGGCGGCCACGGGCGCCCGTCGCGCCTACATGGACGCGTTGTTCGCGGCGGCGGACGCCCCCTCGGCGCCGCCGCTGCTGGCCGGGTTCCTGCGCCGCCGCCATCTGGCGCGGCGTCTGGTTGCGCTCACAGAGGAGGTCGTCATGTCCCGTGTCCGTCTCGCGGTTGGTGGAGTCCTGGTCCTGGGTGTTCTGCTCGGCAGCGGTGCCGTTGCCGTGTCGGCGTGGCCGCTGGCGGTCGTCCAGGCGTCCGAGGGATCTGGCGTTCCGGCCGCCGCGCCAGGGCAGCTCGCGGTGGCGCATCGCGTCGCGCTCGATGTGCCTGGCGGCCTGTCGTCGGAGCTGACGAGCGCCACGATCCTGTTCGACCTGGTCGTCGACGCGCAGGGCGAGGTCACGGCGGTGCGCCCGGTGTCGTTCGCGATGCGCAACGATGCGAACGGGCTGTCGTTCTCCGCCACGGACCTCACCTCGGTCGAGCCTCTACTGGGCCGAATCACCGCCGGAAGCATTACCGCCACCGAGTCTTCACCTCGTCGCGTCGTCGCCGGAGCCACAATGGTCCGTGACCTCGACCTGATACTGAAGGCGGCGTCGACCGCGTTGACACAGTGGCGGTTCGCGCCGCCGGCCGCGGCGCCGGCCATTGCCCGGCTGGACGCGCGGTTCGATCTCACCGCCGGCCAGGTGACCGTCGGCGCAGCCAAGCCGCTCTCGGGCTTCACCGGAGAGCCCAGCCCGGTCAGAACCTTCTACGCGCGCCGGGACGCGCGACCCGCGGACGACGGGACCCTGCGCGTCGGCGGGCAGATCAGGGCGCCGCAGAAAATCCTCAACGTGAACCCGGTCTACCCCCAGGAGGCGCAGGACGCCCGCGTGCAGGGGATCGTCATCATCGAGGCGAAGATCGCCCCGGACGGGAGCGTCGCCGAAGCGTGGGTGCTGCGCTCGATCCCCATCCTCGATGGCGCGGCTCTCGACGCGGTGCGGCAGTGGCGCTACACACCGACGCTGCAGAACGGCGCGCCGGTGCCCGTGATCTGCACCGTCACGGTCAACTTCACGCTGTCGGACGACGCCAAACAGCCGTAGGTCGGCGTCGGCCAGGCTTCACGCCGACGCTGGCCGGTCGACCATCAGCGAAGGCGGGTCGCGACCATGTTCGAGCCGGCCGACCAGAACACGCCGCCGACGTCGTTGTACATCGCGCGCTCGACGACGATTGGCATTGGCGTCACCGCTCCACCCGAGTTCTGGCCCATCGACTCGAGGATGACGCCGACCCGTTCGCCGATGATGTCCGGGAAGGCGCTGCTCAGGTCGATGGTGAGCCGGCTGTTCGGCGTCAGCGCATCGGTGTAGACGCGTTCGATCGCCGGCCCGCCGTCGCGGACCAGCGTCACGCGCAGGGAATCGCTCGTCGCGCTGGCGCCGCTCGCCACCAGCAGGTAGGTGCGGGCGTTGTCGCCGACGCCCGTCTCGCCGTCGGCGACCGCCCACGCGGTGCCGGTCGTGTTGGTCGCCAGCGTGGCGTGGCCTTCGTACCACGTGGTGGCGCTGCCGGGCCACCACATCGATCGCTCGGCGACGACCGGCACGTTGTTGGTCGAGGTCACCCTCATCGACATGGACGTCGCGGCCAACGCCGGGTCGACCTGGTCGACCGGGATGGTCAGCCTGCCCTGGGCCGGCACCATGAACGCCCGCTGGATGGGGAGCGCGCCGAACGGCAGCTGGAAGGTCACCTGGATGTTCGCCACACTCGCCGACGGGTTGGCGACCTGGACGAAGGTGTCGAAGAAGGTGCCAGTCGAGCCTTCGGCCAGGAACCAGTTCAGGCCGAGCGCGGTGACACCGGTGCCGTCGATGCCGGCCGTCCACAGCTCCTCGCCGCGGCTCAGGTACATGGCGCGCTCGACGATGATCGGCGTGCCGTTGGTGCTGTGGAACTCGCCGGCGACGTCAGCCGCCTCGAGGCCGGGGATGAAGTCGGCGTTGATGGTCAGGCGCTGCTGCGGGCCGACGGTGTACTGGCGCGTCACCGGCGGACCGACGCCGACCGGACCGCGCAGATAGCGGCCGGTGACCTGGGCCGGTTGGTCGCTCGGGTTCTGTATCAGGTAGAAGAGGTCGAACCCGCCATGCGTGGCGCCCTCGGCGAAGTACCAGTCGAGCGCCGGCGACGCCAGCGACGACTCGGCGTGGCTGCCGTAGCGGCCGTTCAGCCCCCACGTCATGGTGCGATCGACGACGACCGCCTGGTCCGACACGACCAGCGTCGAGAAGGCGGCGCCGCT
>JBDSLU010000307.1:0-14089 GCA_039916225.1 Vicinamibacteraceae bacterium
TGCGGATGTCGAAGCGTCTCGAGCGCAGCGTCCGGCCAAGCCGCGCGGAAACGTGAAACGCCGTAAGTGGAAGTATCCCGCGGGGATCCGGCGAAAACCACTCGATGAGGCGGGTGCCCTGCTCGCCCATCGGGAACCACCCGTCGACATAGGCCGCCCGGAGCACGGACAAAGGCAGCTCCGGGGCGCCAGTAGTCGTCCGAATCATGACATTTGTCAGCCTAAGCCGGGATTTTTGTGATATCGTCCCAGGACTTTCGTTGGTCCGAGAGTAGTCTAAACTATCTGAGCGCTTCGACTTCCCGGAGGTCAGCCGCGATGTCGGCTTCCTGGCGGCAAAGTTGCTAAAACTCGAGGCGGCGAGCGGACCCCGTCGACCCGCCACCGAGCACACTTATGCGAAGTCCCGAACAGGCCCACCTCATCGGCACCAGCCATCCGATGCTGGAGCTGCGTCAGGAAATCGAGCGCATCGCCCGGTCGGACGCGAAGGTGCTCATCACCGGTGAGAGCGGCGTCGGCAAGGAGCTGGTGGCCCGGGCCATTCACACCAACAGCCCGCGGGCCGAGCGCGCCTTCATCGCGGTCAACTGCGCCGGCCTGCCGGAGACGCTCCTCGAATCGGAGCTCTTCGGGCACGTCAAGGGCAGCTTCACCGGCGCCTATCGCGACAAGCCGGGCAAGCTCGAAACTGCCGACGAAGGTACCATTTTCCTCGACGAAGTCGGCGAGATGACCCTACGCATGCAGGGTCTCCTGCTGCGGTTCCTCGAAACCGGCGAACTGCAGAAAGTCGGATCCGAGCGGGCCGGACGCCGAGTCGATGTCCGGGTCGTCGCGGCCACCAACCGCAACCTCCAGGACCTGATTGCCCAAGGCCAGTTCCGCGAGGATCTCTACTACCGCCTCAACGTCATCCACTTCTGGGTTCCGCCCCTGCGCGAGCGCAAGGAAGACATCCCGGGCCTGATCCAGTACTTCCTGTCGCGCTTCACGACGACCAACGGCACCACCTATCTGGTCAAGGGCATCGAGCCGGACGCGTTCCAGGCGCTGTGCGATTACCCGTGGCCGGGCAACGTCCGCGAGCTCGAGAACGTCATCGAGCGGCTGATCGTCACGGGTCGGCACGAGCAGGTGCGCCCCGACGACCTGCCGACGGAAATCCGGACCAAGGGCGGCGGCCTCGGCCTCAAGCCGAAGCGCGAGCGTCGCAAGACTGTCGTCGACGACCTGTACAAGCGGCTACGGGACGACCGCGAATCGTTCTGGACGGCGGTCTACCCGCTCTACATGGCGCGCGAGATCACGCGGCAGAATGTCCGCGACGTGATTCGCAAGGGCCTCGAAGAAGCCAAGGGCAACTACAAGATCGTCTGCAAGCTGTTCAACATCGAGTCGGCCGACTACAAGAAGTTCCTGAATTTCCTCCGGAAGCACGACTGCCAGCTTCCCTTCAAAGAGTTCCGTCAGTAGGACCTCTCCCATGTACGAGACGTTCTACGGACTCCAAGAGCGGCCGTTCGATCTCACGACGAACCCCCGCTTCCTGTTCCTGACGCCCCGCCACCGCGAGGCGCTCAGCACGCTGCGCTACGGCCTGTCGGCCCCGCGCGGGCTGACCGTCCTCCTCGGCGACGCGGGCACGGGCAAGACGACGGTACTGCGCGCCGCGCTCAACGAAGAGCGCCGGCCCGAGAACCGGAACGTCCTGCTGACCAATCCGACCCTGACGCGCCAGGAGTTCTACGAGTTCATCGCTCGCGGCTTCGGTCTCGACGACAGCTGCGTCCAGTCCAAGGCGCGGTTCCTCACCGAGTTCCAGCGCGACGTCTACGAGCGGCACGAAGCGGGTGGCCTGACCACGCTGATCATCGACGAAGCCCAGAGCCTCCCCTACGACCTGCTCGAAGAGGTCCGGCTCCTGGCCAACATCGAGACGTCGACGGTGAAGCTCCTGAATCTGGTTCTGGTCGGCCAGCCCGAACTGGCCGATCGACTGAACGAGCAGTCGCTCCGGCAGCTGAAACAGCGGATCACCCTGCGGGCGCAACTGGCGCCGCTCGATCTGAAAGAGACCGCGGCCTACATCGCCGGCCGCCTGCGCATCGCCGGCGGCGTGGTCAGCGAGATCTTCACCAAGAACGCGGTGATGGCGGTCTACGAGCTGTCCACCGGACTGCCCCGCATCATCAACGTGCTGTGCGACAACGCCCTGGTCGGCGGCTTCGCGGCCGGGACCAAGCCGGTCGATGCCGACACGGTGCGCGACGTCGGCCGCGATTTCGACTTCGGCATCCTGCCGCGGCAGTCCAGCGAGAGCCTGCAGGATTCACGGCGCGCGGCCGGTCTCGACCGCGGGCTCCCCGAGGCCTATCGACCGGTCGCCGACCACGGTCCGAGTGAGTCGGTCGCGCCGCAGGCGGGCCAGGCCGTTGGCACCATGGCCGGCCAGACGGCGGCGGTGGCCCCGAAGAAGCGCAAGTTTCTGTTCTTCTGATCGTGCAACCGTGTTCTCCGGCCCTGGCCGATTTCGTTGAACGGAAGAATGACCCCGACCGAGGCCCGCTGGTGAGGAATATGAGCCCAATGCCCGTCGCCCTTCGCCCGTCCGCTGTGACCGGCATCCTGCTGCTCGCCCTGTGCCTTCCGGCGTCAGCGGCAGCCCAGACCCCGTCGGCCGTCCGGCCGCCGGCGGCTGGAGCGCAGGGTGCGCCGAACACGTCCCGCCCGCCGGCCGCGCCGGCCAACGCCGCCACGACGGGCCTGCCGGTTCCGACCGACTACGTCATCGGCCCGGCCGACGTCCTGGGCATCGTGTTCTGGCGCGACGCCGACATGACTGGCGACGTCACGGTGCGGCCGGACGGGATGATCACGCTGCCACTGCTGCAGGACATCAAGGCGGCTGGCTTGAGCCCCGATCAGCTGCGCCTGCAGATTCAGCAGGCGGCCAGCAAGCTGATCGCCGATCCCAACGTGACGGTCACCGTTCGGACCATCAACAGCCGCAACGTCTTCATCACCGGCGAAGTCACGCGACCTGGTCCATACCCGGTCAGCGGACAGATGACCATCATGCAGCTGATCTCGGTTGCCGGCGGCCTCAACGAGTACGCCGATCGCAAGGGCATCACGGTGCTCCGCAACGAGGGCGGCAAGCCGCAGACGTTCAAGTTCAACTACAGCGAAGTCTCCAAGGGGAAGAACGTCACGCAGAACATCGTGCTCAGGCCCGGCGATACGGTGGTGATTCCGTGATCCGTTTCCGCCTTGGCATGGCGAACCCGCGCACGGGCATACGTCCGCGCCTGATTGCCGCTGCCGTCGTCCTCGCGCTCGGTGCGGCCGCGGCCGCGCGGGTCGAGGCGCAGAGCCCGCAACAGCCGCGCGCGCCGCGCGGCTACCGTGGCCTCTTCGGCGGCACGTCGGTGCCGGATCCCACGCGGACCCGACAGGAACTGACGATCACCACGTCGCTCGTCGCCGGTTACGACGACAACCTCGCCGCGGCGGCGCTGGGCGGTTCGAGCACGCCGAACGGCCAGGAAGGCCGGGACGGCTATCTGGGGCAGGGTCAGCTCGACCTGCACTACTACCGCGGCAAGCTCGAGCGCTCGTTCATGTTCGACGGCAGCGCTTACGGCACCGGCTACGGCGACCTCGGGGTCGGCTTCGTCAAGGGCGGCACGATGAGCGTCGCCGGCGCGACGAAGGTCCGAACCCGCGATTCGTTCCGGGCCAGCCAGCGTGTCAGTTTCGACCCGCTCTTCACGCTCGGCGCGCTGTCCGTCCTCGACGGCCTGGCCTCACCCGCCCCACTCCCCGGCTCGAACACCAGCACCGGCCTCACCGAACAGCGGTCATGGTCGACGCAGACCGGGCTCGACTATTCCTTGGCCGCGTCGCGGCGTGACACCGTCAACGTCAGCTACGGCTTCGTCGCCCGCCGCTATCCGACCGGCGACGACGTGCCCGGCAATTCCGACAATCATCGGGCCGCGGTCGACTTGACGCACCCATTCAACCGGCGGGTGTCGTTCCAGACCAGTTACGACTACAACTACGGCCGCTATCAGGACGCCGACGGTATTCGGCCGTTGACCGAGCACACCATCAGTGCTGGCCCGCAGATCGAGAAAGTGTTCTCGCGGACCCGGCGTCTGCAGCTCACGAGCAGCGTTGGCGCCCAGTACGTGCGCACGCTCGGCAGCGTGTCCCTGCGCCGCACGCCGGTCGACTACTGGTCGCCGTTCGGCGAGGCCGCCGTCCAGCTCGATCTCAGCCGGGCCTGGGACCTGACCCTGAACTACCGCCGCGGGACGACGGTGCTACCCGAAGTGACGACCGAGTCCTTCGTCACCGACGCGTTCACCTTCGGCCTCGGCGGCGTGGTCGGCTCGCGTCTCGAGCTCGACGCGAGCGCCGGGCTCTCGACCGGCACCACGGCGGCGGCGGCCGGCGGCCGCGCCAAGAATCAGACGCTCACCTGGTCGTCGACGGCGCGCTGGGCCTTCAACCGCCGGTTCGCGGCGACCCTCAGCTACGACTACTACGAGTACGAGTTCACCAACACCGGTGACCTGCCCTCTACGTTCCCGCCCGGGTCGAGCCGCAACACGATCCGCGCTGGCGTCACCATCTGGCTGCCTCTGATCGGCAATTACATCGCCGAGCGCTCCGGCGGGCGCTCCGGCCGCTCCTGAAGTCGTCAGCGGAGAGGATCCATCATGCTGCCCGGAAAGACCTTTGCGGCCGACGACATCCTGCGCATCGTGAAGCGCCGTCGCTGGTACCTGATCACGCCCGTCTTCGTCTGCGCGTTCGGGGCCCTGATGGTCTCGCGCTTTCTCCCCAACCGGTACCAGTCCGACACGCTGATCCAGATCGTGCCGCAGCGCGTGCCGGACAGCTATGTCAAGTCGACGGTGACGACCGACCTCGACGAGCGCCTCAAGCAGATCACGCAGCAGATCATGAGCCGCACGCGGCTCGAGGACGTGATCACCCAGCTCGACCTGTTCTCCGCCGAGCGCAAGACCGTCCCGATGGAGGATCTCGTCGCGAAGCTGCGCGGCGACATCGACGTGATCGTGACGCCGGGCCGCAAGGTGGCCGGGCGGATCGCCGACACGGACTCGTTCCGGATCGTCTTCACCCACCCCGATCCGCAGACGACCATGCGGGTCACCGAGCAGCTCGCCAACTGGTTCATCGCCGAGAACTCGCGCCTGCGCGGCATGCAGGCCGACTCGACCAACGAGTTCATCGACTCGCAGCTCGCCGACGCGCGCAACCGGCTGGAAGCCCAGGAGAAGAAGCTCGAGACGTTCCGCGAGCTCCACTCCGGCCGCCTGCCGTCGCAGATGCAGACCAATATGACGGCGATCCAGAGCACGCAGATGCAGCTGCAGAGCCTGGTGGCGTCGCTCGAGACCGATCGCGGTCGCAAGCTCGTCACCGAGCGCATCTACAACGACGCGGTCTCCGAGCAGGCAGCCATCGCGGCGGCGCCACCGGCCCCGGTGCCGGGTCAGTCCGCGAACGCCGACCCGCTGGCCGGCGCGACGGCGAAACAGCAGCTCGAAGCGGCGAAACAGCAGCTCGCGCGGCTGGAATTGCGGCTCACGGCCGAGCACCCGGACATCAAGCGCACCAAGTCGATCATCGCCGACCTCGAGAAGAAGGCCGAAGCCGAAGCGCAGACTCCGAGCGGCGGCTCGACGCACAGCGCGCCTATCACGACCGAAGAGACGCGACGCCGCGAACGCATCAGTGGCCTGCGCGCCGAGCTCGATGGCCTCAGCCGCACCATCGCGGTCAAGGAAGCGGAAGAGCGCCGGCTCCGCGGAACGGTCGCCGACTACCAGAGCCGCATCGAATCGGTGCCGGGCCTGGAATCGGAATGGATCTCGTTGAGCCGCGACTACGACACGCTGCAGGAGACCTACCGCGGCCTGCTGGGGAAGAGCGAAGAATCCAAGGTCTCCGCGAACCTGGAACGCCGGCAGATCGGTGAACAGTTCCGCGTCCTCGATCCGCCGCGCGTGCCGACCAAGCCGAAGAGTCCGCAGCGCCTCGTGATCAACGCCGGTGGCCTGGCCTTGGGGATCCTCGTCGGCCTGGCCCTCGCCGGGCTGCTCGAATTCATGGACACCACCTATCGCGGCGAGGCCGACGTGCGGACGGCCCTGTCGCTGCCCGTGCTGGCCGTGGTGCCGCACCTGCCGACGGCCGCGGATCTCCGGGCCGCCGCCAAGCGCCAGCGTATGGTCGCCGTCGCCGTCGCCGGCGTGCTCGTCGCGAGCGCTGGCGTCGCCGCAGCGCTCCAGTTGTGGCGCTACGTCGCCTAGCCCATACAGGCATCTACACCACAGGAGGCCGAGATGGGTCGAATCGAAGAAGCCCTGCGACGCGCAGCAGAACACGAAGACGGTGGCGATCAGCCGACCGTCCCGGCGGTCTTGCCGCCGTCGCCGTCCGACGAGGCGTTCGTCTCGCCGTGGTCGTTCACGGTGACGCAGGTATCGACGCCGAACCCAACCGAGACGCCGCCGACGCCGTCGTCCGACGGGGCGACGCCGTCGTCGGGCGGGACCCTGAAGTCCGAACCGATGGCGCTGTTCCGCGGCTTCAAGCGGGACATCGAAGAACGCCTGGTGGTCGGCAAGGGATCGCCGCCGCTGCTCGCCGAGCAGTTCCGGCGGCTGGCCGCGACGCTGCACCACGCACAGCTGATCCAGAAGCTGAAGGTGATCATGATCACCAGCGCCAACGCCTCGGAAGGCAAGTCGCTGACCGCGGCGAATCTGGCGCTGACGTTGAGCGAGTCGTATCGACGCGAGGTGCTGCTGATCGACGCCGACCTGCGGCGGCCGTCGCTGCACGACGTCTTCCAGGTCCCGAACGTCGCCGGCCTGAACGACGGCCTGAAGAGCGACACCGAAGGCCAGCTCTGTGCGGTGAAGATCACGCCGACGCTGACGCTGCTGCCGGCCGGCCGTCCGGATCCGGATCCGATGAGCGGCCTGACGTCGACGCGCATGCGGCACATCCTCGAGGAAGCGAGCGCGCGCTTCGACTGGGTCATCCTCGACACGCCGCCGATCGGTCTCCTCGCCGACGCCGGCATCGTCGGGACGATGGTCGACGGCGCGCTGATGGTCATTCGCGCTGGCCAGACGGCGCACCCGACGGTGCTCAAGGCCGTCGAGGCCTTCGGTCGCGAACGTATCCTGGGCGTGGTCCTGAACGACACCGACACACGGCCCGACGATGAAGCGGGGGCGCGCTACTACGCGCATCCCGTCGAACCGCCCAAAGGCTGATTCGGTCCATGCGGGCACTCATCTCAGGCGTCACCTGGCGCAGTCTGTCACTCGTCGTCGTCGACGGTCTGCTGATCGTGACGGCTGTCCTCGTGGCTGCCCTCGTGCGGTTCGGCCCGGAGAACGCCGAGATCGTCCTCGGCTGGCCGGTGCTGTGGCGGGCGCTGCTGGTCACGCTGGTGATCCAGCTCACGCTGCACTACTGCGACCTGTACGACTCGCGCGGCGCGCACAGTCATCGCGATCTCATCGTCGGGCTGTTGCAGGCCCTCGGAGCCGCCTCGCTGGCGCTCGGGCCCCTCTATTACTGGATTCCGGAGCTGGTCATCGGGCGCGGCGTCGTGCTCATCGCCAGCCTCCTCATCATCACGGTCATCGTCGTGTGGCGGTTGACGTTCGCTTGGCTGTCGAAGCGGCTGGGACCAACCGAACGCCTGCTCTTCGTCGGTACGAGTGGCGCGGCCGTCGAACTGGCCCGTGAGCTCTACGAGCGGCGCAACGGCCTCGGCGTCGACCTGGTGGGCTTCATCGACGCCGACGAGTCGCGGGTCGGCATGCCGGTGCTGAACCCGGGCGTGATCGGCACCATCGCCGACATCCCGCGGATCGTGCGGGAGCGCAACGTCGATCGCGTGGTCGTCAGCCTGGCCGACGCGCGCGGGAAGTTCTCGATGAACGACCTGCTGACCATGAAACTGAACGACGGGGTCAACTTCGACCACCTGGCCTCCGTCTACGAGCGCTACACCGGCAAGATCGCCATCGAGAATCTGCGACCCAGCTGGCTGATTTTCTCGGAGGGCTTCCGCAAGTCGGCGGCCCTATCGGCCAGCCGGCGCACCCTCGACATCGTGCTGGCGGCCGTCGGCCTGCTCCTGCTGCTGCCGATCATGCTCATCGCCGGCCTCGCCGTCCGTCTCAGCTCCAAGGGCCCGGCGCTGTATCACCAGAACCGCGTCGGCCTCCGCGGCCGGCTCTTCACGGTCCACAAGTTCCGGTCGATGCGCCAGGACGCGGAAGCGGCCTCGGGCGCCGTGTGGTCGCAGGCCAACGACCCGCGCGTCACCGGCGTCGGACGCCTCCTGCGCCGGACCCGGATCGACGAGCTGCCGCAGCTGTGGAACGTCCTGCGCGGCGACATGAGCTTCGTCGGGCCTCGGCCGGAACGGCCCGAGTTCGTCTCGCAGCTGAGCGAGCAGATTCCCTTCTACGGCCAGCGGCACTCCGAGCGGCCGGGCCTGACCGGCTGGGCGCAGGTCCGCCACGCCTACGGCGCCACCGTCGATGACGCCTTGCAGAAGCTGCAGTACGACCTCTACTACATCAAGCACCAGTCCATCGCCTTCGACCTGTTCATCATTCTCGAGACGATCAAGACGGTGGTCGTCCGACGCGGTTCCTAGCGAGTGCCTGTGTACGCTTCCCATCCGTTGCCGCCCGTCGTCCCGGTCAAGACGCCGTCACGTCCGGTCCACGTGATGACGATCGACGTCGAGGACTACTTCCACGTCAACGCGTTCGCGCGGGTCGTGTCGCCGTCGGACTGGCCCAACCACGAGAGCCGCGTCGTGCGCAACACCGAGCGGCTGCTCGACCTCTTCGCCGAGTACCGCGCCCACGCCACGTTCTTCGTCCTCGGCTGGGTGGCCGAGCGGCATCCCGATCTGGTCGCTCGCATCGCCCGCGAAGGCCATGAAGTGGCCTCGCACAGCTACTGGCATCGTCTCGTCTACGACCTCAAGCCGGAGGAGTTCCGCGACGATCTGCGGCGCGCCCGCGACGTCATCGAGTCGGCGGCCGGTGTCCGGGTCCGTGGCTTCCGGGCCCCGAGCTGGTCGATCGTGGAACGCTCGCTGTGGGCGCTCGACGTGCTCGCCGAGGAAGGCTACGACTACGACGCGAGCATCTTCCCGATCCACCACGACGTCTACGGGATCCCCGACGCGCCCCGGCATCCGCACGTGATCCACCGTTCGGGCAGCAGCATCATCGAGCTGCCTGGCTGCACGGCCAGCATCGGCTCGGCGCGGGTCCCCATCGGCGGCGGCTATTTCCGCCTCGTGCCCTACGCCGTGACGTCCTGGGCGATTCGCCGCTACGCGGCCGCCGAGCAGCAGCCGGCCATCTTCTACCTGCACCCGTGGGAGATCGATCCCGACCACCCGCGGCTTCCGGGCCCGCTCAAGAGCCGGCTCCGTCATTACAACCAGCTGGGACGCACCCAGCCGCGGCTGCGACGGCTGCTGCAGGAGTTTTCCTGGAACAGCGTGGCCAACACGCTGATGGCCGGTGTCGACGCGCCGCCACTGACCACCACGTTGCCGCTGGCGATCGATGCGCCAGCGCCCGAAGAGACGGCGCCGGTCGCGCCCTGACGCGTTCGTCACACCAGCACGACACCGACGCTTTCGACAGCGGATTGCTCGAGGACACTACACGATGGACACGATTCGGCAGGAACTGCGGACCTTCATCATCGGGAACTTCATGTTCGGCCAGGGCGGCGACACGCTGACCAACGCCCAGTCGTTCCTCGAGACCGGCGTCATCGATTCGACCGGCGTCCTGGAGCTGATCGCCTTCCTCGAACAGACCTACGCGATCACGGTCGAGGACGCCGAAGTGCTGCCGGTGAACCTCGACTCGATCGACCAGCTGGCGACGTTCGTCGAGCGGAAGCGAGCCGCGTAGGAGCCCCCGTGCGGGTTGAGCAGTTCCTCGAAGCAAGCGCCGCGCGCCTTCCGGACAAGGTGGCCCTGGTCTGCGAAGGCCAGCGCGTCACCTATGCCGAGCTCGACACGCAGGCCACGCGTTTCGCCAGGGCCCTGCAAGACATCGGCGTCGGCCGGGGCGATCGCGTCGTCATCCACCTCGACAACTCGGTGGCGGCGGTCGTCTCGATCTTCGGGACGATGAAGGCGGGCGCCGTGTTCGTGGCGGTCAATCCGACCATGAAGCCGGCCAAGCTCGCCTACATCCTGCGCGATTCGGGCGCGCTGGTGCTGGTCGCCGACTCCCGACGCCAAGGATCCGTCGCCGAGGCGCTCGCCGCGGCTCCGTCGCTCAAGGGACTGATCCTCGCCGGAGCCGCCACGCCAGCGCCGATCGCCGGCGCCGAGATCGTGTTGTGGCTCGACGCGATCGTCTCGGCACCATCGGCGCCGCTGACACCACCCCGCGGGCTGAACATCGACCTCGCGGCGCTGGTCTACACGTCGGGTTCCACTGGCGTGCCGAAGGGCGTCATGCTGACGCACCTCAACATGACCAGCGCGGCCCGTTCGATCACGACCTATCTCGAGAACACCGCGGACGACGTGATCTTCAACGTCCTGCCGCTGTCCTTCGACTACGGGCTCTACCAGGTGCTGATGGCCTTCCGGGTGGGCGCGCGCGTCCTCCTCGGCCGGAACTTCACCTATCCGCTCACGGTCCTCGAACTGCTGCGGACCGAGCGCGCGACCGGCTTCCCCATCGTGCCGACGATCTCGGCCCTCCTGGTGCAAATCGATCTGACGCAGTACCGCCTGCCGGATCTGCGCTACGTCACCAACACCGGCGCGGCGCTGCCGACGCCCCACATCACCGCGATCCGGGCCTGGCTGCCCCAGGCGCGCCTGTATTCGATGTACGGCCTCACCGAATGCAAGCGCGTCGCCTACCTGCCGCCGGAAGAAGTCGATCGGCGGCCGTTGTCGGTCGGCAGGGCGATGCCCAACGTCGAGGTCACGCTGGTCGACGAGGACGGGCGACCGACGACGACCGGCACCGGCGAGCTCGTGGTGCGCGGTTCGAACGTCATGTCCGGCTACTGGAACCGTCCCGACGAGACGGCCCAGGCGCTGCGTCCCGGCCCTTTCGGGCAACGAGTCCTGTATTCAGGGGACATCTTCCGGATGGACGCGGACGGCTTTCTCTACTTCGTCAGCCGCAAGGACGACGTGATCAAGAGCCGGGGCGAGAAGGTCAGCCCGCGCGAGGTCGAGAACGTGCTCTACGACCTGCCCGGCGTCGTCGAAGCGGCGGTGATCGGGGAAGCGAACGATCTCCTCGGCAACGCGGTCGCCGCCTACATCGTCCAGCGAGTCGATGCCGGACTGACCGGCCAGGACGTCTCGCGCCACTGCGCCCGCTTTCTCGAGGACTTCATGATTCCGCGACGCGTCGAGTTCATCGAGGCGATGCCGCGCACGGCGACGGGCAAGATCGATCGCCGCGCTCTGGCCGGACCGAGAGTCGACGCGTGACGCCGAGCGGGCGCGCACGGGAAGGATCGGCGTGACGATCATCGAGTGCGACGCGAGCTGGCGCTCGCGCTGGGACGCGTATGCCGAGGCCTGTCCGCATGCCTCGCTCTATCACCTCTGGGCCTGGAACGACGTCAACCTCGAGGTGCTCGGCCACCGCACCATCGCCCTGGCCGCCGTCGACGGCGACACCATTCGCGGCATCTTCCCGATCGTCCAGGTGAGGACCCGCCTGTTCGGCAACATCGGCTGCTCGATGCCGTTCGTCAACTTCGGCGGACCGGCGTCCGACGCCGTGGAGATCGACGAGGCGCTGCTCGGCGAGGGCGCCCGCGTCACCGCGCGTGAAGAGATGGACTACGTGGAGATTCGCAGCGTGCGGACGCTCCCCGGACCCTATCCGTCACTGCAGCACAAGATCAGCCTCACGGTCGACCTCCCCGCCGATCCCGAGACGATGTGGACGAAGTTCAAGTCGTCGCACCGCCAGGACATCCGGAAGGCCGAGAAGGAAGGCTTCGTCGCCCGGCACGGCGGGCCGGAACTCCTCGACGACTTCTATCGGGTGCTCTCCGAGAGCTGGCGCGATCTCGGCACGCCGATCTATTCGAAGCGCTACTTCGAGCGCGTCATGGCCGCGCTGGGCGACGCGCGCTCCTGGATCACGGTCATCTATCGCGATGGCGAACCTGCCGCCGCGCAGATGTCGGGCCGCTTCGGTGGGACCGCCGAGGGCATGTGGCTCGGCATGCGCGAGCAGTTCCGCCGGCAGTATGTCGGCTACGTGCTCTACTGGGAAATCCTCAAGTGGGCCAGCGAGCACGGCCATCGCAAGTACCATCTCGGCCGCTCGAGTGCCGACTCCGGCGCCGAGGCGTTCAAGAAGAAATGGAACGCCTACGCGATGCAGCTGTACTGGTACTACGTGCTGAAGGCGGGGCGGCCGCTGCCGCAGTTGAACGTCAAGAATCCCAAGTACCAACTGGCCATCCAGGTGTGGCGCGAGATGCCGATCCGCTGGACGCAGATCCTCGGCCCGATGGTGGCAAGGTGCATCCCGTGATGCGCCACGTGGCGCCGGCCGGGACGCCGATCGGCGTCGGCACCCTCGGCCGGTGGGCGGCGCGGGCGGCGACCACGCCGGATGCGGTCGATCGGCTGGCCGCCGCGATCTGCGACCGGATGGGCGTGACGCAGTGCACGCCGACGGTGACCGGGCGCGCCGCTCTCGTCCTCGTGCTCCGGGCGCTGGCGCGCCTCGGCCCGGCCGAGCGCACCGAGGTCGTCATCCCCAGCTACACCTGCTACACCGTCGCCGCCTCGGTGCTGAGCGCCGGCCTGCGGGTCCGCGTCGTGGACGTCGATCCGCGCACCCTCGATTTCGATCGCCCGGCGCTCGAGCAGGTCGACTTCCGGGGCGTCCTCGCCATCGTGCCGACCAACCTGTTCGGCATGCCGTCGGACCTCCCCTACCTCGAGGCGCTGGCGCGCGCGCACGGCGTCCGCCTCGTCGACGACGCCGCCCAGGCGATGGGCGCCTCGGTCGGCGGGCGCCTGAGCGGCACCTGGGGCGACGCCGGGCTCTACTCGCTCGACAAGGGCAAGAACATCACGGCGATCGAGGGGGGCCTGGCCGTCACCCGCGACCCGGACGTCGCGGCAGCCATGCGCGTCGAAGCGCAGGCACTCACCGCGCCGGCGGCCGCGCAATCCGCCCGCGACGCCGTCAAGCTGCTGGCCTATGCGGTGTTGCTGCGACCGTGGCTCTACTGGATCCCGAACAGCCTGCCGCAGCTGCAGCTCGGGACGACGCCGTACCTGCCGGTCATCCCGTTCGAACAGTACAACCGCCTGCTGGCGGCGATGGGGCTGGTGATGCTCGACCGCCTCGACGACATCAACGCCGCCCGCGTCGCCACCGCCGCGCGAGTCGCCGACGCTGCCGCCGGCGCGCCTGGGCTCACCACCGTCCCGGTGGTGGCCGGCGGGCGGGCCGTCTATCTCCGCTACCCTCTGCTCGCCGACACGCGCGAGCGGCGTGATCTCCTGATCGAGCGGCTCCGCGTCCGGGGCATCGGCGCCACCGGCTCCTACCCCACGTCGATCGTCGACATCCCGGAGCTGTCGGCCTTGATGGCGCCCTTCCAGGCGCACTGTCCCGGAGGACGATCGATGGCCGAACGGATTCTCACCCTGCCCACCCACGCCTTCGTCTCGGGTCGCGATCTCTCGGTCATCCACGACACGCTGCACGCACCGGGTGCGGTGACCGCCACGTCGGTGGCGGCAGCGGCGCCAGGGGGCCGCTCATGACCTCGCCGCTCGTTCTCGTCGGTTCGCTCGTGCTCCTCGCGGCGGCGATCGCCTATGCCCACGCGACCGCGCTCCTCGGCATGAAGGCGATGTGGGACGGCACGCCGATGTATTCGTTCGGCTACATCGTGCCGTTCGTCAGCGCCTACCTGGTGTGGGCGCGCCGCGACGCGCTGGCGGCCACCGTGGCCAGGCCGGCGT